>NZ_JBHUXS010000004.1:272724-445770 GCF_042669245.1 Streptomyces sp. NPDC057249 | reverse complement strand
AGACTCTTTCGTGTCCGATTCCCGGTCGAAGCGGGTCAAGCAGTTTTCGCTTTCCAGTTCTTCGCTTTCGCGTTTCCCTTTCCGGCGAGTCCGACACTATCAAACCTTTCCGGTCCCCCTGACCGGCCCCCCGCAGACATGCGGGTGCCCGATTTCGGGTTAGGGTTTGGGCTCAATAGCCGCTGCCGACCCCCGACTCAAAGTCGCGTTGGGGCCAGGCAGGAGTACGACAGTACAGGCTGCCGGGAGTCGAGGCAAATCGTTTCCGGTGCGCCCCTAGGTCCTCGAACCACCAGGACTCGGGCGGAACCGGGACTTCTTATGACTTAGTCTGCTGAGCAGTACGCCGTCCTCCTACTCAAGCCGCGGCGGCACCCTTCGAAGCTCCACTGGGAGGCCCCCCATGACCAACGTGACGTCCCCTCTTGCCGGACGTGCCATTGGGCTCGCTGCCGTACCCGACCCCGTCTTCTCCGGCGCGATGGTCGGTCCGGGCACCGCCATCGACCCCGTCCGCGAGCCCTCCGAGGCGGTCGCGCCCGTCGACGGCATCGTCGTCTCCCTCCACCCGCACGCCTTCGTGGTGGTCGACAGCGAGGGGCACGGGGTGCTCACTCACCTGGGCATCGACACGGTCCAGCTCAACGGCGAGGGCTTCGAGCTGCTCGTGAGCAAGGGTGACAACGTCACCCGCGGCCAGGGCGTCGTCCGGTGGAACCCGGCCGAGGTCGAGAAGGCCGGCAAGTCGCCGATCTGCCCGATCGTGGCCCTGGAGGCGACCGCCGACTCCCTCTCCGACGTGGCCGAGACCGGCGACGTGGCGGTCGGGGACTCCCTGTTCGGCTGGCAGTAACGCGATCGGCGCAGTGACAGCCGACTGGATATCCACCACCGCGGAGGCAACGGCCCCCGCACGACCGGAGACGGGTGAAATGGAGACAACGCTGCGAGGCGTAGGCGTGAGCCACGGTGTGGCGATCGGCGAGGTACGGCACATGGGCACCGCGGTGCTCGAACCGCCGGCCAAGCAGATCCCGGCCGACGAGGCCGAGCGCGAGCAAGGGCGGGCCCGGCAGGCCGTCGAGGCCGTCGCCGCCGACCTCATCGCGCGCGGCAACCTGGCCGGCGGCGAGGCCCAGCACGTGCTGGAGGCCCAGGCCATGATGGCCCAGGACCCCGAGCTCATGGCCGATGTCGAACGCCGCATCGCGGTCGGCAGCACCGCCGAACGCGGCGTGTACGACGCGTTCGCCTCGTACCGGGCGCTGCTCGCGGGCGCCGGTGAGTACCTGGCGGGGCGGGTCGCCGACCTCGACGACGTCCGCAACCGCATCGTGGCGCGGCTGCTCGGTGTGCCGATGCCCGGCGTGCCGGACAGCGACGAGCCGTACGTCCTGATCGCCCGTGACCTCGCCCCCGCCGACACGGCGCTGCTCGACCCCGCGCTGGTCCTCGGCTTCGTCACCGAGGAGGGCGGGCCGACCAGCCACAGCGCCATCCTGGCCCGGGCGCTCGGCGTCCCCGCCGTGGTGGCCCTGCCCGGGGCCGGTGAGCTGGCCGAGGGCACGCTGGTCGCCGTGGACGGCAGCACCGGTGAGATCTTCGTCGACCCGAGCGCCGCGAAGCGGGCGGAGCTGGAGAGCGCCGCCGCCGCGCGCAAGGCCGCGTTGACCGCCGCGACCGGCCCCGGCGCCACCTCCGACGGTCACAAGGTGCCGCTGCTCGCCAACGTCGGTGGTCCCGGTGACGTGCCGGCGGCGGTGGAGGCGGGCGCGGAGGGCGTCGGTCTGTTCCGTACGGAGTTCCTCTTCCTGGACGACAGCAAGCAGGCGCCGTCCGAGGAGAAGCAGGTCGCCGCGTACCGCGCGGTTCTCGAGGCGTTCCCCGAGGGGCGTGTCGTCGTGCGGGTGCTGGACGCGGGCGCGGACAAGCCGCTCGACTTCCTGACTCCGGCGGACGAGCCGAACCCGGCGCTGGGCGTGCGCGGCCTGCGGAGCCTGCTGGACCACCCGGACGTGCTGCGGACCCAGCTCACCGCTCTCTCGAAGGCTGCCGAGGGGCTGCCCGTCTACCTTGAGGTCATGGCGCCCATGGTGGCCGACCGCGCGGACGCCAAGGCCTTCGCCGACGCCTGCCGCGAGGCCGGGCTGAACGCGAAGTTCGGCGCGATGGTCGAGATCCCGTCCGCCGCGCTGCGGGCGCGCTCGGTGCTCCAAGAGGTGGAGTTCCTGTCGCTGGGCACCAACGACCTGGCGCAGTACACCTTCGCCGCCGACCGTCAGGTGGGGGCCGTCTCCCGGCTCCAGGACCCGTGGCAGCCCGCGCTGCTGGATCTGGTCGCGCTGTCGGCCGAGGCGGCCAAGGCCGAGGGCAAGAGCTGTGGCGTGTGCGGTGAGGCGGCCTCCGATCCGCTGCTCGCCTGCGTGCTGACGGGTCTGGGGGTGACGTCCCTGTCGATGGGTGCGGCGTCCATTCCCTATGTCCGCGCCACGCTGGCCAAATACACGCTGGCCCAGTGCGAGCGGGCCGCGGCGGCCGCGCGCGCGGCGGACTCCGCCGAGGACGCGCGCCGGGCAGCGCAGGCGGTGCTGTCGGGCGAGTAGTCCGGTGCCGGACGACGCGAGGGGAAGGGGCTTTCCGCCGGTCATCGGCGGAAAGCCCCTTCGTCGTGTCAGCGGTGCTCCTCCGGTTCGTCGGCGCCGATGTCGAAGCCCGCGCAGTACTCCACACCGGACTCGGGGGCGACGGGCTCGCCCGTGTCCGCGTCGGTGCAGTAGGCGCTGAAGACCTCACCGGCGGTGAGCGGGTCGAGGTTGCCCCGGCTCAGCCGCCAGCCGTGCACGCGGTCCGGGGCGCCCGGGGTGCTCGTACGCAGGACGACTCCGCCGTGGCTCTCCAGGGCGATGGCGACGGCGAGGACGCTCACGAACTCGGCGCCCTCCGAGGTGTCGAGCAGGACGGCTCCCGCGGTGGGCCGGTCGGTGTGCAGGGCGGCGAGGAGCTGGTCGTTCTCCGTGGGGGTGCTGCACACCAGGTGGTGGGTGCCGGGTCCGGCCGCTTCCAGGGTGCGTTCGAGCAGGTGGGAGGCGCGGTCGAAGGCGGCGGTGCCGATGTCCCGGCCGCAGTCCGCGCAGTCGCCGAGGCCGGCCAGGAGCATGGTGGCGTACTCCCAGGTGGCCCGGCGGACGGCGCGGCCGACGAGCACCTGGATCAGGGCGTCCAGGGGCTGTCCTTCGTAGGTGACGGTGGCTCCGCAGGCAGCGATCTCCGCGGTGAAGCGGCTGCGGCCGGCCGGGGTGTCGGGGAGGATGCCGGCCTCCGCGCAGTAGTGGGCGTACTCCAGGGGGTCGAAGAGGGCGACCGTGGTGTGCACGCCCTGCGCGGTGAGGGCCTTGAGCAGGGCCTCCACCTGTTCCAGGTAGACGCCGTGGTCGTCGAAGGCGAAGGTGCGGTAGCGGCGCATGGCCGCGAAGTCCTCCTCGTCGGCCAGCAGGCCGATGGTGGTGGGTGCTTCGCGGCGCAGCGTGCGTCGCATGGTGGTGGTCACGGTCCGTCCGTGGACGGTGGTCCGCTTGTTCCTGGTCTGCGCCATGATGTCCCCCAATGCGCTGTCGATCATTGCTCACTCAGCGTAACCAGGGGCACTGACAACGGTGCGGTCAGCGGCGTTCGCGGGCCAGCTTCTCGTAGAAGTGGAGGAGTTCCAGGTTGTCGATCGAGCCGGGGTTGACGGCCTTTTCCAGGGCTGTTCCCTGGAGCAGGCGCTTGACCGGAACCTCGATGCGCTTGCCGGTGAGGGTGTGCGGGATGCCGGGGACCTCGATGACCTCGTCCGGGACGTGGCGGGGCGAGAGGTTCTCGCGGATCGTGCGTTTGATGCTGTCGCGGAGGGCGTCGTCCAGGGTGGCGCCTTCGGCGAGGTGGACGAAGAGCGGCATCCAGTAGCCGCCGTCGGGTTCCTCCAGGCCGATGACGAGGGATTCGCGGATCTCGGGGAGGCGTTCGACGGCCTCGTAGATGTCGGCGGAGCCCATGCGGACGCCCTGCCGGTTGAGGGTGGAGTCGGAGCGGCCGTGGATGACGACGGAGCCGCGGTCGGTGAGGGTGATCCAGTCGCCGTGGCGCCAGACGCCGGGGTACACGTCGAAGTAGCTGTCGTGGTAGCGGCTGCCGTCGGGGTCGTTCCAGAAGCGGACCGGCATGGAGGGCATCGGCTCGGTGACGACGAGCTCGCCGACCTCGCCGGTCAGCGGTTCGCCCGCGGGGTCCCAGGACTGGAGGTCCGTGCCGAGGCAGGCGGCCTGGAGCTCGCCGATGTGGACGGGGAGGGTGGGCACCGCGCCGGCGAAGCAGCTGCACACGTCGGTGCCGCCGCTGACGGAGGCGATCCACAGGTCGTCGGCGACCTCGTCGTGGAGCCAGCGGAAGCCGTCGGGCGGGAGCGGGGAGCCGGTGGTGGCGACGCACTGGACGCGGGAGAGGTCGAGGTCGCGTCCCGGGTGGACGCCGGCCTTGCGGCAGGCCATGACGTACGCGGCGGAGGTGCCGAAGAGAGTGGCGCCGGTCTGTTCGGCGACGCGCCACTGGGCGCTGACGTCCGGATAGCCCGGGCTTCCGTCGTACAGCACGAGGGTCGTGCCGGTGAGGAGGCCGGAGACGAGGAAGTTCCACATCATCCAGCCGGTGGAGGTGTACCAGAAGAAGCGGTCCTCGGGGCCGAGGTCGCAGTGGAGGCCGATCTGCTTGAGGTGTTCGAGCAGGATGCCGCCCTGGGACTGGACGATGGCCTTGGGCAGTCCGGTGGTGCCCGAGGAATAGAGGACCCAGAGCGGGTGGTCGAAGGGGACCTGCTCGAAGACCGGTTCGGTGTCGGCGCAGGTGAGGGCGGCCCAGTCGAGGGCGCCCTCGGGGGCGTCGGTCCCCAGCAGCGGGATGTGCACCACGGCGCGCAGGGTGGGGAGTTCGCGGCGGAGCTCGGCGACGGTGTCGGCGCGGTGGTGTTCCTTGCCGCCGTAGCGGTAGCCGTCGACGGTGAACAGGACGACGGGTTCGACCTGCTGGAAGCGGTCGAGGACGCTGCGGGCGCCGAAGTCGGGGGCGCAGGAGGTCCAGATCCCGCCGACGGCCGCGGTGGCGAGGAAGGCGACGACGGCCTGCGGGATGTTGGGGAGGTAGCCGCTGACGCGGTCGCCGGGGGTGACGCCCAGGGCGCGGAGTTCGGCGGCGAGCGAACCGACCTGGCGGCGGAGCTCGGACCACGAGGTCGGGACCTGGGTGTGGCTCTCGTCCACGTGGAGCAGGGCGGGCGCGTCGGCGCGCAGGGGGTCCTCGGCGGCGCGCAGGGCGTGCTCGGCGTAGTTGAGCGTGGCGCCGGGGAACCAGGTGGCGCCGGGCATCGAGCGGTCGCCGATGACCTGCTCGTACGGGGTGGAGAAGCGCACGTCGAACCACTCGGCGACGGCCTTCCAGAAGGTGTCGAGCTCGTCGACGGACCAGCGGTGCAGACTGGCGTAGCCGCCCTCGGCCGGTGCGCCGTGGTGTTCGGCGGCCCAGCTCTGGAATCGGGTGACGGCGGCGGCCGCGACGCGGTCGGGGCCGGGCTGCCACAGGGGGGCTTCGTCGGCTGCTGAGGTCATGGGGCGGCTCCCTGGCTGTAGCGGGTACGCGGTGTGTGCGCAGGTCGCGCGCACGAGCGGGGGTGTGCGCGTGAGGCGACGCCACGGACGATGCCATGTGATCGTCCTTCGCACCAGGGTTGCCCGTACATGGTTCCGTGTCCCGGCATGTGCTCCCACCACGCCCGGCGCGGGGTGAACGGAAGTTGAACGGCGCTTGTTGGCGGCCGGGCGGGTGGCAGGGTGAGCCGCATGAACGGTCGTGACCTGGTGCGCTCGGTGAAGCTGATGGGTTCGAAGCGAGGGCTGCGCACAGTGCGCTCGGCGTGGCGCCGGACGCGTGCGGACGCGCGGGCGCTGCCGGGGCGTGGGGCGGAGCGGGCGCGGGTGCCGGGCCCGGTGACGGGCGCGGAGCCGGGGCCCGGGGGCGGTGTGGTGCGGTTCGCCCGTTCGGAGCTGCGCATCCGGGTCGCGGTGGGCGGCGCGGTGTTCTGGGGGTGGGACGGGGCGGGGCCGGGGCCGTCGTACGCGGTGGACGGGGAGGCGCCCGCCGCCGATCCGCGGGCGGTGCTGGAGCCGGGTACGGACGGAGGCTGGCAGGTGGTGGCGGAGCGGCTGACGGTCGCGGTGTCGCGGCACGGGGCGGTGGAGCTGCGGACGCCGGGCGGGGTGGTGCTGCGCCGGGAGCTGCCGCCGCGCTGGTGGGAGCCGGTGGCGGGCGGGGAGGCGCGATGGGTGCAGCGTTCGGAGGTGCCGGCGGACGCGCGGTTCTTCGGTCTTGGCGGACGGGCGGCGGGGCCCCGGCTGCGGGACGGGGTGTACGCGCTGTGGAACACGGACCCGGGCGGGCGGTTCGGGCCGGGGGACGATCCCCTGTATCTGACGATGCCGGTGCAGTTGGTGGTGGCGGACGCGGGGACGCACCTGGTCTTCTACGACAACTCCTGGGCGGGCCGGGTGTCGTTGCGGGAGGGGCGGGAGGGCGCGGGGTCCGGACACGACCGGCCGGGCGCTTCGGAGGTGCGGGTGGACGGCGGCCCGCTGCGCTGCTGGGCGGTGGCGGGTACGCCGGCCCGGGTGCTGGCGGGGTGGTCGGCGCTGACGGGTTCGGCGGCGGTGCCGCCGTCCTGGGCGCTGGGTCCGCAGCACGCCCGGTGGGGGTTCGGCTCGGAGCGGGAGGTCCGGCGGATCGTGGCGGGGTACCGGGAGCGGGGGCTGCCTTTGTCGGTGCTGCACCTGGACATCGACCACTACGACGCGCACCGGGTGTTCACGGTGGACCGCGGGCGGTTCCCGGATCTGCCGGGGCTGGCCGGGGAGTTGCGGGAGGGCGGGGTGCGGCTGGTGTCGATCGTGGACCCGGCGGTGGCGGCGGCCGGGGGCAACGCGGTCTACGCGTCCGGGCGGGCGGTGGGCGCTTCGGGCGCGTTCGTCCGGGACGCCCGGGGGCGGGAGGTGCGCGGGGAGGTGTGGCCGGGTGCGTGCGTGTATCCGGACTTCACGGATGCGGGGGTACGGGAGTGGTGGGGCGGGCTGTACGCGGAGCGGCTGGCGCAGGGGTTCTCCGGGGTGTGGCACGACATGAACGAGCCGGTGTCGTTCGCGGCGTTCGGTGATCCGTCGCTGCCGCGTTCGGCGCGCCACGCGCTGGAGGGGCGCGGCGGCGACCACCGGGAGGCGCACAACGTGTACGGCCTGGCGATGGCGCGGGCCGGGTACGAGGGGCTGGCCCGGCTGCGGCCGGAGGAGCGGCCGTTCCTGTTCTCGCGTTCGGGCTGGGCGGGGATGCAGCGGTACGGGGGCACCTGGTCCGGTGACGTGGCGACGGGCTGGCCGGGGCTGCGGGCGTCGTTGGCGCTGGTCCTGGGGCTCGGGTTGTGCGGGGTGCCGTACTCGGGTACGGACGTGGGCGGGTTCGACGGGTCGCCGTCGCCCGAGCTGTATCTGCGGTGGTTCCAGCTGGGGGCGTACCTGCCGCTGTTCCGTACGCACGCGGCGATCGACGCGGGGCGCCGGGAGCCGTGGGAGTTCGGGCCGGAGGTGCTGGCGGGGGCACGTGCGGTGCTGGTGGAGCGGGAGCGGTTGCGGCCGTACTGGGTGACCCTGGCGCGGCTGGCGGCGCTGACGGGTGCGCCGTATGTGCGCCCGCTGTGGTGGGCTTCGCCCGGGGACCGCGGGCTGCGGGACTGCGAGGACGCCTTCCTGCTCGGTGACGCGTTGCTGGTGGCGCCCGTGCTGGAGCCGGGGGTGGTGCGGCGGGCGGTACGGCTGCCGCCGGGGCGCTGGTACGACACGGTGAGCGGGGCGGTGTACGAGGGGCCGGGGCGGGTGGTGGTGGAGGCGCCGCTGTCCCGGGTGCCGGTGCTGGCCCGGGCGGGGGCGGTGCTTCCGGTGCGGGGTGCGGACGGCGGCCCGGAGCTGGAGGTGTGGGCGCCGGTGGCGGGGCGCGCGGGTGGCGGGACGGTGGTCCGGGACGCGGGTGACGGCTGGGAGCCGGTGGAGGTCGAGCGGTACACGTCCCGGCTGGAGGGCGGGCGCGTCGTGGTGGAGCGGGACGGCGGGGCGGTGGACCGTCCGGTCCGGGTGCGGGGTGCGTGAGCGTGGCGCGGCGGCGGGCGTGTTCAGCGGTAGCGGCCCGCGAACCAGCGGTGGACGGCCTCGGTGTGGAGGGGGAAGGCGAGCGTGGCGGGGGCCGTGAGCAGGGTGTGGCCGGACGTCTCGTCGGTGGGGGCGGACGGCGGGAGCGCGGCGGCCGGGCGGGCGGGGAGCAGTCCGAAGAGGAGCAGGTGTCCGGCGGGTGAGCTGAGGGCGTCGGCGAGGCGGACGTCCTCGGGGCGTGCCTCGATGCGGGTCTCCTCGCGCAGTTCGCGTACGACGGCGTGCTGCCAGTCCTCGGCGTGGTCGATGAAGCCGCCGGGCAGGGCGAGGCCGCCGCGTGCGGGTTCGATGGTGCGGGTGATGACGACGAGTCCGGTGGTCCCGCCGTCGGTGACGGGGAGCAGGGCGACGGCGACCGGGAGCGGGTTGCGGTAGGCGGTCTCGCCGCAGGCGGCGCAGGTGCGGGGCCAGGTGCCGGGGGCCGGGAGGCCGGTGTACGCGGCTCCGCAGGCGGGGCAGTGGGAGTGGGTCACGGGCGCTCCGTTTCCTCGTGGGGCCGGGCCGGCGCTCGTGGGTACCGGGCGTGGGGCCGGTGGCGGACACGCGCGGACTGTACCGGATCGCCTCCGCGGCACCCCGGGACCATGGAGGATGTGCTCATGACAGCCATCGCGACCGCTTTCCGTGCCCTGGCGGCCTCCGCCGCCGCCCTGCTCGCCGTGACCGTCACCGCCCCGGTGGCGCAGGCGAAGCCCGAGCCGAAGGCGCCCCGGGAGTTCGTCTCGCTGCGTTCGGTCGATCCCACGATCATCCAGGAGATGCGCTACCCCACCGCCCACGACTTCATGGGCGAGCCGGTGGACGGGTACCGGCAGCCCTTGTGCATCCTGACCCGGCCGGCCGCCGAGGCCCTGCACCGCGCGCAGCTGCGATTGCTTCGGCAGGGCTACTCGCTGAAGGTGTACGACTGTTACCGCCCGCAGCGGGCCGTCGACCACTTCGTGCGCTGGGCGAAGGACCTCGACGACGAGACGATGAAGGGCGAGTTCTATCCCCGGGTCGACAAGTCGCGCCTCTTCGCGGACGGTTACATCGCGGAGAAGTCCGGGCACAGCCGGGGCAGCACCGTGGACCTGACGCTCGTACGGCTGCCGGCCCTGCCGACCAGGCCGTACCGCCCGGGCGAGCAGCTGGTGCCGTGCTACGCGCCGCAGGCCGACCGCTTCCCGGACAACTCGGTGGACATGGGCACCGGTTTCGACTGCTTCGACACGCTGTCGCACACCGATGATCCCCGTATCCAGGGGGTGCAGCGCGCCAACCGGCAGTTCCTGAAGCGGACGCTCACCGAGGCCGGTTTCGTGAACCTGGCCGAGGAGTGGTGGCACTACACCTTCCGGCCCGAGGCGTTCCCCGACACCTACTTCGACTTCCCGGTGGCCCGCAGGTCGGTCGCCGGGCACTGAGCCGGCCGGCGCGGGGAACGGGCGACCGGGACCACCCCCGTGGGTTCCGGCCGCCCGTTCTCCCTTTCGGACGCGGCCCGGCCGTTTCCGGTTGCCGGATCAGCCATTACGGTGCCCGTATGTCACAGCAGACGTTCGATTCGTACGAAGAGTTCTGGCCGTACTACGTCGCGATGCACTCGCGGGCGGCGACCCGCTGGGTGCATCTCACCGGCACCCTGACCGGTCTCGCGATCAGCGCGTACGGGCTGGCGCGCGGCCGGAAGCGGTATCTGGCCGCGCTGCCGCTCATCGGCTACGGCACGGCCTGGCCCGCGCACTTCCTGATCGAGAAGAACAACCCGGCCACCTTCGGCCATCCGGCCTGGTCGCTGCGCGGTGACGCGCAGATGATCCGCATGATGCTGGCCGGGCGCGACCACGAGCTGGCGCAGACCGCCGAGAAGTGGCTCGCGGAGAACGGGCGCTAGGGCCCTTCCTTTGGATCAGGCCGGATCAGGGAGCGGGCTCTGGTGCCGTGCATCGCAAGGCGGAGGATTGAGGCAACGCGGAGCGTTGGTGATTGACGACAACGCCGCGAGGTGCGGTGCCAGAGCCCGCGAGCCCGGCCTGATCCAAAGGAAGGGCCCTAGGTCGTGACCGGCTCGCGCGGGCGGTCCGCGCGGGCCAGGGCGTGTTCGACCACGGCCACCAGGACGTCCCGGGCCGATGCCCGGTCCCGCGCGTCGCACATCAACAGCGGCACCTGGGGGTCCAGGTCGAGCGCGGCCCGTACCGTCGCCTCCGGGAACAGTTCAGCGCCCTCGAAGCAGTTGACGGCGACGGCGAACGGGATCTCGCGGCGCTCGAAGTAGTCGACGGCCGCGAAGCAGTCGGCCAGGCGGCGGGTGTCCGCGAGCACGACCGCGCCCAGCGCGCCCTGGGCCAGCTCGTCCCAGAGGAACCAGAACCGGTCCTGGCCCGGCGTGCCGAAGAGGTACAGCACCAGGTCCTCGCGGAGCGTGATGCGCCCGAAGTCCATGGCCACGGTCGTCGTGGTCTTCGCCTCGACGCCGTCCAGGTCGTCCACCGGACGGCCCGCCTCGGTCAGCCGCTCCTCCGTGCGCAGCGGCCTGATCTCGCTGACCGCGCCCACCAGCGTCGTCTTGCCCACGCCGAAGCCGCCCGCCACCAGGATCTTGAGGGTGACGGGTTCCACGGGCCGCCTGCCGCGGCTAGAGCGCCCGAAGGCCATTGATCACCTCACGGAGAATGTTCACGTCCGGCAGCTCGGCCGGCGGAACGGGACGGGTCACGTGTACCAGCTCGTCGTCCACGAGGTCGCCCACCAGCACCCGGACCACGCCCACGGGCAGGTCCAGGGACGAGGCGAGCTCGGCGATCGACTGGGGCAGCTCACCGCAGAGTTCGAGGATCTCGACGTGTTCCGGGGTGAGCAGCTGGTCCCTGTCCGGGTCGTCGGCCACGGGTTCGGGCACGACGATCGCGATCAGGTCGAGGCGGTGGCGGGACGCGCTGCTGGTGCGCCCGCGGGTCATCGCGTAGGGGCGGACGACGGGGCCCGCGTCGTCGTCGTACCAGCGCGGGGTCCGCGGCCCTTCCGGGGTCTCCGGGGAGCCGGGCGATGCGGCGCTCATGGCGTCCGCTCACCCCCCGGAGGGCTGACCGGTCGTCCGGGGCGCGTTGGCCAGGTGGCTCCCCACGCGCTTGACCATGAGCGTCATCTCGTACGCCACCTGCCCCACGTCGGAGTCGGATTCGGCCAGCACGGCGAGGCAGCTGCCGTCGCCGGCCGCCGTGACGAAGAGGAACGCCTCGTCCAGTTCCACGACGGTCTGGCGGACCCTGCCCGCGTCGAAGTGGCGGCCGACGCCCTTGGCCAGGCTGTGGAAGCCGGAGGCGACGGCGGCCAGGTGCTCGCCGTCCTCCCGGGTCAGGTCCTTGGACGCGCCGGTGGGCAGTCCGTCGCTGGAGAGCACCAGCGCCTTGCGGATGCTGGCGACGCGCGCGACGAGTTCGTCGAGGAGCCAGCTGAGTTCGCCGGACCCCTCGCGTGCGGAGTCGGTTGCGGCGGCGTGCGGTGCGGTCATGGACCGTCCCCTCCCGGAGTGGTTCCTGGTGCGATGTCGCCGGGGTCCGTCGGGTCCTCGGCGTTCTCCTGGCGGCCTCGCTGCCAGCCGCGCTGGAGCGAAGCCATACGGCTGCGTACCTCGTCGGCGTCCCGCTCGACGTCCTCGGCGCTCTCCACCGGAACGGGCCCCGCCGTGCGGGCGTCCGGCCCCTCGCGGAGCTGCGGGGCGAGGCTCGCCTGCCGGACGCGGCGGGGCAGTCCGCCCACGGTGTCGGGGGCGGGTTCGGGCGTACGGGGTGCGGGCACCTTGGGCCCGGCGGGGCGGACCGGCTCGCGGTCCTCGGAGGCGGGGTGGGCGCGGCCTCCCCCGTCGACCCGTCGGCCGCGGTCGGTGACCAGCGTCGGCGGGCGGCGCCGGCGGGGCAGCGGCCGGGCGCCCTCGGGGTGCAGCGCCCGCACGCCGTCGTCGGCGGCCTGCTGGTGCTGCTCGCGGTCGGCGTCGCGGCGCAGGGCGCGGGCGCGGAAGATGCCGCCGCGCTCGCTCTCGGTGTCCTCCAGGTCGGCGACCCCGTCGAGCACGGAGTCGAGCCCGGGGCCCGCCACGGCTTCGAGGACCGGGTCGCGGGTGAAGTCCAGCGGCTCGTCGCCCTCCAGCTCGACGGGGCCGTTGAGCAGGGCCGGGTCGACCAGTCCGGTGGGCACCGGTGAGAGGCCGCTCGGCCGGCCCGGCACCGGGTCGTCGGCCTCGGGGCGCCGGGGGTCGCCCCCCGGGGCGCTGGCGGCGATGGCCTTCTCGGCCCTGCGGTCGAGGCGGAAGCCGGTGCCGTGCGACTCGGGGGCGTCGGTGAGGAGGGCGGCCGGGATGAACACGACGGCGGTGGTGCCGCCGTACGGGGAGGTCTGGAGGGACACCCGGACGTTCTGCCGCTGGGCGAGCCGGCTGACCACGAACAGCCCGAGGCGGTCGGTGTCGGACAGCTCGAACTCGGGGGTCTCGGCGAGCCGGAGGTTGGCGTCGAGCAGGACGTCGGGGGGCATGCCGAGGCCCCGGTCGTGGATCTCCAGGGTGAAGCCGTTGGCGACGCGCTCGCCGTGCACCTGGACCGCGGTGTGCGGGGGCGAGAACACCGTGGCGTTCTCCAGGAGTTCGGCGATCAGGTGGGTGAGGTCGGCGACGGCCGGGCCGCCCACCCCGATCCGGGGCAGCCGGCGGACCTCGATGCGTTCGTAGTCCTCGACCTCGGCGACGGCGGCCCGGACCACGTCCATCAGCTGGATGGGCTTGCGCCACTGCCGGGAGGGGGCGGCACCGGAGAGGATCACCAGGCCCTCGGCGTGCCGGCGCATGCGGGTCGTGAGGTGGTCGAGGCGGAAGAGGTCGGCGAGTTCGTCGGTGTTCTCGGTGCGGCGCTCCATGGTGTCCAGGAGCGTGAGCTGGCGGTGGAGCAGGACCTGGTTGCGGCGGGCGAGGTTGACGAAGACCTCGGAGACGCCGCGGCGCATGTCGGCCTGTTTGACGGCGGCTTCGACGGCGGCGCGTTGCAGGGTGTTGAGGGCCTGGCCTACCTGGCCGATCTCGTCGCGCTCGTACTGGAGGTGCGGGGACTCGGTCTCCACGTCGACCTGTTCGCCGGCGGCGAGGCGGCGCATCACGCTCGGCAGGCGTACGCCGGCGACCTCGTGGGCGTCCTTGCGGAGCCGGGTGAGGTCGCGGACGAGCTCGCGGCCGATGCGCACGGAGACGAAGACCGAGACGACGAGGGCGAGGAAGCCGAGGACGCCGGCGATGCCCGCCTTGATCAGGATGCCGTAGCCGGCGGGCTTGCCCCGGTCCTTGAAGCGGTTGTTCATCTCCGTCGAGTCGTTGGCCAGCCGTTCCAGGGCGGCCGGGGCGACCTCCTGCCAGCGGGCGGCGTCGGCGGTGCGCGGGCTGGTGGTGGGGCCCCGGGAGATGATCCCGTCCTCGGCGGAGCGCAGGGGTTCGCTGTCCGGGCCCTGCCAGTACTGCTCGATGCGGCGGCGTTCGGAGGCGGGGAGCAGGTCGAGGTTGGTCTCGTAGAGCAGGCCGCGCTGGGCGACGAGGTCGGATATCCGGCGGAGTTCGGCGGCGGTGAGGCGGCCGGCCAGGAGCCCGGAGGCGACCAGGGCGTCTTCCCGGGAAAGCATTTCCCGGGCGCGGGATATCCCGGTCAGGGCCCGGACCTGCCGGTCCATGGAGACGTTCTCCATGGTGTGCAGGCCGGACAGGAATCGGTAGCAGGGGTCGATCAGCCGGTTGTAGTACGCCATCGCCTTGAGCCGTCCGATGGTGCGTTCGTCGACGGAGGCGCGCAGGGCGTCGAGTCCTTCGACGGCGCCGAGTATCGAGCCGAGCTGGGTTTCCGCGGTCGCGCCGAGCGCGTCGCGGATGTCCTTCTGCCCGGCGCTCTCGCGGACCTCGGCCACGACCCGGTCGGTGGCGGCGCGCTGCCTGCGCAGTACGGGCAGGGCGTCGGACGCACGCGGGTCGGCGAGGAAGACGAGGGTCTGGCGGCGTTCGCTCTGGATGACCCGGACGGTGTCTTCGAGGGGGTGGCCGACCCTCTCCACGACGGTGCTCGCGCTGAGCAGTTTCCCGGCCTCGCGCCCGGTGAGATAGGTGGCGAATCCCCAGAGGGCGGTGAGCGATACGAGGGGCACCACGAGCAACGCCACGATCTTCCTGCGGATGGACTTTCCGCGAAAGCGCATGGCCTCCCCCAGGTCATCCCCGCGGGACCGGGGACGGGTTTCGTCAACAAACGGCGCGAGCCTACTACCGACGGACAGACAACTCGAAGGCATGTCCGGACGATTTTCGGCCGCCTTACCGGGAGTTGACCATGGCTTGTCCCGGTATTCCGGGAGATGAAATTCACGAAAGCGACAGAAGAGGCCCTGGGGCATGGCAAGTTCCTTCACGCCCCGGTTGGCTGGAATTCTTCGTTTCGTGACAGCTGGGAGGAATCTTCACCGCCGGCCACTCGTCTGTCTGTACGGGGGTAGAGGGACCAACGGGGCACGCTCGGGCGGACGGGACGGACCGTCCGCGTAGAAAGGGTGTATGCCGGGCAGCAACCCTGAAGTCGGACAGCGGTGGGAGTGAAGGGCCTTGGACACACAGGAGCGTGAGAGCGCGGTGGAACCGACGGGGGACGCGGGCGCGCCGGGGAGGCCGCCGCTGTGGGTGGAGGAGCCGGCGACGCGCAGGCGGATGCCGGACCCGGTGCGCACCGCGGCGGTGCGGGCGGTGCTGGTCCTGTCGTTGACGCTGATTCTGGCGATGGTGGCGTTCCTCACCGCGCTGGCCGGCTCCTGGCTCTCCTTCCCCATGGTGCTGAGCGGGGTTGCGAGCACGGTGGTCGCGACCTGGGCGGTGCTGGACGTCTGGGTCACCCGTCAGGTGTGGAACCAGCGCAACGGCGTGGTCTCCGAGCCCAGCAGCTCGGCCCGGCAGTTGCGCCGCGAGCGGCGCACGGCGCGGCGTGAGGCCCGCGCCGCGCAGCGGGACGCGGCACGGATAGCCCGCCGGGGCGGCGCGGACCGCCGGCTGTCGCGGGCCTGAGGCCCCCTACGGAGCCCGGGTCTCCTCGACGGTCTCGGACGCGTCCGGTGTCCTCGGTGCCGGGGCACCGCGCTTGAACATGCGGGTCGCGGTGATCTCGCCGTGCACCGTCTCGCTGCCGGGGTCCTGCTGCGGCAGCCCGGGGCGCAGGTGCTCCTCGACGCTGATGTACTTCAGCCCGGCGCGCAGGTCCGCGTCGTTGCGCAGCCGGATGACGAGCGGGAATTCCGCGAGGGCCGTCGTGTCGAACAGGCCGGTGGTGTACAGCAGTTGTACGCCCAGCGCGTCGGCCACGGCGCGCTGGAGCTCCAGCAGGTAGGTGGCGTTGGCCCGGCCGATCGGGTTGTCCAGGAAGAGCGTGCCCGCGTGCCGGTGCTGGGCCCGGTCGCGCCCCCGGTCGTTGCTGCGCAGCGCGGCCATCGTGCAGTACAGGGCGATGGCGGCGGTGAGCAGCTGTCCGCCGGAGAAGACGTCGCCCATCTGTCCGACCGGCACGCGCTCGGCGCGCAGCACGGCGTCCGGCTTGAGGATCTCGACGGCGATGCCCTTGGGTTCCAGGGCCGCCCGGACCCCGCGCAGGAGCAGGGACATGCCGTCGCGGCGCAGGTCGGAGTTCTTCCGGAGGGCTGCCTTCGTCGCCTCGTCGATGACCTCGCCGAGCCGTTCGGTGAGGGTGGTCTGGTCGGGTTCCTCGAAGCGGATGCGGAGGAATTCCTGCCCGGACCACTCCCCCAGGCCCTCGGGGAGCCGGGAGAGCCGCTGGGCGGAGCGGAGCGTGGTGAGCGCGGACTCCACCAGGCCGCGCAACCGGTCCACGATGGAGTCGCGGTTGCGCTCCAGCTGGGCCAGCTCGTCGGTGAGGACGCGCAGCCGGGGCGCGAAGGCGGCGGCCCACTTCTCCGCGTGCTCGGGGAGCGCGGCGGCCGGCAGTTCGCGGATCTGCTGCCGGGCCGGGGTGCGGACCTGTTCGTAGCGGGTGGAGTTGGCGTGCCGTACGAGGACGTCGCTCGCCTCCCGGACGGCCGCTTCGGCGGCGGAGAGGTCGGCGGCGCAGCCGCGCAGGGAGCGGCGGGCCTCGGCGGCGGACTGCCGGGCCTCCTCCAGGCTGCCCGGGTACGGCTCGGGGTCCTCCGCGTCGTCCTCGGCGCCGTGGTCCCTCAGCAGGTCCCGCAGCAGGGCGGCGGTCTCGTCGAAGCCGCCCGCCGCGTCCTCGGCGGCGCGGTGGGCGTGCAGCAGCTCGGCGTGCGCGGCCCGGGCGGTGTCCAGCGCGGCGGTGGCGGCGGCCAGCTCGGCGGTGGCGGTACGCAGGAGGGACTGGGCCTGTTCGGCGTCGGCGGGCACCCGGTCGTCGGGCAGCTCGGTGTGCAGGCTCTCTCCGTCGGCGGGTGCGAGGCGTTCGGCCTCGCCGCGCAGCCGGCCCAGCTGCTCGCTGGCGGCGGAGGCCCGGGTCTCCAGGAGCTGGACGAGTGATTCGGCGCGGGCGGCGGCGGCCTGCCGGGACGGGCCGTCGGCGCCGTCGGTGCCCTCCAGGAGCTGGGCGGCCCGGGTGCGGACCTTGTTGGTGAGGCGGTCCAGCTCGGCGAGGGCGGCGCTCTCGTCGCTCTCGGCGCGGGCCTGCTCGGCGCGCAGGTCGGCGCCGACGCCCACCTTCTCGTACAGCTGGGACGCCGCCCGGTACGCCTCGCGCAGGGCGGGCAGTGCCTGGCGGGGGGCGTCCTCGCCGAGGTCGGGGAGGTGTTCGGGGGCGCCGGCGATCTCGGCGCGTTCGGCGCGCAGGGCGCGGGCGGTGCGGCGGGCGTCGTCGGCGGCGCGCTGGGCGGCGCGGCGGTCCTCGTCGGCGGCGCGGGCGCGTTCCAGGAAGACGGTGGCGCGGGCCTCGCTCTCCGCCGCCTCGTCGGTCAGTTCGCGCAGCTTGGCCTGCCAGCCGGCCCGTTCCCGCAGCCGGAAGGCGAGTCCGGCGAGCGCGTCGGCGGCCCGGCGGGCGCGCTGGGCGGTCTCCTGGCGCTCCTCGCGGACCCGGGCGGTGTCGGCGGCTGCCTCGTCGGCCTCGGCGCGGACCGTGCGGGCCTCGGCGAGGACGGCCTCGGCGGTCTCGGCGGCGGTGCGGGCGGTGCCGGCCGCCTCGGCGAGTTCGGCGAGCATGCCGGGCGGGCAGTCGGCGCGCCAGGAGCCGATGCGGGCGGCGAGCGCGCGGTCGGCACCGAGGCGGGCAGCGAGCACCCGGATGTCCTCGTCGCGGGCGGCGGCCCGGCTGCGCAGGGCCTGGCGCTCCTCGTCGGCGGCGTGTTCGTCGTGCATGGCCGGGTTCGGCGGTACGAGGAAGACGCCCTCACCGGCACCGGACGCACCCGTTCCGGGGCCGGGCACGGGGGCGAGGAGGGCGGCGGCGGTGCCGACGGCGACGGCGGAGCGGGGCAGCAGGGCGGCGGCGCCCAGGACCTCGCGGGCGCGGGCGTGCGCGTCGGGGTCGGTGATGACGACGCCGTCGACGAGCTCGGGGCGGGCGGCGAGGACGGCCGCGTGGTCGGCGGGGTCGACGGCCTGGGCGAGGTAGCGCCAGCCGGGGAGGGCGGGGATGCCCTGTTCGCCGAGGTATTCCACGGTGGCCAGGACGTCCGGGCTCGGCGGGAGGAGGCCGCCGTCGCCGAGCGCGCCCAGGATGCGGGCGTCGTCGGCGGCCGCAGTGCGCAGTTCGAACAGGCGGCGTTCGGCGGTGGCGACGCTCTGGTCGAGCAGGTCGCGCAGTTCGTCGGCGCCGCGGTCGAACTCGTCGGCGGTGAGGGGCTGGGGGTGGTCGGCAGGTCCCGGGTCCGGGCTCTCCTCGCTCCGGTGCTGCTCGTCGGCGGTCGCGCCGGCCTCGGGCGCGGCGGCCTGGCGGGGCCGGGGGACGGCGCCGGTCCGGGCTCCGGGCAGGCCGAGCAGTTCGGCGAGGCGGGGTTCCGCGGCGATCGAGTCGGCGGCCCTCAGCTCCGCCTCGTACGCCTGCTCGGCGGCGCGGGCGGCGTCGGCGGCGCGGGCGGCGGCCAGTTCGGCGCGGGATTCGTCGGCGGTGGCCTGGCGGGCCCGGTCGGCGGCGGCCCCGGCGGCCTCGCGTGCGGTGTCCCAGGCGGCCACGGCGGCCTGTTCGGCGTCGTTGGCGGCGAGGGCGGCCCTGGCCGGGTCGGCGTGCGGCGCGGTGTCGTCGAGCCAGCCGGCCCGGACGGCTTCGGCGGTCTCCTGCTCGACCTCGGCCAGGCGCTGGCGCAGGTGGCCGGCCTCGCTGCGGGCGCGCTGGGCCTCGGTGGCGGCGGTGGTGGCGTCCCGGTGCGCGGCCTCGCCGGCGCTCTGGAGTGCGTCGGAGCGCTCCTCCTCCTCGTTGGCCCGGCCCTCGCCCGCTTCGGCGGCGGTGTGCAGGGCCCGGACGAGGTCGGCGGCGGCGCTCGCGCGGGCGGCTAGGGCGGGGGCGGCGTCGCGCTCGGCCTCCCGGATCGCGGCGGCGACGCGGGCGGAGCGGTCGGCGGCGGCGCGGTGGCGCAAGACGGCCTCGGCGGCCTGCCAGGCGGCGTGCAGGGTGCGCGCGTCGCCCAGTTCGCGGCGTTGGGCGGCGGCGCTCTTCTCGGCCGCGGTGAGCGCCAGCGAGGCGTGACGGTAAGCGAGTTCGGCGGCGATCAGGGCGCAGCGCCCGCGGGTCTCCTCGGCTCCGGTGACGGTGTGGGCGGCGGCGGTGACCTGCTGGGCGAGTTCGGCGGCCCGGCCGCGCTCCTCACCGGCGCGGGCGGAGAGGCGGCGGGCGAGGGTGCGGGTGCGGCGCTCGGACGCGGCGTGGATGTCGCGGGTGCGGGCGCGGGTCCCGGCGGCCTCGACGATGCGGCCGAGGAGGTCGACGGAGCCGGCGGTGAAGTCGCGTTCGGCGGTGAGTTCGGCGCGGCGGCCGAGCTTGTTGCCGAAGCCGCTGACGAGGTCGGCGAGGCCGTCCGTGTCGCGGGTGTCGGTGACGGCGCGCAGCAGCAGGTCGGTGAAGTCGGAGTCCTTCTTGACCGCGAAGAGTCCGGCCGCCTCGCCCTCGTCGGCGTTCATCTCGCGCTGGTAGCGGAAGAGTTCGGGGTCGAGGCCCAGGTCGCCCAGGTGCTCGTTCCAGCGGTCGTGGATCTCTTCCCAGTGCACGTCCAGGTGCTGGTAGAACTTGCCGGCCTCGGTGAGCGCGTCCCGGAAGCCCTTCATGGTGCGGCGGCGGCCGCGGGCGCCGGAGGCGCCTTCGGCGGGGCGGCCGACGGCGGTGGACTCGGCGACGGGCAGCGAGTCGAGTCCGAGGCCGGGACCCGGGCGGAACGAGTACCACGCCTCGGCGAACTTCCGGGGGTCGTTGGAGACCTGGCGTCCGCGCCACTCGCTGACCTTGCCGACGACCACGCACTCGCCGGTGAGCGTGTGCTGCCACTCCAGGGCGACATGGCCGCAGTCGTCGGCGAGCAGGAACTTGCGCAGCACGCCGGAGCTGGCGCCGCCGAGGGTGTTGCGGTGGCCGGGGAGCATCACCGAGAAGATCAGCTTCAGCAGGACGGACTTGCCGCCGCCGTTCTCCAGGAAGAGGACCCCCGCGGGAGCGGGCCGGCGCGGCGGGCCGACCGGCTCCTCCTCGAAGAACTCCGCCTGCGCCGGGGCGGGGCGGGGCACGGGTTCGCCCACTCCGCGCAGGTCGAGCACGGTGTCGGCGTAGCGTGCGCCGGCCGGTCCGATGGAGTAGAGGCGGACCCGGGACAGCTCGTACATGGCGGCGGACTCTCGTCGTTCTGGGAGGAGGGAAGACGTCGGTGACGGGTGGCCGTCAGCCGTGGAACGGCAGGCCCGCGTCGGCCACCAGTTCCAGGTCGTCGGGGTCCGGGGGCGGCAGCAGCGTGGCGCTTCCGTCGGTGACCGGGACGACGCCCAGCTCCAGGAGCTCGGCCATGGCGGCGCTGCCCGCCATGTCGCGGACCTGGAGCTGGTAGCGGGCGGTCGTGCGGTACGTGCCTCCGGCGTCGTCGCCGGTGCGCTGGAGGAAGCCGGAGTCGGTGAGGAAGGCGACGGCCTTGCCGATGATGCCGGTGGTGGAACCGGCGAGCCGGCGGGCGTCCTTGGTGGCGCCGGTGGCACTGCGCCGGGCGTAGACGCGCCAGCCGGCCTCCAGGCCCGGGGCGTCGCTGGCCGGGTCAGTGTTGTCGCCCAGCTCCTCGGCCCGCTCCTCCAGCCGGTTGCACGCCTGGCGTACGAAGGCGTCGACGCCGTTGACCGTGATCCGGCCGATGTAGGCGTCGTCGGCGAGGTCCTCGGGGCGCGGGAAGGCCATCGCGGCGACGGCGAGGTGGGCGAGGCCGTGCAGGAAGCGGTCGGCGCTGTCCGAGGAGGCGCGGCGCGCGTAGTCGCCCATGCGGACGGCGAAGACGGAGTCCTCGCCCGCCGTGACGGCCATGCCGGCCCGGGGGGACACCTCCAGGACGATGAGGCCGAGCCCGGTGGCGACGGCGTCGGCGAGCCGGGCGAAGGCGGGGTCGTCCCGGTAGCGGCGCAGCAGTTCGGCGTACTCCGCGTCGCGGGCGGGGAGCAGCTTGGGCTGGAGGCCGAAGGCGACGAGCCGGGCGGCGTCGGCCGCGTCGGCCGGGGTGACGGCGGCGGGTGCGGGGCGGTCGGGTTCGTGGGCGGGCCGGTCGGCGGGTTCGCTCCATGCGTCGGCGTGCTCTGCGCGGTGGTCGCTCACGACACTCGCTCCTCGGTGCGGAAGGTACGGCGGTAGGGGGTCCGGGTGGGCCGGGGGCCGGGGGGTGTCACGGGGCCTCCGTGCGGTCGGCCGCCATGCCCGCGGCGTCGAGCAGGGCCGTGCCGACGATGAGGTCGGCGCCGCCGAACTCCTCGTCGTCCAGCGGGGTGCCGTCGTCCACGGAGAACAGCAGGCGGCGCTCGCCCTGGCGGTAGGCGGTGCCGACCGGGGGGCTCGCGGCGTGCACGGCGAGCAGGGCGACCAGGTAGGGCAGGTCCGGGTCGCGGCGGCGGGCGTCGGCGAGGAGGCCGGAGAGCCGGCGCGGCGCGTCGTGCTCCAGGTCGAGCAGCTCCATCGCGGCGGCCAGCTGCTCCTCGCTGAAGCGGCTGTCGTCCGGGGTGGCGATCAGGTCCGGCTCGGGCATCTCGGCGCCGAGGTGTTCGCGGGCCGGGGGCGGGCTGAGGAGCAGGTCGACCAGGTCGCCCACCCGGACGGAGACCGGGGTGCGCAGGCCCGTGCCGTGGGCGAAGAAGGCGTCGGTGGCGCGGCTCGCCTGCTCGACCGGGAGCGGCAGCAGCGGGCCGAGGAGCTGCCCGTACAGGTCGAGTCCGGTGCGGGCGGCGGGCGCGGCGAAGGCCTGGCGGTCCTGCTCGGCGCGGAAGAGCGGGCCGGCCTCCAGGAGCCGGGACTGGAGCTGGGTGTGGCGGCGGATGCAGTCCTTGACGATGTCGACCAGCTCGGCGGCGCGGCGCTTGTGCTCGGGGTCCTCGGCCTCGTCGCGGGCCTTGCGGATGTTGGTCAGGATCGCGTTCTCGTGGCGGTAGCGGTCGGCGACGTGGTCCAGGGCCTCGGCGATCATGTCGGGCACGGCGTTGAGCCAGTCGACCGCGCGGACGTTGCGCCGGGTGGCGTCGAGCGTCTTGCGCAGCGTCTCCGCGTACTGGACGGTCCGGTAGCGGGCCTGTTCGGCGGCGAGCTGGGCGTCGGCGAGGCGGCCCCGGCTGATCAGGACCTCCAGCTTCACCTCGGCGGCGATCTGGGCGCTGGTGACGTCCGTGTCGAGGGCGCCGACGAGGACGTTGACGGCTTCGTCGGTGGCCCTGAGGTAGACGCTGCCGCCGTGCCCGGGGACCTCCTCGATGAGCTTGAAGTCGTAGTCGCGGCGGACGTAGACGCCGTCGGGGCCGAAGGTGCCGTAGACGGCGCGGAAGCCGCGGTCCACGCTGCCGACGTTGATCAGGTTCTCCAGGACCCAGCGGGCGACGCGTTCGTGCTCGGCGGCGGGGCGGGAGGGGGCCTGGGCCGCGACCCGCGGGAGGAGCCTGGTCACTATCTGGTCGTGGTCCGCGCCGGTGTCGAAGTCCATGTTGAGCGTGACGTGGTCGATCGCGGCGAGCGCGACCTCGGCCATCGCGTAGCCGCTGTACTCACCGGCGAGGTTCGCCTTGCGCGCGTCCAGGTCGTGCAGCGGCGCGGTGCAGGCGAGCGCGCGCAGCCGCCGCGACAGCCCCTCGTCGGCGGCCGGGCCCGGTGCGGGCCTCGGCCCCGCGCTGAGCTGGGGCGCAGCGTTGTCCGTGTAGGCAGGCGAAGTCACGGTGCACAGATTAGGTCCTCGCACCGACAACGGTCGAAACGGCGCAGAAGGGCCGCTCCCGGCGGACCGGTCAGGCCCCCGCGTCCTCCCCGCCCGGCTCTCCGTAGCCGCCGCCCCCGGGCGTGCGGAGCACCAGGACGTCGCCCGGGCCGGCGTCCGCGCTGTCGCAGGCGGCAAGCGTGGTGCGGCCTCCGTCGGCGCGTTCGATGTGCTGGCTGCCGAGGGCGCCCGGTGCACCGCCGGCCATGCCGTACGGGGGCACCCGGCGGTGTCCGGTGAGCAGGGCGAGGGTGACCGGTTCCAGGAAGCGGATGCGGCGCTCGACCCCGTGGCCGCCCCGGTGGCGGCCCGCTCCCCCGCTGCCCTCGCGGACCCGGAAGCTCTCCAGCAGGACCGGGTAGCGCCATTCCAGGATCTCGGGGTCGGTGAGGCGGGAGTTGGTCATGTGGGTCTGGACGGCGTCGGTGCCGTCGAAGTCCTCGCCCGCGCCGGAGCCGCTGGCGACGGTCTCGTAGTACTGCACGCGGTCGTTGCCGAAGGTCAGGTTGTTCATGGTGCCGGAGCCCTCGGCCTGGACGCCGAGGGCCGCGTACAGGGCGCCGGTCACCGCCTGCGAGGTCTCGACGTTGCCGGCGACGGTGGCGGCGGGCGGGACGGGGGCCAGCATGGAGCCCTCGGGGACGCGGATCTCCAGCGGGTTCAGGCAGCCGCTGTTGAGGGGGATGTCGTCGGCGACCAGGGTGCGGAAGACGTACAGCACGGCGGCCATGACCACGGACTTCGGGGCGTTGAAGTTGCCCGGCTGCTGCGGGGAGGTACCGGTGAAGTCGATGACGGCGCCGCGGGCCTCGCGGTCGACGGTGACGGTCACCTCGATCACGGCGCCGTTGTCCGTCTCGTACCGGTAGTGGCCGTCGGCGAGCCCGGCGACGATGCGGCGGACCGACTCCTCGGCGTTGTCCTGCACGTGGCCCATGTAGGCGTCCACGACCTCGGCGCCGAACTGCTCCGATACGGCCCGCAGTTCGGCGATCCCCTTCTCGTTGGCGGCGATCTGGGCCCGGAGGTCGGCGAGGTTGGTGTCCGGGTCGCGGGAGGGGTACGGGGCGGTGGTGAGGTGGTCGCGGGTGGCGTCCTCGCGGAAGGTGCCGTCGCGGACCAGGAGCCAGTTGTCGAAGAGGACGCCCTCCTCGTCCACGGTGCGGCTGAAGGCGGGCATGGAGCCGGGCGTGATGCCGCCGATCTCGGCGTGGTGGCCGCGCGAGGCCACCAGGAAGCGCAGCACCGGCCCGTCGCCGGTCGTGTCGAACACGGGTGTCACGACGGTGACGTCGGGCAGGTGGGTGCCGCCGTGGTACGGGTCGTTGACGGCGTAGACGTCGCCGGGGCGCATGGTGCCGGTGTTGCGGCGGAGCACTTCCTTGATCGACTCGCCCATGGAGCCGAGGTGGACGGGGATGTGGGGCGCGTTGGCGATCAGGTTGCCGTCGGCGTCGAACAGGGCGCAGGAGAAGTCGAGGCGCTCCTTGATGTTGACGGAGCGGGCGGTGTTCTCCAGGGTCACGCCCATCTGCTCGGCGATGGACATGAAGAGGTTGTTGAAGACTTCCAGCATCACCGGGTCGACCTGGGTGCCGACGGCCTGCCGGGCCGGGCGCGGGCGGGCGCGGGTGAGGACGAGGTGTCCGGTGGCGGCGAGTTCGGCCTGCCAGCCGGGGTCCACGACGGTGGTGGCGTCGGCCTCCGCGACGACGGCGGGGCCGGTGACGACGTCGGTGGCCCGCAGGTCGTCCCGGCGGTGGAGCGGGGCCTCCTGCCAGTGCCCCTCGGCGAACATCCGGGCGGTGTCGTACGGGCGGGGCGCGGTGGGGGCGCCCTCGCCGCGGGCGGCCGGCCGGATCTCGGCGTGGCCGCCGGCGGTCCCGGTGGCCTCCACGGAGACCGTCTCCACCACGAGCCCGCGGTCGGCCGTGAAGCCGTAGCGGGAGCGGTGCTCGCGGGTGAAGGCGTCGGTCATGGCGGCGGCGGTGTCCAGGGCGACGGGCAGGCTCGCGTCGGTGCCCTCGTACCGCAGCAGGACCCGGGCACGGGTGGTGATGGCGTCGGCGGGCACGCCGTCCGCGCGCAGGTCGGCGCTCGCGCGGGCGGCGAGTTCGTCGCACAGCTCCCGCACCCGGGTCTCGGAGTCGGCGTCCAGGACGGCTTCGAAGGACTGCTCGCGCATGGCGGTGGCGTCGGCGAGCCCGATGCCGTACGCGGAGAGCACCCCGGCCAGCGGCGGGACGAGGACGGTGTCGATGCCGAGGGCGTCGGCGACGGCGCAGACGGCCTGGCCGCCGGCGCCGCCGAAGCCGGTGAGGGCGTAGCGGGTGATGTCGTGGCCGCGCTGTACGGAGATCTTCTTGACGGCGTTGGCCATGGAGAGGACCGCGATCTCCAGGAAGCCGGCCGCCGTCTCGGCCGCCGTCCGCTCGGTGCCGGTGGCCCGGGCGACCTCCTCGGCCAGTTCCTCGAAGCGCTCGCGCACGATGTCCGCGTCGAGCGGCTGGTCGCCGTCCGGTCCGAAGACGGCGGGGAAGTGGGCGGGGCGGACGCGGCCCAGCATGACCTGGGCGTCGGTGACGGTCAGCGGTCCGCCCCGGCGGTAGCAGGCGGGGCCCGGGACCGCGCCGGCGGAGTCGGGGCCGACCCGGTAGCGCCGGCCGTCGAAGTGGAGGACGGAGCCGCCGCCGGCCGCGACGGTGTGGATGTTCATCATGGGCACGCGCATCCGGGCGCCGGCGACCTCGGTGCCCAGTTCGCGTTCGAACTCGCCCGCGTAGTGCGAGACGTCGGTGGAGGTGCCGCCCATGTCGAAGCCGATGACCCGGTCGTGGCCGGCCTGGGCGGAGGTGCGGACCATGCCGACGACTCCGCCGGCGGGCCCGGAGAGCACGGCGTCCTTGCCGCGGAAGTGGGCGGCCTCGCGCAGGCCGCCGTTGGACTGCATGAACATGAGCCGGATGCCGGGGAGTTCGGCGGCGACCGAGTCGACGTACCGGCGCAGGATCGGCGAGAGGTAGGCGTCCACGACGGTGGTGTCGCCGCGCGGGACGAGCTTGATCAGGGGGCTGACCTCGTGGGAGCAGCTGATCTGGGTGAAGCCGGCGGCCCGGGCCTCGGCGGCGACCGCCTGCTCGTGGGCGGAGTGGCGGTAGCCGTGCATGAGGACGACGGCCGCACTGCTCAGCCCGTCGGCGTGGGCCTCGCGGAGCAGGCGGGCGACGGCGTCGCGGTCGAGCGGGGTGACGGTGCGGCCGTGGGCGTCGATGCGCTCGGGGACCTCGACGACCCGGTCGTAGACCGCTTCGGGGAGCAGGATGCGGCGGTCGAAGAGGCGGGGGCGGCTCTGGTACGCGATGCGCAGGGCGTCCCGGAAGCCTTCGGTGATCACCAGGACGGTCGGTTCGCCGCGCCGTTCCAGCAGGGCGTTGGTGGCGACGGTGGTGCCCATCTTCACGGCGGCGACGCGGTCGGCGGGGACCGGCTCACCGGGTCCGAGGCCGAGCATCAGCCGGATGCCCGCGACGGCGGCGTCGCGGTAGCGGTCCGGGTCGTGCGAGAGGAGTTTGCGGGTGACGAGCTGTCCGTCGGGGCGCCTCCCCACCACGTCGGTGAAGGTGCCGCCACGGTCGATCCAGAACTCCCAGCGCCCGGTCATGCCCCCATACTGGCCCGCCGTCCGGTGATCACGGAACAGGGCGGGGGCGGCGCGCCCCCGACGCGCTGCACTCCTGGGGTGTTACGGGGTGTATCCGCCGGTCAGACCGCCGGGGCGTCCGGGCCGATCCTGCTGCGTACCGCGGACTGGACCTCGGCCTCCTCGGCGGGGTCGGCGGCGAGGCGGCGCAGCCGCTCGGCGACGCGCAGGTCGCCGGTCTCCGCGTGGCGCGCGGCGACCTCGCGGGTCGTCTCCTCGCAGTCCCACAGGCATTCGACGGCGAACCCGGTGGGGAAGGACGGGTCGGTGGCGGCGAGGGCCCGGGCGGTCCGGCCGCGCAGCTGCGAGGAGGACGTCTCCCGGTAGATGTGGCGCAGTACGGGTGCGGCGCAGGCGATACCGAGGCGCCCGGCGCCGTCCACGAGCGCCCAGAGCCGTGGCGCGTCCGGTCCGTCGCCGCGTACGGCGTCGCGCAGTGCGGCGAGCACCGCGGGGGCGTCCTGCGGGCCACCGCGTCCGGCCAGCACGCCGGCGGCCGACGCTCCGAGCGCGTCGGGCCTGCGGGCCCAGCGGCGGGCGCGCTCCACGGCGTCCTCGCCGCACATGCGCTCGAAGGCGGCGACGGCCGCGTCGGCGACGGTGCCCCGGGGTTCGGTGGCCGCGGTCTCGATCAGGTCGAGCACGACGGGGTCGCGGACCTCGGCGGCGAGATAGTGGAGGGCGGCGCAGCGGGCGGCGTCGGGTCCGCTGCGGGCGGCCTCGACGATCTCGGCCCGGTTCTCGGGGCCCGCGACGGCGGCGAGGCAGCGGGCGGCGGGCACGTGGAGGACGCTGCCGCGCTCCAGTCCTTGCCGGGCCCAGTCGAAGACGGCCTGGACGCTCCAGCCCGGCCGGGGGGCGCCGGGGCGCATCTGGCGCTGCCAGCGGTCGAAGGACCCCTGCTCGGAGGCGGCCCGGACGCGGGCGGCGACCGCCTCGCGCGGGTCGTCGGCCCACAGGCGCCAGGGGCGGGGCTCGTAGGCGTCCCGTACGGTCGCGGCCAGCTCGGCGCGGCCCTCGGGGTCGTCGGGGAAACGGGCGAGCACGGGCTCGGCGAGGGAGCGGAGTCCGGCGTCGTCGTCGCGCAGCGCGAGCTCGTCCAGGGCCCAGGCCCAGTTGGAGCCGGTGGCGGCGTAGCGGCGCAGCAGGGCAAGGGCGTCGCCGCGCCCGTAGGAGGCGAGGTGGCCGAGGACGGACAGGGCGAGGCCGGTGCGCGAGTCCTCGGTGTCGAGGTGGTCCTCGGGGTCGGTCAGGTGCCGCTCGATCTCCTCGACACCGCCGTCGAGGTCGAGGAACAGGCGCGCGTAGTAGAGGGAGCGGTTCTCCATCTGCCAGTCGTGGCGCGGGTCGCTCAGGACGCAGTGGTGGAGCGCGGCCAGGGCCTCGGAGCGCGGTGCGGCGAGCGCGTGGAGCGTGCCGTCGCCGCGGCCTCTCTGGAGGAGGCCGAGCAGGGTGCCGCTCGGCGCTATGAACGGATCGAACATGGGGAAAGCCTCACATCAAGCTGTCGACACAACCGGGACTGTGCAGTTCCACGTGCTCCGGGACGAGCACTGGGGCGAGCCCTAGGCCGCGCGGCAACACGATGCGCCGACCGCCGTCTTCTGCCTGGTGTAGAGCATCTTCCTCTGCCTCTCGTCGGTTGGCCCGGATCGGGCCCGCGACGTCATGATGACCCAGCCATTTCGCCACCGCGACCACATTTACGGCGTACCCGTTCAGCGGGCTCCGAAGAGTTCCAGCAGGTCGTCCTTGCCGAACATGCGTGCGGTGTCGACCGCGGAGGGCGTTCCGGCGGCCGGATCGGCACCCGCGTCGAGGAGGGCGCGGATCACCGCTTCCTCACCCTTGAAGACCGCTCCGGCGAGGGGGGTCTGGCCCCGGTCGTTGGCCCGGCCCGGGTCGGCGCCGCGGGCGGCGAGGGCGGTGACCGCGGGGGCGTGCCCGTGGTACGCGGCGAGCATCAGCAGCGAGTCGCCCCGGTCGTTGGTGAGGTTGGCGGGCACGCCGGCGTCGACATAGGCGGCGAGGGCGTCGGCGTCGCCGGCGCGCGCCAGGTCGAACACCTTGGAGGCCAGCTCCACGACCTCGGGATCGGGCGCTTCGCTCATCGGGGTACCGCCTTCCTTGACCGTTCGGCCGCCGTCGGCGGCCGGGACGTGCACGGCGGGGGCCGTGCGAGTGAACCGACAGGGTACTGCCCGTGCGGGTACATGATCAGGCCCGGGCGTCACCTCCGCCGATCGGGTGGATAATCACCCTTTTAACCCGATTGCCCCTTTTATCTTATGGATACTTGGGGTGAGCCTGGAAGGACTCATGGTGACCGTCCCCTCCAACCAGGAGAACACTCATGATCCTTTCCATGTCCGGCGTCGTCATCCTCGGCATCATCGTCTTCCTGTTCTTCAGGAAGGACGGCCTCAAGGCGTCGCACGCCCTCGTCACCGCCCTGTTCGGCTTCTACCTGGCCGGGACCGCCATCGCACCGAGCATCACCGCGGGCGGAGCGAGCCTGGCCGGACTCCTGGGCGGGATCAAGTTCTGACCCTCCGCCTCCGCACCGACCCCTTCAGGAGACAGACGTGGCCAGGCGACCACTCCCCCGCATTCTGAGCAGCGGCAGCGCTTCGATCACTCGCAGTCGAGAGTTCGCGCGCACGGCCGCCGACAGCGCCACCGATGTGCTCCATCCGCTGATCACGCTCACGCGCGGTCTGCGGCTGCTGGCCGGCGCAGGACGGCAGAAGTGGGCCGCGACGCCCAAGGACCGGCGTGGGCCCACGCTGTTCCTCGTCGCGGCCTGCGTACTCGTGGTCGCGCTCATCCCGTACGGGCCGCTGCTGGCCCTCGTCACGGTGATGGGCGCAGCCGCATGGAAGGGACGGGACCGCACCCCCGTCCGGACCGGGCCCGACGAGGCGGAGACCGCCCGGCTGCGGGCCCTGTACGAAGCCCTCGTGCCGTACTTCTCGACGGCCGAGGACCCCAGCCCGCTGTTCGGCCACGGCGGCGAGTGGGAGAAGGTCTTCAGCGACTACGCGTTCGACGGCGACGGCCGCGTCTCGCGCCTCCAGGTCGCCTACCCCGCGTACTTCACCGACAGCGAGCCCGAGTCCAGGGCCCGGATCGAACAGCTGCTGCACGCCAAGTCCGGCCGGGGCCGGGAGTACCGGTTCAGCTGGGACGAGGAGGCCAACCGGCTCGTGATGAGCGTCCTGGACGCCCTGCCGACCTCGCTCACCGCCCAGCGCTTCGTCACCGCCCCCGGCGAGACCGTCCTCGGCTTCACGGACGAGGACGCCGTGCGGCGCACCCTCCCGGTGAGCGACGGCACCGGCACCCGCGACGCGCCCGGCGTCGTCTGGCGCACCGGCCCCCGCTCCACCGAACCGCACCTGCTCGTCGCCGGACAGCCGGGCAGCGGCACCACCACCCTGCTGCGGTCCATCGCCCTCCAGGCGCTCCAGCAGGGCGACATCCTCATCGTGGAAGGCAGCGGCACCGGCGAGTACGCCTGCTTCACCGGCCGCGAGGGCGTCCTGGCCGTCGAGTGCGGGCCCGCCGGCGCGCTCTCCACGCTGGAGTGGGCGGCCAACGAGACGGAACGCCGGCTGATCGAGGCGAACCGCGCCCGGCAGGCCGGCGACCCGGTCCCCGAGGACCTCACGCGGCCGCTCTGGATTCTGCTGGACCGGCCGAGCGCGCTCGCCCGCCCGGCCGGCGACGGGACGCCCGACGCGCAGGAACTGCTCCAGATCCCGCTGCGGCACGGCCGGGCCGCCCATGTCGTCGTGGTGCTGGCCGAGGCGTTCGACCACCTCGACGGCCTCGGTGAGACGGTCCGGACGCACACCAGGGCCCGGGTGGTGCTCGGCGACTGCACGGCCGGGCAGGTGGAGTCGGTGCTCGGCACCGGACCGCACACCACCCCGCCGCCGGACGCCCCGGCCGGCCGCGGCTACGCCCGGTTCGGCGCCGGACCGGTCCTGCGCATCCAGGTCCCGGCCACGCCCGACCCGTACGACGACGCCACCAGCGAGGCGCAGCGCGCGGCGGTGCTGAGCCTGCTGCCGGAGCGGCGCACCGCGGTGGAGGCGGGGGCGCCGGAACCGGCGCCGGTGGAGACGGTGGCGGCGCCGGCCGGGCTGGAGGCCGTGGCCGTCGGGGACTGATCACGTGGCGGCGGCGGAGGAGGGCCCGGCGGTGTGCCGGGCCCTCCTCCGCCGTTCACGCCACGAACGTGCGCGGTGCCTCCACGCCCGCCCCGGCCCCCGAGCCGACCAGCCGGGCGGCCTGGGCCAGGCGCTGGGCCGCCTCGTCCGCGACCGGGCCGCCGACCGTGAACGGCAGCCGCACGTACCCCTCGAAGGCGCCGTCCACCCCGAACCGGGGCCCGGACGGCACGCGGACCCCGACCCCCTCCCCGGCGACCGCGAGCCGGGAGCCGGAGAGGCCGCCGGTCCGCACCCAGAGCGTGAGCCCGCCGCCGGGCACGGAGAACTCCCACTCCGGCAGCTCCCGGCGCACGGCCGTGACCAGCGCGTCGCGGTTCTCCCGGGCCTGTTCCCGGCGCAGCCGCACGGCTTCCTCCCAGCCGCCGGTGCGCATCAGCCAGTTCACCGCGAGCTGTTCGAGGACGGGGGTGCCCATGTCCGCGTACGCGCGGGCGGCCACCAGGCTGCGGATCACGTCGGGCGCGGCCCGTACCCAGCCGATCCGCATGCCGGCCCAGAACGCCTTGCTGGCCGAGCCCACGGTCAGGACCGTGCTGCCGGCCGGGTCGAACGCGCAGACCGGGCGCGGCATCTCCACGTCCTCGTCGAGGTGCAGCTCCCGCATCGTCTCGTCGACCACCAGGACCGTACCGGCCGAGCGGGCGGCGTCCACCAGCGCGCGGCGGCGCTCCTCGTCGGCCAGCGCCCCGGTCGGATTGTGGAAGTCCGCCACGACGTACCCGAGCCGGGGCGCGGCGTCCCGCAGGACCTGGCGCCACCGGTTCAGGTCCCAGCCGCCGAGCCCCTCCTCCATGGCCACCGGAACCAGCCGGGCGCCCGCCTCCCGCATCAGCTGGAGGATGTTGGCGTAGCTCGGGGACTCCACCGCGATGCGTTCGCCCCGCCCCGCGAACAGGTGGCAGATCGCGTCGATGGCGCCCATCGCTCCGGTGGTGACCATGATCTGCTCGGGCATGGTCGGGATGCCGTCGGCGGTGTAGCGGTCGGCGATCATCCCGCGCAGCGCCGGCAGCCCGGCGGGGTAGTCGCCGTGTGTGTGGGCGTACGGGGGCAGCTCCTCCAGGGCGCCCTGGACGGCCCGGGTCAGCCAGGGCTCGGGGGCGGGCAGCGAGGCGCAGCCCAGGTCGATCATGGAGCCCAGGGCCTCGGGCGGCAGGGGTTCCAGGCCGCGGGCGGGCAGCGGGTTGCCCGCCGGGACCGCCGTCCAGCTGCCCGCGCCACGCCGGGACTCCAGGAAGCCCTCGGCCCGCAGCGCCTCGTAGGCGGCGGCGACCGTGGTGCGGCTGACGGCCAGGGCGAGGGCGAGTTCCCGTTCGGCGGGGAGGCGGGCGGCGACCGCGACCCGGCCCTCCAGGACGAGCAGCCGGATGCCGTCGGCCAGGGCCCGGTAGGCGGGCGGGCGGCGGGTGCCGGGGCCCGCCGGCCGCTGCTGGGCCCGGAGCTGCCGGGCCAGCTGGGCCGCACCGACCGCCGAAGTCCACTGCGCCATGAGAATCAGTCCACCTTCCTCGGATTGGCCATGGTTGACGGCCGATCCCCTGCCACAGAGTGACACGGAGCAGTCCAACACCACCACACCAGGGGGCACCCCTTGTCCGAGACCCTCGCCCCTCGCGGGGCGCACCTCACCCGTCGGCTGGTCCAGCTGTACGCGGGGCTCGCGCTCTACGGGGCGAGCTCGGCGCTCCTGGTCGTCGCCGGTCTCGGCCTGGAGCCGTGGGGTGTGCTGCACCAGGGGCTCGCCGAGCGCACCGGGATCAGCATCGGCGTGGTCTCGATCATCATCGGCGCGATCGTGCTGGTGCTGTGGGTCCCGCTGCGGCAGCGGCCGGGGCTCGGCACGGTGTCCAACGTGTTCGCCGTGGGCATCGCGATGGACGGGACGCTCGCGCTCGTCCCGGAGGCGCACGGCCTGGTGGCGCGGGCCGGGGTGATGGTGGCGGGAATCGTGCTGAACGGGGTGGCGACGGGGCTGTACATCAGCGCCCGGTTCGGCCCGGGTCCCCGGGACGGCCTGATGACCGGCCTGCACCGGCGGACCGGCAGGTCGATCCGGCTGGTGCGCACAGCGATCGAGATCGCCGTCGTGGTCACCGGCTTCCTGCTCGGCGGCTCCCTCGGCGTGGGCACGGTGCTGTACGCCCTGGCCATCGGCCCGCTCGCCCAGGTCTTCCTGCGGCTCTTCGCGGTCCCCGGGGAAGGCGCCCCCTCGGCCGGGACCTCCGCGCCCCGGCGGTCCATACTGCGGCGGTGACTTTCGAACGCCACCCCTATCTGGACCACCCCGCCCCGCTCGCGTTCGCCCACCGGGGCGGGGCGGCGGGCGGGGCCGAGAACACGACGGCCGCCTTCCGCCGCGCCGCCGACGCCGGGTGCCGCTACTTCGAGACCGATGTGCACGCCTCGGCGGACGGCCGGCTCGTCGCCTTCCACGACGCCACGCTCGACCGGGTGACGGACGCCCGGGGCCGCCTGGCGGAGCTGCCGTGGAGCGAGATAAGCCGGGCCCGGGTCGCCGGGCGCGAGCCGCTGCCGCTGTTCGAGGAGCTGCTGGAGACGTTCCCCGGGGCCCGGTGGAACGTGGACGTCAAGGCGGAGGCCGCCCTCCGGCCGCTCCTGGAGCTGATCCGGGCGACGGACGCCTGGGACCGGGTCTGCGTCGGCTCGTTCTCCGAGGCCCGGGTCGCCAGGGCGCACCGGCTGGGCGGCCCGCGCCTGGCCACCTCGTACGGTGTGCGCGGGGTGCTCGGCCTGCGGCTGCGCTCGTACGGCATCCCGGCCGCGCTGCGCGCCGGAGCGGTGTGCGCGCAGGTGCCGGAGAGCCAGAACGGCATCCGGGTCGTCGACCGCCGCTTCGTGCGCGAGGCCCACGCGCGAGGGCTCCAGGTGCATGTGTGGACGGTGAACGAACCGGAGCGGATGGCCGCTCTCCTGGACCTCGGGGTGGATGGCATCATGACCGATCACATCGAGACGCTGCGCACGGTGCTGAGCGAGCGGGGGGCCTGGGCCTGACCCGCCGCCGCGCCGCCGTACGGCCGGCGTCCGCACGGGGAGATTCCAGGGGGCGCCATGACGGCCGAGACCGCAGACACCGCCGAGCCGGCCGACGGCACGTCCGGCCCGGACGGCCCGGACGGCCCGGCGGCGCGGCGCCGGGAGCAGCGCGGCTGGTACTTCTACGACTTCGCGTGCTCCGTCTACTCCACGAGCGTCGTCACGGTCTTCCTCGGTCCGTATCTGACGTCGGTGGCCAAGGCCGCCGCGGACTCCGACGGCTTCGTCCACCCGCTCGGCATCCCGGTGCGGGCCGGGTCGCTGTTCGCGTACGCGGTGTCCGCCTCGCTCGTCCTGGCGATCGTCCTGATGCCCGTGGTGGGCGCGGCGGCCGACCGTACGGGCCGCAAGAAGCCGCTCCTCGCGGCGACGGCGTACACCGGCGCCGCCGCGACGACCGCCATGTTCTTCCTGGCCGGGGACCGCTATCTGCTCGGTGCCTTCCTGCTCATCGTGGCGAACGCCGCGACGGCGGTGGCGATGATGGTCTACAACTCCTACCTGCCGCAGATCGCGGAACCCGAGGAGCGCGACGACGTCTCCTCGCGGGGGTGGGCGTTCGGCTACACCTCCGGGGCACTGGTCCTGGTGCTGAATCTGATCCTGTACTCGGGACACGACTCCTTCGGCCTGTCCGAGTCCGAGGCGGTACGGATCTGCCTGGCGTCGGCGGGGCTCTGGTGGGGCCTCTTCACCGTCATCCCGCTGCGCCGGCTGCGTGACCGCCGGGTGCCGCCGGGCGGCCGGGGGGCGGCCTCGGGCTCGGGGTGGCGGCAGCTGCGGGCCACGCTGGCGGACATGCGGCGCCATCCGCTGACCCTGTCCTTCCTGCTCGCCTACCTCGTCTACAACGACGGCGTGCAGACCGTGATCTCGCAGGCGTCGGTGTACGGCTCCGAGGAGCTGGGGCTCGGCCAGTCGACGCTGATCACCGCGGTGCTGCTGGTGCAGGTGCTCGCGGTGGCCGGGGCGCTGGCGATGGGCCGGACGGCCCGGGTGTACGGCGCGAAGCGCACGATCCTGGGCTCGCTGGTGGTGTGGACGCTGATCCTGGTCGCCGGGTACTTCCTGCCGGCCGGCTCACCCGTCTTCTTCTATCTGCTGGCGGCGGCGATCGGGCTGGTGCTGGGCGGCAGCCAGGCGCTGTCCCGTTCCCTGTTCTCGCACCTGGTGCCGCGCGGCAAGGAGGCCGAGTACTTCTCGGCCTACGAGATGAGCGACCGCGGGCTGAGCTGGCTGGGGCCCCTGGTGTTCGGTCTCGCGTACCAGCTGACCGGCAGCTACCGGGACGCGATCATCTCGCTGGTGGTCTTCTTCGCGGTGGGTTCGATGCTGCTCGCGCGGGTCCCGCTCAGGCGGGCGGTGGCGGCGGCGGGAAACCCCGTACCCGAGCGGATTTAGACGTTGAAGTAAAAGGCCGGTAGTGTACGCCTTTGGCCTGCCCCGGGTGACCGTTACGGCGAGTGGAACTTCGCGAACCGTTGGGTGACAACTTCCGTCAAAGGTGACAAACCGGGTATGGGCGGGTACTTGAACCCTGGGAAACCTGAAAATCAGCGGTTCGACGGGCGACGCATGACCGATAACGGGAATCTTTGCCGCCGACCGGACGTTGACCGATTGACGACGACAGCGACACCTGTCCTGTGGGCGACAAGCCCGGGAGGCACGATTCATGAGTGAGCGAGCTCTCCGCGGCACGCGACTCGTGGTTACCAGCTACGAGACGGACCGCGGCATCGATCTGGCCCCGCGCCAGGCGGTGGAGTACGCATGCCAGAACGGACATCGATTCGAGATGCCCTTCTCGGTAGAGGCGGAAATTCCGCCGGAGTGGGAGTGCAAGGCGTGTGGCGCCCAGGCACTCCTGGTGGACGGGGATGGCCCCGAGGAGAAGAAGGGCAAGCCCGCGCGTACGCACTGGGACATGCTCATGGAGCGGCGCACGCGCGAGGAGCTGGAGGAGGTGCTGGCCGAGCGGCTGGCCGTCCTGCGCTCCGGGGCGATGAACATTGCTGTGCATCCTCGGGACAGCAGGAAGTCCGCGTGACCCGCTAGCGCGGTTCCGCGACAGGCCGCGGGTTCGGCACGTTCTGCGTGCCGGGCCCGCGGCTTTGTCGTGTGCTGCGGCTCGCACCGGCCTGCGTCAAGGACTGACCTCAATCGCCGGACGGGCTTGAAAGGGTCACCGCGTCAGCGGCGGGCGGGGCTCGTCGTTCGGGCCCGGGTCGTGGCGGGGCGGCTCGTCGCGGATGACCTCGCCCTGGACCACCTTGCCGTCCGGGCGGTGGATGCGGGCCTGCTGGAAGGCGTCCGAGAAGCCGCCGGGGGCGACCGTCCGCATGCGCCGGTCCAGCGAGCGCTCCGCGTAGCGGCTGAGCGCCGTGCGCACCGGCGGGATCAGGAGCAGCAGCCCGGCCACGTCCGAGAGCGGGCCGGGGATCATGATCAGCAGCCCGCCGAGCATCAGGAAGCCGTTGCCCCGGCCGCTCTCGGGAGTGACGGGCGAGGCGCCCTCGGCGCCCGGCTGCCCCGGCATCCGCTGAAGCGTCTCGGTGAGATTGCGGAAGGCCCGGCGGCCGGCGCTCTTGATCACCGCGGCGCCGAGGACGATGCCGGCGGCCAGCAGGATCAGCACGGCCAGTCCGCCCGCGGCGTCCGCCACCAGGATCAGCAGCCAGATCTCCAGCACCGCCCAGGCGGCGACGGCGAGCGGTACGAAGGTCCGGGCGCGCGAGCGCCTGCGGGCGGTCGGGGGCGGTGTGCCGGTCGTCATGCCCCCAGTGTGCCTGGCCGCGCGTCCGTACGCCGTAAGGGGGTGAAGGGCGCCGGGGCGGCTCAGGGGGTACGGCGGCCGAGGGCCCGGTTCGTACGGCTGGTGACGCCCCAGGCGGTCACCCGCCACAGCGCCTCCACCAGGATGTCCTTGCTCATCTTGGAGTCGCCGATCTCGCGGTCGACGAAGGTGATCGGCACCTCGACCACGTGGAAGCCGGCGTCGATCGCGCGGCGGGCCAGGTCGACCTGGAAGCAGTAGCCCTGCGAGGCGACCGCGTCGAGGCCGATGCCCTTCAGGGTGTCGGCGCGGAAGGCCCGGTAGCCGCCGGTGACGTCCCGGGTCCGCAGGCCCAGCATCAGCCGGGAGTACGTGCTGCCGCCGCGCGAGATGAACTCGCGCGACTTGGGCCAGTTCACCACCCGGCCGCCGGGCACCCAGCGGGAGCCGAGGACCAGGTCCGCGCCCTTGAGCGCGGTGAGCAGCCGGGGCAGCTCCTCGGGCTGGTGGGAGCCGTCGGCGTCCATCTCGACCAGCACGCCGTAGTCGTGGTCCATGCCCCAGCGGAAGCCGGCGAGATAGGCCGCGCCGAGCCCTTCCTTGCCCTTGCGGTGCAGGACGTGGACGTGGTCGTCGGCCGCGGCCAGCTCGTCGGCCAGCTTGCCCGTGCCGTCGGGGCTGTTGTCGTCGGCGACGAGGATGTGGGCCTCCGGCACGGCGGCGCGGACCCGGCTCACGATCGGCTTGATGTTCTCGGCCTCGTCGTACGTCGGGATGATCACCAAGACACTGCCGAGCGGGCCGAATTGCCGCTGACCGCCGTCGTTCACTTACTGCCCCTCACGTCCGTACACAGGTGCACACCATATCGAGCGCGGCGGCGCGGAATGCCGACCCGGTCGGGGTGGCGCGCGGGCCGCGACGGACAGAAGAGCGGAATCGGGGACAGAAGTGCGGATCGGGGCCCGGTGTCCTTCGGGCCGACCTGGGACCCGCTGGCTGCGGGTCGACCTAGAGCCGTTGTCTACTGAACGTCCGGGCCCCACCCGGGTCGCACCCTCCGTCCGGCTGAAACCTTCCCTCGCCCCCGAGGCGCGGGCGCTGAACCTGGCTGTCAGTGGTGGTGCGCCGGTGCGGCACACCACCCCGTGACCCAGCGGCGTTCGACGACTGCGTGGAGGTTTCACCGGTCGGACGTCCTGTGGTGGACTCGGCCGAACCTACCGGCCGATGGCCGCATTCTGTCAATACTTGCCTGACCTGCATCGATTACCGAAATGGCCTGGTCAGTCCCGAAGATCCCCAGGTAGCGGAAGAGCCGGCCCGCCTTCGATCGGCGGACCGGAATGCCCGCACGTCACTCGTTCGGCCTTACGTAGACAGTTTGTCCGAGGACCACGGTGCGCAGGCAGACCGGGAGGTCGGCGCCGGGGCCGAGGTCGGGCAGTCCCGGTGTCCCGGACCGGGGGTCGGTCGACCAGCGCGCCACCCGGTCGTCCGGGGCCTGGACCACCAGCTCGTCGGTACGCCAGACCGCGTAGTCGGCCGGGGCGCCGGGCACCAGGGTCCCCGCGTCGTCCCGCCCCAGGGCCCGCCAGCCGCCCCGGGTGTGCGCGGTGAAGGCGGCCCGGACCGAGACGCGGTGCTCCAGCGTCCGGTGGAAGGCGGCCGCCCGCACGGTCCCCCAGGGGTCCAGCGGGGTCACCGGGCTGTCCGAGCCGAAGGCGAGCGGCACACCGGCCCGCAGGAGCGCCGCGTACGGGTTGAGGGTGACGGCCCGTCCGGCGCCCAGGCGCTGGGCGTACATGCCTTCCCCGCCGCCCCACGCCGCGTCGAAGGCGGGCTGGACCGAGGCGGTCAGGCCCAGTTCCGCGAAGGCCGCGACGGTCTCGGGGGTGAGCATCTCCGCGTGCTCGACGCGGTGCCGGGCGGCCCGCACCCGGGCCAGGCCGACCTTCTCGGCCGCCGCCCCGACGCCCTGGACGACCGCCGAGAGCGCCGCGTCCCCGATGGCGTGGAAGCCCGCCTGGAGCCCCGCCTCGGTGCAGGCGGCGACGTGGGCGGCGATCCGGGCGGCGTCCAGGTGGGCGGTACCGGTGTGCGGGGCGTCGGCGTACGGCTCGTGCAGGCAGGCGGTGTGCGAGCCGAGCGAGCCGTCCACGAAGAGGTCGCCGGCCGCGCCGACGGCGCCCAGCTCCCGGACGCGGCGGGCGTCCTTCTCGTCGGCCACCTCCTGGGCCCAGTAGCCGAAGACCCGGGGCCCGGCCTCCTCGGCGGCCACCTTCAGCAGCCCGGTGAAGTCGTCCTCGTCGGAGATGTCGGGGCCGCCGCACTCGTGGAGGGAGCCGATGCCGAGGGAGGCGGCGTGGCGGAGCGCGGCGCGCTGGGCGGCGGTGCGCTGGGCCGGCGTGACGGCGTCGTGGGCGGCCGCGCGCACGGCGTGGTGGGCGGCGGCGGTCAGCGGGCCGTCCGGGTGGTATCCGGCCATCGTGGTGACGCCGGGGACGAGGTCGAGCAGGGCGGTGCTGACGGCGGCCGAGTGCACGTCGACCCGGGGCAGGTAGACGGGCCGGCCGGCCGCCGCCTCGTCCAGTTCGGCGCGGGAGGGCGGGCGCTGCTCGGGCCAGCGGGTGGCGTCCCAGCCGTGTCCGAGGACCACCCGGTCGGCGGGGTGGGCGGTGACGTGGGTGCGGACGCGGGCGAGGGCGTCGCCGAGGGTGCGGGCGCCGGAGAGGTCGAGCCCGGTGAGGGCCAGGCCGGTCGAGGTGGTGTGGACGTGGGCGTCGGTGAATGCGGGGGTGACCAGCGCCCCGTCGAGGTCGATCACCTCGTCGACGCCGCTCGCGAAGGCGTCGGCGGCGCCTTCGGAGCCCACCCAGGCGACATGGCCCCGTTCGACCACCATGGCGGTGGCGAAGGGATCGGCGGGGCTGTGGACGTCTCCACCGCGCAGCAGCACGGTGCGGTGTTCGCTCTGGGGGGCGGTGCTCTCGGTCATGAGCACCAGTCTCCCGCGCGCCGGGGCGTCCCGGCGCGCGCCCCCCTCAGATCTGCGGCGGGCGTGCCTCGTACGGGGTCGACAGGACGACCGTGGTGCGGGTGGAGACTCCGGCGAGCGAGCGGATGCGGGTGAGCAGGTTCTCCAGCTCCAGCGGGGTCGCCACGCGGACCTTGAGGATGTAGTTCTCGTCGCCGGCGACACTGTGGCACGCCTCCAGCTCGGGAATCCCGGCGAGCCGTTCGGCGATGTCGTCCGGGGCGCTGGGGTCGAACGGCTTGACCGAGATGAACGCGGTCAGCGGCAGGCCCACCGCCTCCGGGTCCACGACCGCGGCGTAGCCGCGGATCACCCCGCGCTGCTCAAGCCTGCGGACGCGCTGATGAACCGCCGAGGTGGACAGGCCGGTGGCCTTGCCCAGGTCGGTGTAGCTCATCCGCCCGTCCTTGACGAGCAACTCCACGATGTGACGGTCCAGCTCCTCCATATGGATCAATCTATGGCCATGAGTGGTTCCCGGCACAGCTGCCCAGCCTTTGGGACGGCACCTGCGCCGGGCATGTGACCAACGCCACAGGTTTACGCGGCAGTAGTGGGACACGGAACGGTTACGGCCGATCGGCGGCGGGAAGTGCTTGCTGTGGCCGAGGCCACAGCGTCATGCCGGCCCATCCGAGGGGGGATTTCCCATGTCACACCTGAAGCTCACCGGACGTACCGAACCGGAGCCCGTTGATCCGTTCGAGGACACCGCTCCCGACGCGTACGACACCTTCGAGATGTACCGGGTCGTCTGCCCGGACTGCGCGCAGCCCATCGCGCTCCTGGCGGACGAGGACGTGCTCCCGGAGCACGCGCTGTGCCCGTCCCCGTGGAACCCGTTCGTGCTCACCGTGTGCCCCGGTACGGGGCGTGCCGCCGGAGCCCGGCCCGCCGAGGCGGACGGGGTGCAGGAGCAGGAGACGGCGCTGCTGCTGACGCTCCCGCAGGGGCTCGACTGGCGGACGCAGCCCTTCTCGCACGCCGGCGGTGCCGGTTCCCGCCCGATCCGGGTGGCCCACCCGCTCCGGCGCGAGGCCGCCTGACCCCGCCTCCCGAACACGCGGCCGGGGTGCGTGAGCAACCCGGCAGCCGGGGGAACCGGGTGAACATGCGCCCGAATCGAACAGCCAGTGACCCCACCCCGTCCCGCGGCGTTGGCCCGGTATGACCCCGCTGCACTCCACAGCCGGCGCCGGGCGCCGACGGCTCGCCGCTCCGCCCTCCGAAGAATCGGTTCCGCAGTCCGCTTCCGTACCGGCGTCCCGGTCCGAGCCGCCCCGGTCGGCGCCGCGCGCGGTGCCCCGGTCGAGCGATCCGCCGATCTACCGGGCGCTGCTGCGGCACTGGGAGAGCACGGGCCGGACCCTGCCGGGCCGTCATGACCAGGACTGGAACCGGATCATGACGACGCCCGTGTGGTCCGAACGGCCGCTGCGGGTCAGCGGGACTCAGGGCCCGCGAGGTGACGCGCGATGACCATCCGCTGAATCTGGTTGGTGCCCTCCACGATCTGGAGCACCTTGGCCTCGCGCATGAGGCGTTCGACGGGGAAGTCCTGCGTGTAGCCGTAGCCGCCGAGCACCTGGACGGCGTCGGTGGTCACCTGCATCGCGGCGTCCGTGCAGAACAGCTTGGCCATGGCGGCCTGGCGCGAGAAGGGGCGGCCGGCGTCCCTCAGCCGGGCGGCCTCCAGATAGAGCGCGCGCCCGGCCTCGATGCGGGTCGCCATGTCGGCGAGCATGAACCGCAGGCCCTGGAAGTCCGCGATGGGGCGGCCGAACTGCTTGCGGCCGGTGGCGTATCCGAGGGCCCCGTCCAGCGCGGCCTGGGCGACGCCGATGGCGCAGGCGGCGATGCCGAGCCGGCCGGAGTCGAGGGCGGAGAGGGCGATCGCGAAGCCCTGTCCCTCCTCGCCGATCCGGCGGGTGTCGGGGATGCGGACGCCGTCGAAGTGGAGCTGGGCGGTGGGCGAGCCCTTCATGCCCATCTTCTTCTCGGGGACGGCCGCGCTCAGCCCGGCGGCGTCACCGGGGACGAGGAAGGCGGTGATGCCCCGGGCGCCCTCGGCGCCGGTGCGGGCCAGCACGGTGTAGAAGTCGGCGATGCCGCCGTGCGTGATCCATGCCTTGGTCCCTGTGATCACCCAGTCGTCGCCGTCCCGCACGGCCTTGGTGCGCAGTGAGGCGGCGTCGGAGCCGGAGGCGGGTTCGGAGAGGCAGTAGGCGCCGAGCAGGCCGCCGGAGAGCATCGACGGGAGGTGTTCGGCGCGCTGCTCCCGGGTGCCGTAGCCGGCGAGGCCGTGGCAGGCGAGGGAGTGGACGCTGACACCGAGGCCGACGGTGAGCCGGGCGGCGCTGAGCTCTTCGAGTACCTGGAGGTAGACCTCGTACGGCTGGTCGCCACCGCCGTGTTCGGAGTCGTAGGGCAGGCCGAGCAGGCCGGACTCGGAGAGCAGGGTGAAGACTTCGCGGGGGAAGCGGCCCGCTTCCTCCTCCTCGGCCGCCTTCGGCGCGATCTCCCGCTGGGCGATGTCACGTACGAGATCGATCAGCTGGCCGGCTTCCTCGGTGGGCAGACGGCGTTCGACCCACTGCGGGGCACGGTCGGACATGACGGCGCTCTCCTCCCTGTCGGGCGTTGCGGCGGTCGCGCGCGCGGGGTGTGAGCGGCGCCGCCGGGGGGATCTCCGGGCGATGCCCGAAATCACTGCTGCCCAGCCGATGTTGCCCTCCCGGATTACGAGAGGTGCAGGCAGGCGGCTGTGGCGGGACGAGTATGCCCGATCGGATGGCATCCGTCACCGGTTGACCGAACATACGGATGACCGGGCTCGCGGCCCCGGCTGCGACGGCCCCGGAGATCGCCGGGACCGGTCCGTCAGCTGAGCGGTGACACCACCGACGGCGAGCCGGTCAGGGAATCGGCCGACCCGGTAGCGCGGCGCACGTCGGGGGCGGGAGCCGTGCGGCCTCCCGGCCCCTTCCGCGTACGTCCTAGAGCAGACCGAGCTGCGTGACGAGCATGGCCACCACGACCACGAGGGTCCAGCCCATGACGTGCTCCAGCAGCTTGGGGCCGTCGTCGGGGCCGCCGGTGCGGGCGCGGCGGCGGGCGGCGGTGAAGGAGGCGGCAGTCGCGGTCATGGCATCTCGTTCGGTCGGCCGGCAGGGGGAGCGCCCAGCACCCGGCCGGGACCCGACCACAGTGCCACCCCGGCGGGGCCAGGGGTAGAGATGTCCGTCACTGCACCGGGTGGGACCGGCCCCACCCCGCCGCCACGACGTGCGGAAACCGTGTGAGGGGGCGGGGGTGCGTGTGCCGCAGACCACACCGTGCGCTCGGCGCCCCGCGAAGGGGACCCCGAGGGCCGCAGGTGTCGGCGATGCCCGCGCTCCGCGGAGAACGGCCCGGGGCGAGCGCGTCAGCGCGAGACCGGCGCGTCCTGGCCGGGTAAGCGGTCCGGCTCGCCCGCGGCTTCCCAGCGCAGCAGGTCCCCCGGCTGGCAGTCGAGCGCTTCGCAGAGCGCGGCGAGCGTCGCGAAGCGCACGGCCTTGGCCCGGCCGTTCTTGAGGACCGCCAGGTTGGCGGGGGTGATACCGATCCGCTCGGCGAGCTCCCCCACGGACATCTTCCGCCGGGCGAGCATCACGTCGACGTCGACGACGATCGGCATCAGATCACCTCGTCCAGCTCGGCCTGCATCCGTGTCGCCTGGACGTCGCGGGCGACCGCCTGGGCGAGCAGCGTGCGCAGTACGAGCACGACGAGCGCTACCCCGAACACCGCCAGGCCGACCACGCCGATCAGGAGGACGACACCCGGCGCGACGGCCTCGCCCGGCGCCAGAACCGCTCCGAGGGCCCAGAGCAGGACCGCGGCACCGGCGAAGGCACCGGTCACGAGGTCCACGTACCGGAAGGCGGGCCTGGAGAACACCGTTCCCCGGCGGGCCATCGCGGCCAGTCGCCATACGCACGTCAGAACGGTCTCGGCGCAGCCGATCCCCAGGACGACGATCAGCGCGACCGGGACCCGGGGCAGCTCCGCGGCGTCGGCGCCGCCGCTCCCCGGGTCGCGGAAGATCAGCACCAGCATCAGCACCTGCAGGAACAGCGCACCGGCGAGCAGCGCCACGATCACGCAACGCAGCGCGAAGTCCGTCAGTCTTCCCATGACCTCTCTCCCTCCACCTATCGAGATGCGATCCTAATCTATCGTTTCTCGATAGCCAACCGTGAGGCGCACCGCCCAGCCGGTGCACCCGGGCGGCGCACGGAGGGCGGAACGGCGGTCGCCCGGGTAGACAGGTCGTATGCAGACCTTCCTCCCCTTTCCCGGCTTCACGGAGTCGGCCGCCGTGCTGGACGCCAGACGGCTCGGCAAGCAGCGGGTGGAGGCCCTGCAGGTGTTCCGCGGCCTGACCGTGCCGGGTTACGGCTGGCGCAGGCATCCCGCGGTCCGCATGTGGACGGGGTACGAGGAAGCGCTCGTCCGGTACGGCCTCGACATGTGCGCGCTCTGGACGGCCGAGGGGCGCGCCGACACCTGCGCCGGCACCCTCGTCCACGACTTCCGGGCCCACACGGACGACGCACCGGTCCGCTCGCAGCCCGAGCTGGCGGCGGCGGGCGAGCTGCCGCCGTGGCTGGGCGACCCGGATTTCCACCGGAGCCATCAGTCGGCGCTGCTCCGCAAGGATCCGGAGCACTACCGGGGCCGCTTCCCCGGCGTGCCGGACGACCTGCCGTACGTGTGGCCAGCGTCGGACCGCTCCTAGGGCCTCAGGCCGTGTCCGCCCAGCCGGTCGGGCCGAAGCGGCGGAGGTAGGCGTCGAGCCCGTCCGGCGTGGCGCCGGCCCATCCGATGTACCCGTCCGGGCGTACGAGGAAGAGCCCGGTGCCGTACGCGCCGGGGGCACTCCCGCTCACCACCCGCGCCACGGGTCCGCGCGGACCGCCGGGTGCGTCGGTCCCGAGCGCGAGCAGCGTCCAGTGCGGGCCCCGGAAGGCGTCGAAGAGCCGCACGCCGTCCACGGTCGCGTCGGGAGCCCGGTCGCCGGCCCGGGGCGCGCCCTCCGGCACCGCGTGCCGCCCCTCCTCGGTGAGCGACGACTCCCGGTACCCGAGGCCCAGTTGGCGGGTCGCGCCGCCTCGGCGGACCTCGCCCCGGTGGACGCCGGTGGACAGGTCGAGCATCTGGGCGGCGACCGGGCGCCGCTCCTCCTCGTAGCTGTCCAGGAGCGCGGCCGGGGCACAGCCGGTCAGGACCGCGCCCAGCTTCCAGCCCAGGTTGTAGGCGTCCTGCACGCTGGTGTTCAGGCCCTGTCCGCCCGCCGGGGAGTGCACGTGCGCGGCGTCCCCGGCGAGGAAGACCCGGCCCGCCCGGAAGCGGTCGGCCAGGGCGGCGCGGGGGCGGAAGTCGGAGGCCCAGCGCACCTCGGTCACGGCCTCGGCGGGGATGTGCGAGCGCGCGGCGAGGACCTTGCGGACGCCGTCCGGGGTGAGGTCGACGTCGGTCCCCTCGGGGAAGCGGGCGGTCACCTGGAAGTCCTCGGTGCCCGCCAGCGGGCAGACGGCGAGGAGGTCGGCGCCGTCGCTGGGCGGGAAGATGTGCCAGTTGTCGCGGTCAAGCCCGGCGATGCGGACGTCCGCGACCAGGGTCGGGCCCGGGTCGACGTCCTCACCGGTCATCCCGATGCCCAGCGCGCGGCGCACCGCGGACCGGCCGCCGTCGGCGGCGACCAGATACCGGCCGCGCACCGTGCCGCCGTCGGAGAGGTGGGCGGTGACGCCCTCCGCGTCCTGCGTGAGACCGACGGCCTCCCGGCCGAAGGCGACCTCGCCGCCCAGCTCCGCCAGCCGCTCCGCCAGGATCTCCTGGGTGCGCCACTGCGGCACCATCCAGGGCTTGTCGTACGGCGCGTCCTCGCTCGGCTCGACCGGGTCGAACATGTGGTGCTCGCCGACCCGTTCCCCGTTCCGCCAGACCATGCCGACCGGGTAGGTGCCACCGGCCGCGTGGACCGCGTCGATGACGCCGAGGTCGTCGAAGACCTCCATGGTGCGGGGCTGGAGGCCCTTGCCCCGGGAGCCGGGGAACAGTTCCCGCGCACGTTCCAGGACGAGCGCGCGCACGCCGCGCCGGGCCAGATCCACTCCGAGGGCGAGGCCGGTGGGGCCCGCGCCGACGATCAGGACATCCGTATCCATGACAATTCCCCTTAACGCCGTTAAGTGCTCGGTGGTTCCGAGCGTGCCCTTAACGGCGTTAAGCTGTCAAGCGTGAGTACCGACCGACGCGCCCCCCTCGACCGCCGACGGGTCGCGGACACGGCGTTGACGCTGCTGAACGAGGTGGGCCTGGACGGGCTGTCCCTGCGCGCCATCGCGAAGGAGCTGGACGTCAAGGCGCCCGCCCTCTACTGGCACTTCAAGGACAAGCAGGCACTGCTGGACGAGATGGCGACCGAGATGTACCGGCGCATGCTCGCCGGGACCCCGCTCGACCCGGACGACACCTGGCGGGAGCGGCTGCGGACGAGCAACCACGCCCTGCGGACGTCGCTGCTCGGCTACCGGGACGGTGCCAAGGTGTTCAGCGGTTCGCGCTTCACGGGCGCGGTGCACGCCGAGCAGATGGAGGGGACCCTGCGGCTGCTCACCGCCGCCGGGTTCACCCTGGCCCAGGCGGTGCGGGCGGCCACGACGACGTACATGTTCACGCTGGGCTCCGTCATCGAGCAGCAGGGCGCCGAGCCCCTGCCGGGCCTGCGCCGGGAGGGTTTCGACGTGGCCGAGCGCGCCCGGCTGCTGGCCGCCTACCCGCTGACCGCCGCGGCGGGTGAGGAGATCTTCGCGGACTACGAGCGGCACTACGCGGAAGCGCTCGACCTGGTGATCGCGGGCATCGCGGCGGCCTACGGCGTCGAGTGACGGCGCTCGGCGCCCCCGGGCGTCAGTCGTCGAGATCGATGACGACCTTGATGTCGCCGTCGTGCGCGATGAACGCGTCGGCCGCGTCCCGCAGCGGCACCCGCCGCGTGATCATCCGCTCCAGCCAGTCCGGGTCTGCGCGCCGGAGGGCTTCCGCGCCCGCGTGGTAGTGGCGCAGATTGGCGTTGACCGACCCCACCACGGCGTCGTTCTCCAGCACCAGTTCGCGGTTGAGCGTGCCGGCGTCCACCGACAGCCGGCGCCCCTTCGGCGAGACGCCGGTCAGGCAGACGATCCCGTAGCTCGCGGTCTCCCGCATCGCGCCGAAGACCACGTCTCCGGCGCCCGTCGCCTCGATCACCACGTCCGGGCGGAGGGCCGAGGCCACCTCGTCGATCGTGCCGGAGTGGTACGTGGCGCCCAGGCCCGTCACCAGACCGGGCTTCGGCCCCGAGGTCACCCGGTCGAGGACGTGGACGTCCAGTCCGCGCTGCCGGCCCAGCAGCGCGGCGAGCAGGCCGATCGGTCCCGCCCCGGTGACCAGGACCCGGCGCGGCTCGAACCAGGACCGCGCACCGATCCGTTCGACCTGCTCCCACGCCTTGGCCACCACGGTGGTCGGTTCGAGCAGGACGCCGACGCGCTCCAGGGACGGGTCGAGCCGGACCGCGTAATCGCTCTCGACGGTCCAGGACTGGCTGGCGTAGCCGTGCCGTTCCTTGATCCCGCGCTCCGTGTAGCGCCCGTTGCGGCACATGTCGAACTCGCCCCGGGCGCAGGCGCCGCACGGTTCCGGATCGGGCCGGCGCACCACGCCCACGACCAGGTCCCCGGCCTCGAAGCCGCTCGCCGGGGGCGCCTGCCGCACCCGGCCCAGCGACTCATGACCGATGATCAGCCGGTCCTCCCCGCTCGGCGCCCAGCCGTAATCCCCGGCCGCGATCTCCTTGTCCGTGCCGCAGACCCCCACACCGAGCCCGTCCACCAGGAGCTCGCCCGGGCCCGGCGCCGGGTCGGGCACCTCGCACACCTCAAGGCTCTTGCCGGCCGAAGGCCGCACGGTAACGGCACGCATCGGTACCCCTTTCGAGCACGCGGGCAGCGGCGTCGGCCTCTCCCGGCCGCTCACCCGCTGCCCGTTTACCCGATCGCCCGCCGATCTTGCGCCCCGGCGGCCGGTACGCCCCGGGATTGCGCCTACCGGCTCACACCAGCCCGAACGACCGCAGCGCCGGCGTAGGGTGGGCCGGCCAGTAGACGTAGCAGACCCCGCCGGTCCCGCTCCTGACCTTGCCGTTCGCGTCGTACCGCTTCGTCCGCAGCCAGATGGTTCCCTAAAGGGAGGGCGCCGCCCTCCCACGCAAACACGCAGGTCAGCGACTCGGGACGCGTGAGACAATCGAGCACAGACGCGTTGGCGCTGACCCGATGCCAGCCTTTACGGGCGTCTGTGACGTGCCGATCGCCCTGATGATCGTTTTGCTGACTCCCCGTTGTGCCAAGGATTCGGAACGCCACCCCGGCCGCTTCCCCGGCGGGCGCGCTCACGTCGGCCCTCGGCACGACGGCGCTGGTGTACGGCTTCATCCGCTCGGCGCACGGGGGATGGAGCGATCCGTACACGGACGCGTCATTCTGCGCCGCGTTCGTCCTGCTGGCCACGTACATCGTGGTGGAACACCGCTCCCGGAAGCCGATCCCCCGCCACATGTTCGCCGACTGGAAAGGGGCGGGCACATACGAAATCAGTCTGTGCCTGGCGGCGGCGATCTTCGGCATGTCCTTCTGCCTGCGCTCTTCGTGCAGCAGGTGCGGGGGCTTCAGCCCACTGGAGGCGGGCCTCGCCTTCCTGCCAGTCAGTACAGTGATCGAGATGGTGGCAGGCCTCACCTCCCAACTCCTGCCGATGTACGGCTCGAAGCATGTCATGGTCCTGGGCTCGCTCTGCCTGGCCCTGGCTTACCTGACGAACGTCCGCTCCACCCACGCGGGCTCTGCCCTCGACCCGACACTGGTGATCAGCTCGGGTATGGGGACGATGGTCGTCTCACAGACTCTGATGGCCCTCTCCGACGTCCGGCCCCGCCGAGTCCGGCGCGGCCTCCGACCTCCTCAACACCACCGAGCAGGTCGGCAGCTAGCTGGCCCCTGCATCCTGTGACCGCCTTCGGCACCGCCGGTCGCAACCAGGCAGACCAGCAGATCCCGCCCTTCTCGGCCGGGCGGACCCGGCCGAGAAGGTTCTCTTCGCCCGCCCCGGTCGGCTCCCGCCAGCCTGAGGCAGCCAGAGCCTTACCTCCAGCGTCGCCGCCGCCTTTGCGTGGTCGCCTTCCTGGTCTCCCTCTTCGCATCCAGGTCCGCCTCTCCGCATTAGAACGGCTCAAGGGCAGCAGGATGATGGCGGGCAGTTAAACGGAAATAACTCGGCCGTTCTATTTGTGACGCGCACACTGGCCTATGAATTCCATGCCCATCCGGAGCTTTTATCCTCTAGCTTGACCGTATGAGCGAAGATGATTCTCTTCCGTCGGCTCCTCTGTGTGCTCTAGTGCCGGACGAGGAATGGGCGCGACTGACGCGGTATCCGGAGCAGACCTACCTCGCGGGCCGCGCCCTGCTGCGGCAAGGCGACCAGGGGACGCATGTGCTTGCCCTGCTGGAGGGGCTAGTGAAGGTCGTCAGGACCGAGCCCGACGGGCGGCAGCGAGTGCTCGGTTTCCGGGGGCGGGGCGAGATTTTGGGGGAGATGGCGCTTCAGCCTAAAAGCGTCCGGATGGCCGATGTGTGGGCGCTGAGGAAAAGCAGGGCGTGCATTGTGCCCGCACAGGATTTCCATCGCTTCATCCAGGAGAACAAGCTCGCACCCCCCATTTTTGAATTGGCCTGGAATCGTATGCGCGAACAGGTCGAGCTGAGTGAGGGGGCTGTGCACGAACGTCTCGCCCTGGCCCTGCTCCGCCTGGTCGCGGCCGCCGGTGGAGAGAAGCCCTGTTTCTCCCTCACCAGGGAGGAGCTGGCCCGGCACATCGATGTGGGCCGCAAAGCCGTCAGCAAGGCGCTCGAACGGCTCGGCCCCGACTGCGTGAGAGCGGGAAACCGCCGGATCGAGGTGGTCAGCGTGGAGGGCCTACGCAAGGCGGCCGACGGCCACGCGGGCGGCTGACACCTCCATCGGCGGTGTGGCCCACATCACTCTCAATCGGGACCTGTGGAACGGAACGGCTCCCCGCCCGCTGTGAAGCTCGACATGGCACGCGACAGCGTTCCCACCCGACCCGAGAGTGGCCGGGTGGGCTTAACGGAGGAGTGACATGCCCGAGTTCAGTAGCGCCCTACCCCAGCGGATCATCGCCCCGTACACCCACAGCCGGCCGTTGCCTCCCTACCAGGGCATTCTGGCTGTCGATGCGAAGGACTTCACGGGCCGCCCGGCGATCGAGCACGAGGCCGTCAGCCGGGTCGTCCCAGAACTCCTCAAGACCGCGCTGCTAAGGGCCGGCCTCGGAGACCTGTGGGAGGACCGTACTTTCCCGGCCACCACCGGGGATGGCTACGTCTTCGGGTTCGACCCGGCACGCATGCCCTTCGTCATCCACCCCCTGCTGCTCACGCTCCAGGAGGTTCTGACCGACTTCAACGTCCTCTCCCACGGGGCGGCGCCGATTAGGCTCCGCGTCAGTCTGCATGTCGGCCCGCTTCCGGAGACCGGGGACGAGTTCAGCGGCAACGGCACAGCACGCAACGACACCCACCGGCTGCTCGACTCGCGCCCCGTCAAGGCCGTGCTCACCTCCCACAACGAGACCATCACCCACGTCGCGGCCATTCTCTCCGAGCGGTGCTACGAGGACGCGGTCGCCGGCGGTTACACGGGGCGCCACCCCGACCACTTCGTGGAGGTGGCCGCGACGGTCGAGGGTAAGTCGTTCTCCCGACGGGCCTGGCTCTACGTCCCCAACCCCTCCGGCCCCCTCTACGAGGGCACCCTCGTCGACGACCCCGCTCCGGAACCTGTACCGGAGCCCTCCCCGCGGCCTGCCGAATCGTCCGGCGACGACACGACGGCCCGCTGCACAGATGTCATCACCGCCCCCCGCGGCAACATCAACACCGGTACCCTCCACGGCGGTCAGAGCGTGCGCAATCACCACGTGGCGGGCGACCGGATCGCCGGTGACTACGTGAAGGGCCAAAAGATCCGCCGCCTCCAGGGCGATCAGATCCGCGGCGACGAGCGCCGGGGGCGCGAGTGAGGGAACGGGAGAGCGGGGGCGGCCAGGCCGCCCGGCCCCGGACCCCTGCGCGAGGACGGGGCTCCGAGATCCGAAGCGGAGCACGACATCACCGAGTTGATCAGCGGGGCGAAGGAGTGGGCGCCCGTCATCTACGCCCCGGAGGAACGTGGAGAGGAAGGCCGCCTCGCAGGGTTTCGCACGCCCCGACAGGTTCGAAGCAGCCCTCGCAAAGCTGAGGCAGGGGCCCCTTTTCCTGGCCGGCCGACCAGGAAAAGGCCGTCGTGCCGCGGCGCTCAACCTTTACGGGCGAGCTGCGGGGCTGATGCGCCGCTGCCGGCACTGGACGGCATCACCGAACTGGACCGCTGGAAGCCCGCCGACGCTTCGGCGCGGGGTACCCGATAGATGGGGTGTTCCCCTCCCTGCCTCTTCCCCGGTCATGCTGAGAAACCGGAGCCGCTCAAAAGGACCCATGCGTGCATGGTGATAGTCCTGCCCGACGACACGGCCCTGCTGCACTGCATCGAACCGGACCTCCACATCAGCGCCACCGTGTGCGCCCCGCCGCCCCCTGGTGTTCGGTAGTTGCTTCGAGGCGGTGGTGCAGGACCGGTGGGAGCGGGACCGACTGCTGTCTGCGCTCGCCGACCATTACGACCTGGGCGAACTTCTGGTGCCGGGGCTGGTACCCACAGAATCGGTGGAGCGGGTGACGGCCCTCGTCAAGGCCGACACGATCCGGAAGCTCTCGGCCACCTGGGGCTCCGGCTGAGCTACCAGGCCGAGCGGGAGATCTCGGAGTTCATCGAGAGCTTGTGCGACAAGCCGAAATCACTGGCCTTCCTGCTGACTGCTTCGGTCTACGAGGGGCTGGACCAGCAGATCGTCAGGAACGAGGCCGACCGGTCGGCGAAGCTGGCGGGGGACCGACTGACGGCGGTGCTGCCCGGCAAGACGTCTACGGGGCCACGAAAACGGACCGGCCCAACCGAAGTTCGTCTTCCGGCACTCCCCGACGGAACTGCTGAACGCCGCGCGCGCGGTCCGCCAGGACCGCAAGATCCGGGCGGAGGGAGCCTACTCGCACAGTGTGGAGGGTGTGGCGTTCATCGGACGTCGACAGGCCGAGGCCGTTTCCAGACATGCGCGGCGCGAGTACGGGCAGTTGTCAGGACTGCTCGTCGAGTGGTTGCGGAACGTAGCCAGCTCCAGCGGGTTCGCCGGACCGGCGGGCCGGGCCATGGAACGGATGGCGAGCTGGGGCGGCGGGCACAACGCCCTGGTGCGCCTCCGGGAACTCGCCCGGTCGGACCATGCGACCCGTCGGCTCATCGTGGCGAACGCGCTGGGCGTCGCGGCCGAGGACGTCGTGCTCGTCGCCGAGATTCGCCACCGACTGCATCGCTGGAGCACGGCGACCGACTTCCGTCTAACCAGTTGATGCGTGATAAGCCGGTGAGGCGTGGTGCTCCGTTGGGGGGGGTCGCTGCTTCAGGCTTGAGCGGTGCGGTCGGAGACGGGGCCGACAATGGCGCGGTAGGTGTCGGGTAGACGGTCGCGGTGGTGGGTCCAGCGCGTCAGTTGCTTTCTTCTGTCCGGTGTGAAACGACGTGCGGGACGTTGCTGCGCTGGGCGGAGGCGGGTAAGTGGAATGACGAACAGTTCCGGGCCGTCGAGAACCTTGTCGCGGCCAATCCATGCGCTCCGGTGCATTCCGATTGTTCGTGGAAATGGACCAGGCAGGTGCGAACGGCTGGCCCGGCCTCGTCACCGCCCGCGACGCGCTCCATCGGCGGCGGACCGGCGCGCACAGCGAGGCAGCATGAACGACGACACCACCGACCGCCGCTTTCACCGGCTGGACAGGCAGCCTTGGTGGGAGATCCCCGGCCACCGCTGGTGCGCGTCGAAGGACTGGGCGCTGGTGCTCAGGGACGAGACGGGGGAGTACTCCTTTCTCGGCCGGCAAGGGGACCCGGAGGGTTCGGTACCTATGCACCCCTGGTGGACGAGGCCCCCGCTCCTCACCTGAACGGAAAGTACAGCGACGTCTTCCGGGTGGACACGACGGAGCACGTGGACACGCGGGCGGTCGGCCTCCCAAGGTCCACGGTACGAACTCGGTCGGCCTGTGGGTCTCCTGGTGGGACCCCGACCCGTACGCATCGTCCGTGCGAGTGTCTGCACGGCTGGCACCTGGTACGGACCCATCTCGCCTCTGCTCTGAGTTACTTGGCGGATGCCCAGACCACCTCCGGCAACGGGCTGTGGGCGCTGTAGATCATGCGGCATCTCGGTCTGCCGCAGCGCCTGGAGGAAGATGGCCTGCGCTGCCGGGTGTTCGACGTGCGGCTCCGGGAGAACGGTGAGGAGCTGCTTCTCGGCGGGCGGGAAAGCGACGGGGTCCGTTACTCCTGGACGGCCAGCCGCCGGGGCATGACGAGTTCTGTCTCCAGGCCCTCCACACCGACCCGGTGCCGCTGGCGGCCCTGTGGTTGCTTCATCACCCCGCATAGGTGCGGCAGGTGCTGGACTGGGCGGTCGGTCGGTCGGTCACCAGGATCTGCTGAGTCCGCCGCGTTGCGACTGGCAGGAGGAGCTTTGGCCTTTTGCTGGGCACGTTGTCCGAACAGGAGCGCAAGGAGCTCTCCAGCCTGCCGCGAGACCGGATCGGGGCACTCGGGAGGTCGGCCCCCGGCAAGTACATCTGACTCTGGCGAACATATGCGAATATCGAATTTCTGAGCGGGTGTGTCGCCTTTCGGTGACACACCCGCTCTTCTTCTCCACGCCGTTCCATAAACCATTTCCGTGTGTGACTGGGGTTACTTGATTCCTGGTCCTCCGGAGCGGCTTCGGGGATGCACCTGCGGGAATCTCGACGTGTCCGAAAGGGAGGCGCCCGCCCGCACGGTTCCGGGCGCCCACGGAAGGAAAGGGCGACATGCAAGCAGAAGAACCCCAGGCCCCGGACAATGTCCTCGCGTTCCGCCGACGACGAGAGACCACAGGCCCGGCACACGAGGCCGAGGCAACACCGGACGCCGCTCCCCAGGCGGCGACCTCCCCCGCGACCGTGCTGAACGCCGAGCGCGGCATCATCAATACCGGCACCGTCCACGGCGGTCAGCACGTCACCACCGTCGGATTCTCCGACCACGCCGGCGGAGGAACCGATGGCGACAGCTGATCTCCCCAGCGAGACCGAGCCCGAGACTGAATTCGCCGAGTTCGCGATGGCTCTGGCGGGTCGGGGGCCGGCGATCTGGGCCCCCAACGGCGTCATCAACACCGGATTGCTGACAGGCGGCCAGCACCAGCGGCTCGCACCTTCGGCGGAGGGCGGCGCGGTCCCGAGGCCGATACGGCAAGGCCCCGTACGGGCGAAGCATGTGCAGACGGCGCGGCGGCGCTTCGTACCGCCGCCCGGCTTCGAGGAAGCCCTCGCGGTGCGCGAATCCGGCATCGTGGTACTCGTCGGCGAGGCCGGGACGGGGCGGGAAACACACGCACTCAACCTGCTCGCGCACGGCCACGAGGCCCCCGTCCTCGTCCAGGTCGACGGAACGGCCAACCTCTCCCGGTGGTCGCCGCGCGCCCAGGGCGTGGACGGATACCTGGTGACGGAGCCCGCGGATCCCTTCGCGCTCCGGCCGTGGGACCTGGCCCGCCTCGAAGGGCTCCTGACGGAGGCTGGCGCCCGCCTCGTCATCGTCCTCGTGGAGGCCCCCGGCCTAGTAGGCGCACTGGAGGACCACCTCGGCGTGCCGGTCGTGCGCCACCGGTCGCCGGACCCCCGAAAGGTCTTCACCACCCACCTCGCGGACGGCTGCCCCGACGAGGCGGTACGCGCCCGGTTACTGCGGGCCCTGGAACCCGGCAATCTAGAGGAGCTGTTGCCCGACGGCCTCCCGCCACGCCACGCCGTACAGGCCGCGGACACCCTGCGGCGCCTGGCGGCGGCGGGCGACCCGGCCTCGGGGGAGCTCATGCGCACCCTGGCCGGGGCCGAGGGCCCCGAGGTCCTGGCCCGGGCTCAGCGCGATCCCGCCCTGCTGGCTTGTCTGCTCTCCCTCTGCGTCTACGGAGGGCAGCACCGTGCCCTCGTGATGGAACGGGCGCAGGAACTGCTGCGGCTGGCAGGTCCGGACAGGATGCGGGGTCCCGGCTCCCACTGTCATCCGGGCGAGGACCTCCCGTCGAAGCCACCGGCCGAGGTCCTGCGGATCCTCGGAGCCCATCGCGTGAGCCGCGCCGATGACGAGGCCACCGACACGGTGTCCTTCTTTTGGCCCGCCGTGAGCAGGGCAGTGTGGGAGAGCCTGTGCCGGGATCGTGCGGACCTCGTGCCGGTGGTGCACGCCTGGCTCGCCGACCCCGGCCTGGAGGAGAACCAGATCGAGCAGGCCGGCCGGGCCGTCGCCGCTCTGGCGGAGGTCACGAGCGGCCAGTCCCTGCAACTGCTGCCCGCGCTGGCCTCCGCTCCAGTCCTTCCCGCCCCGCGGGTGGCTGCGCGATGCCTGGCGACACGCTTCCGGGACCGTGCGGTGGCACAGGCGGCGGCCGACCTGCTCGACCTGTGGAGCGTCACGCCCGAAGCCTCCTTGATGCACGCTGTGGCGTACGCCTGTGGGGAGCCCGAAGGTCCCGGGGACGAGCAGGCGTTGCGACTGCTGGAACAGCTCACGGAGACCCTGGGCGCCGGGCAGGACGATCTCTCCGTCTTCGAGGCTGCCAAGAGGGCACTCGTACGACGCTTCGACCGAGGCGACCACACCACCAGGATGACCGTCCTGCACCGGATGCGGGACTGGGCGCGGACCGATGCCACGGCCGGCCTGCTAACCGCCTGTGCCTTTCCCGTCCTGGCCCGCACCGACTTCTCGTGGTGGAGCGGACGGGCTCTGGCCCGCGCCGGGTCGGCGGCGGTCACCGTCCATCTCGTCGGACACTCCCTGAATGAGTCGGTCGCCTTCTCCAGCATGGGCGACACCCTGCTCACCTGGTGTGCCGGGGCGGCCGGCGCCAAGGGCCGGACCCGGGCGGTCGCCCGGCTCCTCGACGGGCTGGTGACCGCCCGGGAGCCGGGATCCCTCCGCTGGCTCCTAGCCGTGGAAAGAGGCCCAGACACGATGCCCGGCAAGGTACCCGCCGCCCGCGCGCTGAAGGCCTGGCGAGACAACACCCTGGCCCGACAGGCCGGTTGAACAGGAGGCGACCATGACTTTCTTCTCTCTCCCTGGCATCCTCACCACCGTCGAGCGCCGGTGGGCCGACAACGCCCCGACGCCCCCGCTACGTTTGCTCGACAGCACGGAACCGGCGGGCGTACCCCTTTCCCTGGAACGGGCCCGCGCATTGCTCTACGACCGCACCGCGTGCTCCCTGTCACGGGCTTTCCTGTGGCACCAGGTCGCGGAGCGCTTCCGGACCGGAGGTACCGACTGGCGGGAGGCGGTGGTGTGGCTGGGGCTCCCGGGGTTGCGCCGCAACGCGTCCCGGATCACCCGGTGCCGCCGTGCCGACCGCGAGGACGTCGAGGCGGAACTCGTCACCTGCTACCTCGAAGAGCTGACGAAGCTGGACCCGCAGGATCCGGATCCCGGGAGGACGGTGCTGCGGTCGGCCTGTTCCCGCGCCTGGGAGGTCTGGCGCGACACGCACCGCGAGAACACGGTGGAGGACGTGGAACGCGCGGGCGGTACTTCCTCCAGCGCGGGCAGCGACGACGTCTGGCGGGCTGACTACGACCCGGCCCCGCGCTGGTCAGGGCTCTCCGCAAGCCTGCGGATCTCCGTACCCGCGCACCGTGTCGAAGGCGTACGGATCGGCGCTCTCGCCAGCGCCTGGGGCGTGGCCGGTACGGCCACGAGCGTCGGGCACTCCGGCCGGGGCCGCCGGGTCGCCGCCCTCTCCCTGCGCCGGGTCGGGAGGAAGGGATGAGCGGCGGCCAAGAGACCCCCCTCACCTTCCGCGAGATCTTCGACCTGCCGGTGACCGTCAACCTGCGCACGGCGGCCCGGGCGTTCGGCATGTGCATGGACACCGCCTACCGGTTGGTCGCCCATGACGAGTTTCCCTGTCCCACTGTGCCCGTCGGCCGCCGCCACCGGGTGCGGACCGTGGAACTGCTGGCCGCACTGGGCATCGAGGAGCGTCCCATCTTCGCCGACGAGATCGCCGACGGCGTGGCACTCACGCTCTTCGACTGACCGTTTCCTGCCCTGCCGGACCACCACCGAAAGGTATCAATCATGCCCACCTGCCTCGTCATCGACGGGACCGCGACCACCACCTACTCCGCCGCCCCTTGCCTCCCGGAGGTGCGGCACCGGTCCACCGTCATCCACGAGGAGATCGTGCGCCCGGTGTGCGAACAACTCGGCCTCACCCTGCTGAGGGCGGGCAGCCTCTCCGAGGCCGGCCTGCCCCTGGACCAACTGCTACACCTGCTCACTGAGGCAGACGTCGTCGTCGCGGACCTCGGCGGTCTCGACCCGGAGCTGGCCTTCGCCTTCGGCGCGCGCCATGCGCTCGGCCGGCGCACCGTCCACATCACCCACGACGCCGAGTGCCGTCCCGCCGCCGGGATGGTGCTACGCCTGGCCTTCCCGTCCCACCCGGGCAGCACCGAGACTGCACGAAAGCAACTGCTGGACACGCTGGCGGCGAACCCGCTGCGGACGGACAGCCCGATCGAGACGGGCTCCGCGACCGGAGTGGAGAGCGGCCCCGACGAGAACCTCCCGGGCATGTTCGATCTGATTGTGGAGGCCGAGACCCAGCTGGAGGTACTCGCCGACGACATGGCCGACGTGGACGCGGCCATGTCGGACCTCACGGAGCTCATGATGCTCCTTGGGGAGGAAATGACCCAGGCCAACCACTCCGGGGCCCCGGCGAGCAAGAGGATGGCCGTGGTGAACCGTCTGGCCAAGGCCATCGAGGGACCGACCGGAGAACTGGAGGCTGCGGCGGACCGCTTCGTCGAACGTATGCGCACCTCCTACGCCGCTTTTCAGGCATTCCTGGACTGGCTGGCCACCACTCCTCCCGCCGAATGGCCGGAGGACGCCGAGGAAGCGCTGGAACAGATCGCCTTGATGGACTGGGGCGCCGAGATCGAATCGGCTTCCGTTCAGGAGGGCATGGCCATGATCAATATGCTCGGTGCCGCCAGTCGCCTTATGCGCCGCCCCGCACGCAGGATCACGTCGGCCTTCCGGAAAATGCTTCACAGCATCACCATGATGCAGGAACTGCACTCCAAGGCAGTGGAGTTGCGTCACTCCTGAACAGTGCCCCGGCGCGGCCCGGCCCCTGGGCTTAGGCACCATGAGCCGCAACGGGGAGGCGGAGAACTTGGCCTCCGCCTCCCCCCGCCCGGGCGGCCCCGCGCAGTAGACCGGATTCGCCCAGGTCGGCCGACTCCCCACCCCACTGGGGCGGCCAGACCCTCATGGCCGCCGTGACAGCCGAACTGTCCGCGCTTCCTTGAAGCATCGGAGGAGGGTGAATAGCGCGGCATCGCGGTGCCGGCCTCTCCTTGAGCAGTTCATCGGCCGGCTTCCTGTCCGAAATGCGAACAGTGGATTTGTCGTACCCGCACGACTTGCGGGACAAGTGGATTACCGTGACCACGACGATTGGCGTGTCCATCTACGAGGTGTCTCGCCGGCGAGGGCACCGCTCGATCAAGGTCACGGTGGACAAGTGCGGCCACCTCACCCAGAACGGCTGGGAACGCCGCCGTCAGGTCGATGCAGCCGTGGCACCGCACAGGTTCACAGGAGCCCGAACGACCGCAGCGCCCACCGCTGCGCCGGCGTCGGGTGGGCCGGCCAGTAGACGTAGCAGACCCCGCCGGTCCCGCTCCTGACCTTGCCGTTCGCGTCGTACCGCTTCGTCCGCAGCCAGATGGTCTCCCACTCGTGGCGCTTGTAGACGTGGCGGACCGCGTCGTCGTCCGGGGACGCGGGGTCGTTGGCGATGACGTCGCCGTCGGCGGTGAAGCCGATGACCGTCATCAGGTGGCCGGACGTGCCGTAGCCCGCGCCGGTCAGCTCCTCCTTGAGGAAGGACTGGGAGGTGATGACGGGGATGCCCGCGCGGACCAGGGTCTCCACGTCGTTCAGGGAGCCCAGGCGGGTCACCGCGGCGCTCATGTCGTCGTACGTGGCCGCGTAGGCGGCGTTGAACGGCCAGTTGCCGCAGCCCTCGTACTGGTAGTCGTACGTGAAGCGGGCGGCGTGGCAGACCGAGGGGTCCGGGAGGCCGGGCTCCACCCAGGCCAGGTCCTCGGCGGACGGTTCGCGGCCCCAGTACTCGATGATCATCTGCGAGGAGGTCGGGCTGCACCACGCCTCGCCGCCGTTGTCGTACTCCGGGTACTGGCCCGCGTGGACGTTCTGCGAGTAGCGCGGCACCGGCAGCTCGCGGACCAGGCCCGGGGTGCTCGCGGGCACCGTGAAGCGGTCGGGGATGTCCGAGGCCATCGCGCCCACCCGCCACACCGTCGGGGTGAGGCGGGTGCCCGGGGTGCGGTACAGGGTCAGCCGGAGGCGGTAGGAGAGCAGGCGCAGGCCGCTCGCCGCGTCGTCCACCGAGAAGGTGTCCGTCCAGACGGAGCTCTTGCCGTCGCCCTGGTCGTCCACCGAGGTGCGGCGGATGTCCGCGTCACCGGCGGCCCAGCGCCCCATCACGTACCAGGGGGTCTCGGTGCCGTCCGAGTAACGGCCGCACAGCTCGACCTGCGTCCAGGTGCCGGCCGGGGTGTCCGCGTTCCAGGAGGCGATCACCTCGGTGGCGGGGACGGAGGAGCGGTGGACGGGCGAGGTCCAGGTCGCGTACTCCCAGGCGGCGGTGGTGCCGGTGTGCGGGTCGGTGTAGTCCGTACGGCCCAGCGGGTGGGCGATGACCAGACCGGCGCGGCGGCCGGCGACCGCGCGGGTCCCGGCCGGGTCGCCGCACCGCCAGTCGGTGTACGTGGTCCAGGCGTGGTTGTCCACCGAGGGCGGCGCGGGCCGGCCGCGGCGCGGGGCGGCTGCCGCCGAGGCGGCGGACGACAGCGTTCCGGCACCGGCGGCCGCCACGACGGCGGCGGCGGCGAGCACGGTGCGGCGTGAAGTGGGACTGGGCATGGGCGAGACCCCCGGTCGTCGTCTGCGGAATGGGGCTGCGGTGCACGACAGTGCGCCAACTATCGCGGGTCGCGTCCCGGTTCGGCCAGCGATTCGACCTGCGCCGGTCGACCAATATTGGTCTCTACCACTGGCGTGACCTGCGGCTGGGCCGAACGGCCTACCCCGGCCGGCACCTAGGCTGGGCGCATGAACGATCTCGCGCTTCACGCCGCGCGGCTCTCCGCGCTCCCGCCCTCCTGCGGACCGGTGCGCCTGGTCGCCGTCGACGGCCACGCGGGATCGGGCAAGAGCACCTTCGCCGGCCGGCTCGCGGCGGCACTCGGCGGGGCACCCGTGCTGCACCTGGACGATCTGGCCACGCACGAGGAACCGTTCGCCTGGACGGACCGGCTCCGCGAGCAGGTGACGGGTCCGCTCTCGCGCGGCGAACCCGCGCGCTACGCCCCGTACGACTGGACGGCGCGGACCTTCGGGCCGGCCAGGACCCTGGAGCCCGCCCCCGTCGTCCTGATCGAGGGCGTCGGCGCCGGGCGGCGCGCCCTGCGACCGCTGCTGGCGCGGCTGTTGTGGATGGAGCTGGCCGCCGAGGACTCCTGGGCGCGCGGCCGGCGGCGCGACGGGCCGGCGCTGCGCTCCTTCTGGGACGGCTGGACGGCGGCCGAGACCGCGCACTTCTCGGCCGATCCGTCGCGCCCCTGGGCGGACGCTCTGGTACGGCAGTTGCCTGTGGGGTACGAGTGGCTGGAGGGACCCGTGCGGGAGCGGCGCTGAACCGTTCCGTCACCCGGCGTGACCGGCTCGCGCCGCCCTATCGCGCCGGCGGAAAACCGCTCGGAAGTACTTCAACTCCGCTTGACCCGGGGGCGGTACAGGTCTTACGTTCTCAATGTGCGGCTTTTCGGAGCCCCCGCAGACACGAAGCCCCCGGTTGTTCCCCCGTGACCGGGGGCTTCGTCCTGTGCCGTGCCGGCCTGCCCGGCCCTGCGCGCCGCCCTCTTCCTCACCCTGGGTCACGGCGTTCCTTCGGCCTGCGGCGCCCTTCGTCGGATACGCACCGCACAGGTACGATGCCTCTCGGTGCGGTCAATTCCCGTCCACGGCACAGCGATTCGGCGGGCCCGGAGCGGGCTTTCGGGCGGCGGGACATCCTGGGGGCACGTTTGTGGGGGACCTGATGGACTTCGGTACGCAGGGCGCGCAGGCCCCGGCCGACCTCGCCTGGCTGCGGGGCGTGGACGCCTACACGATGGGCGCGTATCCGCAGGCCGAGGAGGAGTTCCGGGCGGCGGTGGGCCAGGACCCGGGCATGGCGGACGCCTGGCTCGGCCTGCACGCGCTGCGCGTCGACACCGCGTCGGCGCTGTTGCACATGCACCGGCACCGCGACCGCTTCGGCGAGCAGCGCACCCGTTACCGGCGCACGCTCAACTCCTGGTACTGGCTGGGCTGGTGGGTGCAGCCGGTGCTCGAAACCCCGCGCGACCTGCTGCTGGCGCACGCCTCGCACTGGCTCGACGGCCGCCATGTCGCGGAGCTCGACCGGGCGCTGGCCGCCCTGCCGCCGGTGGAGACCGACCCCCAGGTCCGCTTCCTGCACGCCTGCCGTTCCTACCTGGTCAAGGACTGGGAGCAGCTCGTCCGCCACACCGAGCAGCTGATCGAGGACCCCTTGCTGGGCATCGAGGCGGGGCTGTTCGGCGGGATGGCCCGGGTGCGCCTGGAGATGTACGGGCAGGCGGAGCCGATGCTCGCGACGGCCCTGATGCGGTGCCGCAGCGAGCAGCCGCAGCGCAAGGAGCTCCGCTACTGGCTGGCCCGCGCCCACGAGGGCACCGGCCGCAGCGCCGCCGCCCTCCCCCTCTACCGCGCCGTGCACCGCATCGACCCCGCCTTCATGGACACCTCCGCCCGCCTCGCGGCCATCGCGGACTACGACGGGCTGGACGGCTCCGACGACCTGCCGGGGCTGGCGGCCGTGTCCCTGACCGGCGTGGAGGCGGACGCGTTCTACGCGGAGGGCGCCGCGGCGCCGGGTGCCGACCAGGGGGACGGCCGGGAGCTGCCGCCCGGCGGGGAACCGCAGGACGTGCCCGGCGCCGGGGGCGTCCCGCTGCCCGGCGGGGCGCGGGCGAAGGCCCCGGCGCCGCAGCCGTTCCCGGCCCGGCCCAGCGACCCCGCGCTGCTGGCCGAGGCGCTGGCCGAGCTGGAGCGGATGGTCGGTCTGGAGCCGGTGAAACGCCAGGTCAAGGCCCTTTCGGCGCAGCTCAACATGGCGCGGCTCCGGGCGGGCCAGGGGCTGCCCGTACAGCCGCCGAAGCGGCACTTCGTGTTCTCCGGGCCGTCCGGCACCGGCAAGACGACCGTCGCCCGCATCCTGGGCCGGGTCTTCTACGCGCTGGGCCTGCTCGGCGGCGATCACCTCGTGGAGGCGCAACGGGCGGATCTGGTCGGCGAGTTCCTGGGCCAGACCGCCGTGAAGGCGAACGAGCTGATCGATTCGGCGCTGGGCGGGGTGCTGTTCGTGGACGAGGCGTACAGCCTGTCCAACACCGGGTACAGCAAGGGCGACGCGTACGGCGACGAGGCGCTTCAGGTGCTGCTCAAGCGGGCGGAGGACAACCGGGACCACCTCGTCGTCATCCTGGCCGGCTATCCGGAGGGCATGGACCGGTTGCTGTCCACCAACCCCGGGCTCTCCTCGCGCTTCACCACCCGGGTGGACTTCCCCAGCTACCGCCCGCTGGAACTCACCGCGATCGGCGAGGTGCTGGCCGCCGAGAACGGCGACGTGTGGGACGAGGAGTCGCTGGAGGAGCTGCGCTCGATCAGCGGCCATGTGGTGGACCAGGGCTGGCTGGACGAGCTGGGGAACGGCCGCTTCCTGCGGACGCTGTACGAGAAGAGCTGCGCCTACCGCGATCTGCGGCTCTCCGGCTGCACGACGATGCCCACCCGGGACGACCTGGCCACGCTGCGGCTGCCGGACCTGATGCAGGCGTACGGCGAGGTCCTTTCCGGGCGCGGACCGGTGGGCCGGGGGCAGCAGGAGCCGCCGGCGCCGTGAGCCGCGCCCGTTCCGGCCGCCGGACTCCTCCGGCGGCCGGAACGGGTGTCAGCCCACCAGGGCCGTGGCCCCGTCCGGGTCCGTCGTCCGCTCCTCCGTGCGGCGCGGCTCCGCCACCCGGTGCGCCGGGTCGCGGACCTCGCCGACCAGCGTCTCCAGCACGTCCTCCATCGCGACCAGGCCGAGCACCCGGCCGGAGGCGTCCGCGACCTGGGCGAGGTGCGTGGCGGCGCGGCGCATCACGGTGAGGGCGTCGTCCAGCGGGAGCTCGGCCCGTACGGTGGCCATCGGGCGCCAGAGCTGCTGCGGCACCGCGCGCTCGCCGTCCTCCAGGTCCAGGACGTCCTTGACGTGCAGGTAGCCCATGAAGGGGCCGCCGCCCTCGGCGCAGACCGGGAAGCGCGAGAAGCCCGTGCGGACCGTCAGCTCCTCGATGCGGCGCGGGGTGACCGAGGGGTCCACGGTCACCAGGGACGCCCGGCGCAGCAGGACGTCGGTGACCGGGCGGCTGCCCAGCTCCAGGGCGTCCTCCAGGCGCTCCCGCGCCTCGGGTTCGATGAGACCGGCCTGCCCGGAGTCCTCCACGAGGCGGTTGAGCTGCTCGCTGGTGAAGACGGCCTCCACCTCGTCCTTCGGTTCGACGCCGAAGAGACGGAGCACCAGCCGGGCACAGGCCCCGAGCGCCGCGGTGACCGGACGGCAGAGCCGGGCGAAGCCGACGAGGCCCGGGCTCAGCCAGAGCGCCGTCTTCTCGGGCGCCGCCATCGCCAGGTTCTTCGGGACCATCTCGCCGATCACGAGGTGGAGGAAGACGACGAGGACGAGCGCGAGCACGTAACCGAGCGGGTGGATCAGCCCCTCGGGCAGGTGCACGGCGGCGAACACCGGCTCCAGGAGGTGGGCGACGGTGGGTTCGGCGACGGCGCCCAGGGTCAGGGAGCAGATGGTGATGCCGAACTGGGCCGCCGCCATCATCTGGGGGAGGTTCTCCAGGCCGTACAGGACCTGGCGGGCGCGGCCGGAACCGGCGGCGGCGAGGGGTTCGACCTGGCTGCGGCGTACGGAGACGAGGGAGAACTCGGCGCCGACGAAGAAGCCGTTGGCGAGGACCAGGAGTCCGGCGAAGACCAGTTGGACGAGGCTCATCGCGCCGCCTCCAGGACCGCCGGCTCCGCGGCGTCCGCACCGGCTGCACCGGCCGTCCGGACGAAGCGGACCTTCTCGGCCCGGTAGTGGCCGACCTGGCGGACCGCGATCCGCCAGCCGGGGAGCTCGGCCCGGTCACCGGGGGCGGGGATGCGGCCGAGCAGGTCGGCGACGAGCCCGGCGACCGTCTCGTACGGGCCGTCGGGTACGTCGAGTCCTATGCGGCGCAGGGTGAGGACCCGGCAGCTGCCCTCGGCGTCCCAGGCGGGGCTGCCGTCCTCGGGCGGGGCGGGGGCCAGTTCGGGGCGGTCGGCGCCCTCGGCGTCGTGCTCGTCGCGGACCTCGCCGACCAGCTCCTCGATGATGTCCTCCAGGGTGACGACCCCGGCGGTGCCGCCGTACTCGTCCACCACGACGGCGATCGGCTGCTCCTTGCGCAGCCGCTGGAGGAGCTGCTCGACGGGCAGCGTCTCGGGCACCAGGAGCGGCGGCACGGCGATCCGGCCGGCCGTGGTCCGCAGCCGTTCGGGAGCCGGGACGGCCAGGGCGTCCTTGAGGTGGATCATGCCGACGACCTCGTCGATGCGTTCCCGGTAGACGGGGAAGCGGGACAGGCCGGTGGCGCGGGTGAGGTTGAGGACGTCCTCGGCGGTGGCGGAGGTCTGGAGGGCGCTGACCTTCACGCGCGGCGTCATGACGTGCTGGGCGGTGAGCCCGGCGAGCGACAGGGTCCGTACGAAGAGGTCGGCGGTGTCCTGTTCGAGGGTGCCCGCCTCGGCGGAGTGCCGGGCGAGGGAGACCAGCTCGCCGGGGGTGCGGGCGGAGGCCAGCTCCTCGGTGGGCTCGACGCCGAGGAGGCGTACGAGCCGGTTGGCCGCGGTGTTCAGGGCGCCGATGACCGGCCGGAAGAGCCGGGTGAACCGGGCCTGCGGTCCGGCGACGAACCGGGCGACCGTGAGCGGGCGGGAGACCGCCCAGTTCTTCGGGACGAGTTCGCCGATGACCATCTGGACGGCCGCCGCGAGCAGCATGCCGGTCACCACGCTGATGGTGGGCACGGCGCCGTCGGGCAGCCCGGTCAGGGCGAGGGGTCCGTCCAGCAGCTGGGCGAGCGCCGGTTCGGCGAGCATGCCGACCACCAGGGAGGTGATGGTGATGCCGAGCTGGGTGCCGGAGAGCTGGAAGGAGAGCTCGCGCAGGGCGTCGGTGACCGAGCGGGCCCGCCGGTCACCTTCGGCGGCGGCGCGCTCGGCGTCCGCGCGTTCCACGGTGACGAGACCGAATTCGGCCGCCACGAAGAATCCGTTGGCGAGGATGAGAAGGAATGCCGCGCAGAGCAGCAACAGGGGGGTTGTCATGCCGCCGCCTCCACGGAGGGGGCGGCGCAGGTACTACCGGACGATCCGTCCATTGCTGGAGGGAGTCACTCCTCGGGTCGCAGGAAAATCCCCGCCGGCCGCGTGGGCCTTCGGGCGGGGCGGGGCGCGCACGGGGCGCCGCCGCCCTCCAGAGTAATCAACAAGGGGTCGTACGGGGCAGGGGGCCGTGCCCGACGAGCCGCCCGCTAGGCGTTGTCGGTGCCGGTGCCCCTGCTCTCGGCGAGGGCGCGCAGGGCCCTGACGTCCTGGATGGCCCGCTGCTTGGCGATGCCGGGCTGGATGCCGAGGGCGGGCATGCTGGTGCCGTCGCTGAGGTCGAGGAAGACCCACGGGTCGCCCACCCGCAGGTTGACACGGACGATCTCGGCCCAGGAGAGGCGGCGGCTGCGCGTGAGGTTGACCACCGTCACGCCGTCCTCGTCCGCGACGATCTTGGGGCGGCTGAGCAGCGCCAGGACGCCGAAGAAGAGCAGCGCGGTGAAGACGAAGCTGACCCGCTCTCCCCCGCTGAGCTGTTCGAGGGTGAAGGCGACGACGGTGATGACGGCGAACATCATCGCGCCGACGGTCAGCAGAACCACCCGGGTGCGGGTCGGCCGGAAGGTGACCGGCAGGGCCGGCGGGCCGGGCCGGGGTGCGGGGGCTGACATCGTGCTCTTCTTCCGTTTCCCGCCGTCAGAGCCGGCAGGCGTGGATCGCGGTGGTGAGGATGGCGCGGGCCCCGAGGTCGTACAGGTCGTCCATGATCCGCTGCGCCTCGGCGGCGGCGACCATCGAGCGGACGGCGACCCAGCCCTCGTGGTGCAGCGGGGAGATGGTCGGCGACTCCAGGCCCGGGGTGAGGGCGACGGCGCGCTCCAGGTGCTCGACGCGGCAGTCGTAGTCCATCATCACGTAGCTGCGGGCCACCAGGACGCCCTGGAGGCGGCGCAGGAACTGCTGCACCTTGGGCTCGTCGCCGGGGGCGCCGGTACGCCGGATGACGACCGCCTCGGAGGTCATGATGGGCTCGCCGATGACTTCGAGGCCGGCGTTGCGCAGGCTGGTGCCGGTTTCGACGACGTCCGCGATGACCTGGGCGACGCCCAGTTCGATGGCGGTCTCGACGGCGCCGTCGAGGTGGACGACGGAGGCGTCGACGCCGGACTCGGCGAGGTGCCTGGCGACGATGCCCTCGTAGGAGGTGGCGATCGTCAGGCCGCCGAAGTCCTCGGGTCCGGCGACGGTCCCGGGCTTGGTGGCGTAACGGAAGGTGGAGCGGGCGAAGCCGAGCTGGAGGATCTCCTCGGCCTCGGCGCCGGAGTCCAGCAGCAGGTCGCGGCCGGTGATGCCGATGTCGAGACGGCCCGAGCTGACGTAGATCGCGATGTCGCGGGGGCGCAGGTAGAAGAACTCGACCTCGTTGGCGGGGTCCACCAGGACGAGTTCCTTCGACTCCTTGCGCTGCTTGTAGCCCGCCTCATGGAGCATCGCCATCGCAGGCCCGGAGATAGCACCCTTGTTGGGGACGGCGATGCGCAGCATGAGGTCGGGTTTCCTTTGCGAAGGGTGAGGCGGGATGACGTACGGGAGAGTGCGGGGCCTGGCTCAGAGGTGGGCGTATACGTCGTCCAGGGAGATCCCGCGCGCGACCATCATCACCTGGACGTGGTACAGCAGCTGCGAGATCTCCTCGGCGGCGGCGTCCTTGCTCTCGTGCTCGGCGGCCATCCAGACTTCGGCGGCCTCCTCGACGACCTTCTTGCCGATGGCATGGACCCCCTTCTCCACCAGTTCGGCGGTGCGGGAGGTGGACGGGTCGCCGTTGGCGGCCTTGAGCTGCAGCTCGGCGAAGAGCTCTTCGAAGGTTTTGTTCGCCATGATGTGCTCAGAATACGGGGTGCCCGGCCCGCACTCAGCGCCAGGGTTCGCTGACCGAGCGCAGCGTGGCGGCGGTGGCGATCGCGGCGGTGACCGCTTCGTGCCCCTTGTCCTCGTTGGACCCTTCGAGACCGGCGCGGTCGAGCGCCTGCTCCTCGTTGTCGCACGTGAGTACGCCGAAGCCGACCGGGACGCCGGTCTCGACGGCGACCTGCGTCAGGCCGTTGGTGACGCCGTGGGACACGTATTCGAAGTGCGGGGTGCCGCCGCGGATGATCACGCCGAGGGCGACGATCGCGTCGTACCCGCGCCCGGCCAGCACCTTCGCGACGACGGGGAGCTCGAAGCTGCCCGGGACCCGCAGCAGGGTCGGCTCGTCGATGCCCAGCTCGTGCAGGGCGCGCAGCGCGCCGTCGACGAGCCCGTCCATGACCTTCTCGTGCCACTGCGCGGCGACGACCGCCACACGGAGGTCACCGCAGTTGCGTACGGACAGTTCGGGTGCGCCCTTGCCGCTCATGTCTCTCCTGGGTTCTCTGTACGGGTGTGCTACTGGTTGCCGCAGGCCGAGGCGGGGACCGCGTCGAGCCAGGGCAGGTCGTGTCCCATGCGGTCGCGCTTGGTGCGCAGGTACCGCAGGTTGTGCTCGCCGGCCTGGACGGGCATCGGCTCCCGCCCGGTGACGGTCAGGCCGTGCCGGGTGAGCGCGGCGGTCTTGTCCGGGTTGTTCGTCATCAGGCGCAGGCTCCGCACGCCGAGGTCGCCGAGGATCTGGGCGCCCGCCGCGTAGTCCCGGGCGTCGGCGGGCAGGCCGAGCTCCAGGTTGGCGTCGAGCGTGTCGACGCCGCGCTCCTGGAGCTCGTACGCGCGGAGCTTGGAGAGCAGGCCGATGCCCCGGCCCTCGTGGCCGCGCAGATAGACGACGACACCGCGTCCCTCGTCCGTGATGCGCTCCATGGAGGCGTGCAGCTGGGGCCCGCAGTCGCAGCGCTCGGACGCGAAGATGTCGCCGGTCAGGCACTCGGAGTGGACCCGCACCAGGACGTCGTCGCCGTTCCCGAGGTCGCCGTGGACCAGCGCGACGTGCTCGACGCCGTCCACCGTGGAGCGGTAGCCGTACGCGGTGAAGGCGCCGAAGCGGGTGGGGAGCCGGACCTCGGCCTCGCGGCGGACGGTGGGCTCGTTGCTGCGCCGGTACGCGATCAGGTCCTCGATGGAGATGATCGTGAGGCCGTGCTTGCGGGCGAACGGCACCAGCTGGGGCAGCCGCAGCATGACGCCGTCCTCGCCGGCGATCTCGACGATCGCCCCGGCGGGCCGGAGTCCGGCGAGCCGGGCGAGGTCGACGGCGGCCTCGGTGTGGCCGTTGCGCACGAGGACCCCGCCGGAGCGGGCGCGCAGCGGGAAGACGTGGCCGGGGCGCACGAAGTCGCCGGGGCCCGCCGTACCGCCCGCGAGCAGGCGGAGCGTGGTGGCGCGGTCGGCGGCGGAGATGCCGGTGGAGACGCCGTGGGCGGCCGTGGCGTCGACGGAGACGGTGAAGGCGGTCTGCATCGACTCGGTGTTGCGGTCCACCATCTGGGGCAGTTCGAGCCGTTCCAGCTCGTCGCTCTCCATGGGTGCGCAGATCAGGCCGCGGCACTCGCTCATCATGAACGCGACGATCTCGGGTGTGGCCTTCTCGGCGGCGATGACGAGGTCGCCCTCGTTCTCGCGGTCCTCGTCGTCCACGACCACGACGGGCCGTCCCGCCGCGATGTCGCGGACGGCCTGCTCGACGGGGTCGAGGGCCAGGTCCTCGACGGACCCGTGGTGTTCCCGGTGCAACCAGGTGGGCTGGGCAGTCATGCCGTGGCTCCTTCCAGAGCGGGTGTCCGCGTACGCAGCCACCAGTCGCGCATGCCCCACAGGACCAGGGCGCCGTAGACGACGTAGATGAGACCGGAGAAGGCGAGTCCGCTGTGGAAGTTCAGCGGGACGCCGACGAGGTCGACCAGGAGCCAGGCGAACCAGAACTCGACCATGCCGCGCGCCTGGGCGAGCATCGCGACCAGCGTGCCGGCGAAGATGTAGGCGTCCGCCCACGGGCTCCAGGAGAGCGAGGGGAAGGCGGTGAACAGGCCGCCGACCGCGAGGGTGCCGAGGGCCGCCCCGCCGACCAGGTAGCCGCGTTCGCGCCAGGTGGCGAACCGGACCGCTATGGAGCCGTCCTGGGCCTGCTGCCTGCCCCGGGTCCACTGCTGCCAGCCCCAGACGGCGACCGCGATGACGATGACCTGCTTGCCGACGCTGCCCGCCTGCTGGACGGAGACGTTGGCGGCGACCAGCACGGCGCCGGACAGGAGCTGGGCGGGCCAGGTCCAGATCGAGCGCAGCCAGCCGAGCGCGAGGGCGATCAGGCCGACGGTGTTGCCGATCATGTCGGACCAGATGATGTGCTGGTCGAGGACGGTGAACGCCTCGGAGTTCAGCCAGTCGAGGGCGCTCACTTCGTGTCCTCCGGCGCGTGGTCGCCGAGCAGCCGCTCGACGTACTTCGCGATGACGTCCACCTCGAGGTTGACCGGGTCGCCGGGCCCCTTGATGCCGAGCGTGGTCAGCGCGAGGGTGGTGGGGATGAGGCTGATGGTGAAGTAGTCGGGTCCGGCGTCCACCACGGTCAGGCTGACGCCGTCGACGGTGATCGAGCCCTTCTCCACCACGTACCGGGTGAGGGCTGCCGGGAGCGAGATCTTGACGATCTCCCAGTTCTCGGAGGGGCGGCGCTCCAGGATGCGGCCGGTGCCGTCGACGTGGCCCTGGACGATGTGGCCGCCGAGGCGTCCGCCGAGCGCCATGGGCCGTTCGAGGTTGACGCGGGAGCCGGTCGTCAGGGCGCCGAGGCTGGAGCGGTTCAGCGTCTCGGCCATGACGTCGGCGGTGAACTCGTGCTCGCCGAGGTCCACGACGGTCAGGCAGACGCCGTTCACGGCGATCGAGTCGCCGTGCTTGGCGCCCTCGGTGACGACGGGTCCGCGCAGGCGGAAGCGGGAGGCGTCGTCCAGTTGCTCGACGGCGGTGACCTCGCCCAGTTCTTCGACGATTCCGGTGAACATTCAGTTCTCCTTCCGGACGGGGCCGGGGACGGCGGTGACGCGCAGATCGGGGCCGATGCGGACGGTCTCCGTCACGTCGAGGCGCAACGCCTCGGTCAGCGTGGAGATTCCGGCGTCGGCGAGGGCGGCGGGGCCCGCGCCGATGAGGACGGGAGCGAGATAGCCGACGACCTTGTCGACGAGTCCCGCGGCGACGAAGGCGCCGGCCAGGACCGGGCCGCCTTCGAGGAGTACGGAGCGCACGTCGCGCTCGTGGAGGGCGGCGAGCAGGGCGGCCGGGTCGAGGCCGGGCCGGCCGGCCGCGCGGGGCAGCCGCAGGACCACCTCGTCGGGCAGGTGGCCGGTGTCCGCGTCCTCGGCGACCGCGATCAGGGTGGGCGCGGTGGCGTCGAGGACCCGGGCGCCGGGCCGTACGGCGGTGGCGCCGGTGTCCATGACGACGCGCAGGGGCTGGACGGCGCCGTCGATGCCGCGCACCCCGAGCTGGGGATCGTCGGCGCGGGCGGTGCCGGAGCCGACGAGGACCGCGTCGGCCTCGGCGCGCAGCCGGTGCACGTCGGCGCGGGACTCCGCGGAGCTGATCCAGCGGCTGGTGCCGTCGGCGGCGGCGACCCGGCCGTCCAGGCTCGCCGCGTACTTCCAGGTGACGTGCGGGCGGCCCCGGCGGACGGAGGTGAGCCAGGCGGCGTTGCCCGCCTCGGCCTCGTCGGCGAGGAGGCCCGCCTCGGCCCGGACTCCGGCGGCGCGCAGCGTTTCGGCGCCGCCGGTGGCCTGCGGGTTCGGGTCGCCGACCGCGTACACGACCCGGGCGATGCCGGCCTCGACGAGCGCCTGGGCGCAGGGGCCGGTGCGGCCGGTGTGGTTGCACGGTTCCAGGGTGACGTAGGCGGTCCCGCCCCGGGCCCGGTCGCCGGCCGCGCGCAGGGCGTGGATCTCGGCGTGGGGGCCGCCGGCGCGCTGGTGGAAGCCCTCGCCCGCGGTCTCGCCGGCGGCGTCGACGACGACGCATCCGACGACCGGGTTGGGGCTGGTGGAGCCGAGGCCGCGGGCGGCGAGCGTGATGGCTCGGCGCATGGCGGTCGTGTCGGCTGCGGTGTCCACCGGGTCCTCCTGCCTCTTCGGGCACGGACTCCGGGGCCTGTCGATGACGACAGAAGAAGCGGAACGCACGAGGGGGACGCCGGATGCCGGAAAACACGGAGGGTCCGGTGGTCCGGAACCTCCGCCGACGGCGGCGTACCCGCGAAACGGCCCGCCGCGCACTGCCTCCCATCCGGACTTTAACCGTCGGTCCAGGAATTTCACCTGGTCAACCGGCCGCTGGATGCGGACGGGTCGCGGACTGTAACCGCCGGTTCGGAATTGCACCGACCCCGGAGTGCGCTGCTGCTGGTACACGATCAGTGTGCCACGACCCGGCGGGGGCCAACCGGGTGAACGCTGTGGAGTGGCTCACAGACAGCACGTGACAAGAACTCTTTCGGACATCCGTACAGGAATGAACCCCGATTGGTCCAGACCTATTGACGCACTGGTCTAGTCCTCTTAATCTCTGCGTCACCTCCGAGGAGCGGTTCCGCGGTGTGCGCACGCCCGGGACCAGGCACGACCCACCCCCCTCTGTTCAGTTGTGTTCTGCCGACCTCCCCAGGAGGAACCGAACGTGCTGTCCCCCACCCGTGCGAGAGCGTCGCTCCTCGCCGCCGCCGCGGGCATCGCCGCACTGCTGATCGGCTCGCTCTCCGCGACCCCCTCGCAAGCCGCCGACCAGGAGTCCTGCCGCCCCGACGGGCTCTACGAGACGCCGGGCGTCTCCGTCCCCTACTGCTCCGTGTACGACTCCGAGGGCCGCGAGAAGATGGGCGCCGACCACCCGCGGCGCGTCATCGGCTACTTCACCAACTGGCGGACCGGCAAGGACGGCAAGCCCGCCTACCTGGCCTCCGACATCCCCTGGGACAAGGTCACCCACCTCAATTACGCCTTCGCCCACGTCGACGGAGCCAACAAGCTCTCGGTCGGCGCGGATGGGCCGGAAAACGCCTCCACCGGCATGACCTGGCCGGGCGTCAAGGGTGCCGAGATGGACCCGAACCTCCCCTACCAGGGCCACTTCAACCTGCTCAACAAGTTCAAGAAGCAGTACCCGAACGTGAAGACGATGGTCTCGGTCGGCGGCTGGGCCGAGACCGGCGGGTACTTCGGCGACGACGGCGAGCGGGTCGGCTCGGGCGGCTTCTACGCGATGGCCACCAACGCCGACGGCTCCGTCAACCAGGGCGGGATCGACACCTTCGCGGACTCGGCGGTCGACTTCGTCCGGAAGTACGGCTTCAACGGCGTCGACATCGACTACGAGTACCCGACCACCATGAAGGACGCGGGCAACCCGCTGGACTGGACGCTGTCCAACGCCCGCCGCGCCGGTCTGGTCAAGGGCTACGCCGCGCTGATGAAGACCCTGCGGGAGAAGCTGGACCGGGCCTCGGCCGCCGACGGCCACCACTACCTGCTCAGCGTCGCCGCGCCCTCCTCGGGCTATCTGCTGCGCGGCATGGAGACGTTCCAGGTCCAGAAGTACCTGGACTACGTCAACATCATGTCGTACGACCTGCACGGCGCCTGGAACGAGTACGTCGGCCCCAACGCCGCGCTCTACGACGACGGCAAGGACGCGGAACTCGCCCAGGCGAGCGTCTACTCCACCTCGCAGTACGGCGGCACCGGCTACCTCAACACGGACTGGGCCTACCACTACTTCCGCGGTTCGATGCCGTCGGGCCGCATCAACATCGGCCTGCCGTACTACACCCGCGGCTTCAAGAACGTGCAGGGCGGCACCAACGGCCTGTGGGGCAAGGCCGCTTCGACCGACTGCCCGGCCGGTGCGGGGCTGACCAAGTGCGGTGACGGTGCCGTCGGCATCGACAACCTCTGGCACGACCTGGACACCGACGGCGAGGAGTCGCCGGCCGGCTCCAACCCGATGTGGCACGCCAAGAACCTGGAGAAGGGCATCGTCGGCGACTACGTCACGGACTACGGGTTCCCCGCGGACACGAAGCTGACCGGCAGCTACGTCCGCAACTACGACTCGACGCTGGTCGCGCCGTGGCTGTGGAACGCCGAGAAGAAGGTCTTCCTGTCGACCGAGGACGAGCAGTCCGTGCGGGCCAAGGCGGACTACGTGGCCGACAAGGGCATCGGCGGCACGATGATCTGGGAGCTGGCCGGCGACTACGGCTGGAACGCGGCCAAGGGGCAGTACGAGCCCGGCTCCACGCTCACCTCGACCATGTACGACACCTTCAAGAAGGCCGCGCCGTACGGGGCGAAGCGCTCCACGATCGACCTGCCGACGCAGGCGCTGGACATCGACGTCTCCTTCGGCCAGTTCCCGCTGGGCGACTCCAACTACCCGATCAGCCCCAAGCTGACGATCACCAACCACACGAAGGCGACGCTGCCGGGCGGTACGGAGTTCCAGTTCGACTACTCCACCTCGGCGCCCGCCAACGCCAAGGACCAGTCGGGCTTCGGCACCACGATCGTGCGCAGTGACCACACCGCCGCGAACAACATCGGCGGACTGAAGGGCGACTACAACCGCGTCTCGCTGAAGCTGCCGTCCTGGCAGAGCCTGGCGCCCGGCGCGTCGGTCCAGGTCGACTTCGTGTACTACCTGCCGACGTCCACGCCGTCCAACTGGACGGTGACCTTCGGCGGCACGTCCTACGCGCTGGCGGCGGACCTGGCCCGGGGCACGACCCTGGTCGAGCCGGGCACGGGCTCGACCCCGGCGCCCGACCCGTCCGGCTCCACCGGCCCGAGCCCCGACCCGTCGGGCGGCACGTGCACGGCCGCGGCGTGGAGCGCGGGCGAGGCGTACGGAGCCGGTACCACGGTGAGCCAGGACGGCCACCAGTGGAAGGCGAAGTGGTGGACGAAGGGCGAGAAGCCCGGCTCCACCGGTGAGTGGGGCGTCTGGCAGGACCTGGGCGCCTGCTGAACCCTGCCTCGTGAGCCCGTCCGGCGTACCGGTTCCGCCCTCACACGCCGGACGGGCTCGACTGCGGCGCGAACAGCACGTCCTGCGCCGCATCCCGCGCCGCGAGCAGCGCCCCCCGGCGGACCGCCGTGCCGCCCAGCAGCCCCGCCCGGACCTCCGTCCGCAGCGGGGACATCGCCTCCAGCCGCTCCGAGACCCTGGCGGCCAACGCCTCACCCCCCGCGTGCCCCACCTCCCCGGAGAGCAGGACCAGCCCCGGGTCGAGGACCGAGGCCACCGCGGCGGCGCCCAGCGCGACCCGGTCGGCCAGGGCGCCGAGGAAGCCCTCGCTGTCGCCCTCCCCCGCGAGCGCCGCCCGGACGGCCGCCGCCGCGCCGGGCTCCTGGCCCTCCTCCGTCACGGTGATCCCGTACCGCGCGGCCAGTTCGCAGAGGGGCGCCGAGCCGACCAGTGAGTGGAAGCCCCCGTCGCAGTTGACGGCCGAGGGCGTGCCGGCCGTGCCGGGGACCGGCAGGAAGCCGAGTTCGCCCGCGCCGCCCGAGGCCCCCCGGCGCACCGTGCCGTCGAGCACGACCGCCGCTCCCACCCCGTGGCCCAGCCAGAGCAGAACGAACGTGTCGTGGTCGCGGGCGGCGCCGACGCGGTGCTCGGCGACGGCGGCGAGGTTGGTCTCGTTCTCGACCAGCACCGTCGCCGGCAGCCGCTCCTGGAGCGCCCGGACCAGGCTGCGGTGCCAGGACGGCAGCCCGCTGCTGTCCCGCAACTCCCCCGTGACGGGGTCGATCAGCCCGGGCGCGCCGATGCCGACGCTGTGCAGGGGGGCCGTGCCCGCGCTGTGGGCGGTGGAGGCCAGCAGCGCCGCCGCCTGCTCGACGGCGTCCTCGGCGGCGGTCTCGCTGCCGATGGGCAGGACCGCCTCGGCCAGCGTCACGCCCAGCAGATCGGCGACGACGACGGCGACACTGTCGGTGCGCACGTCGAGGCCGGCCAGCAGCGCGCGGTCGGCGACGATGCCGTAGAGCCGGGCGTTGGGGCCGCGGCGGTCGGCCCCGGTCTCGCCGACGACGTGGATCAGACCCGCGCCCTGGAGGCGTTCCACGAGGTCCGCGACGGTGGGCCGGGAGAGCCCGGTCAGGGTCTTCAACTGCGTGGCCGTCAGAGGGCCGTCCTGCTGGAGGAGCCGCAGGGCGAGCCGGTCGTTGATGGCCCGGGCGGTGCTCGGTGATGCGGGCATGCCGGAATCCTTCCAGATGACCGCCGAACCGGAGACGTGCGGGCGGTCTATTTATCAGGCAGGGTTCCTGATAGTTTAGCGCCCGCATCGTGGAACATGACTTCAGGGGAGGGCACGGCGGTATGACAACCACATCCACGGCTACGGTCTTCGGCACCGAGGAGGTGCGGCGGGCCAGGTATGCCATCGCCGCGGTCTTCACCGTGCACGGGTCGGTGACCGGCAGTTTCGCCACCCGGGTCCCCTGGATTCAGGACCACGCGGGCGTGAGCGCGGGCCAGCTGGGCCTCGCACTGGCCTTCCCCGCCATCGGCGCCTCGGTCGCGATGCCGCTGGCCGGCGCGGTGAGCCACCGCTTCGGCGCGCGGACCGCGCTGCGCGGGCTGCTGGCCCTGTGGACGCTGTCGCTGATCCTGCCCGCCCTGGCGCCCAACCTGCTCACCCTGTGCGCGGCGCTGTTCGTGTACGGCGCGTCGGCGGGCGTCTCCGACGTGGCGATGAACGCGCTCGGGGTCGAGGTGGAGAACCGCCTCGACAAGTCGATCATGTCCGGGCTGCACGGCATGTGGAGCGTGGGCGCCCTGCTGGGGTCGGCGGCGGGCACGGTCGCCGCCCACGCGGGCACCGACGCCCGGCTGCACCACGTGATAGCCGCCGTGGTGCTGACCCTGCTCGGCCTGATCGCCTGCCAGTGGGTGTTCGACCTGCGCAGCGAGCCGGACGAGGAGCCGCCGCCGCGCTTCGCGCTGCCGCCCAAGTCGGCCCTGATCATCGGCGCGGTCGGCTTCTGCGCGGTGTTCGCCGAGGGGGCCAGCCTCGACTGGTCGGCGGTCTACCTCCGCGACACGCTGGACAGCTCGGCCGGTCTCGCGGCGGTGGCCACCACCGCGTTCGCGCTGACGATGGCGATCGCCCGGATCGCCGGCGACCGCGTGGTCGACCGCTTCGGCGCGGTGCGCACCGTACGGGCCGGCGGCGTCCTGGCCACGGCCGGCGGGGTCCTGGTGGTCACCGCTCCGCACGTGGCGCTCGCGATGTGCGGGTTCGGGCTGATGGGCCTCGGGATCGCCGTGGTGGTGCCGCTCGCCTTCGCGGCGGCCGGGCGCAGCGGGCCCAAGCCGGCCCAGGCCATCGCGGGCGTCGCGACGATCACGTACACCTCCGGCCTCATCGCCCCGTCGGCGATCGGTTCGCTGGCCGAGGCCACCTCGCTGGTCGTGTCGTTCGGCCTGGTGACGGCGCTGGCATTCGGTCTGGTCCTGGGGGCTGGGGTGCTGCGGGCCGGTGACCGCAAGCCGACGTCCCGGGGCGCGGCGGTACCGGACGCGGCGGCCGGGCCCCACGCCTGACCCCTCCCCCGGACGCCGCGACACCGGCGAACCGGAACGGGTGGGTCCGGCCGGGGGGCGCGGACCCGGCGGCACTACCATGGCGCTGATCTTTTCCGCGACGAGCGCCGTCTCCACGGGCTCACGCACCTACACACAGGGAGCAACCATGGGCCTCGGCGTGCGCTGGACCTTGCACGGCGACGGGAAGACACCCGCACCTGGAGCGGTGGTCCGCCCCGACGAGCGGCTCTCCTGGCCCCGCACCTTCGGGCTCGGCGCGCAGCACGTGGTCGCCATGTTCGGCGCGTCGTTCGTCGCGCCGGTCCTCATGGGGCTCGACCCGAACCTGGCGATCATGATGTCCGGCGTCGCGACGGCCGTCTTCCTGCTGGCCACGCGCGGCCAGGTGCCGAGCTACCTGGGCTGTTCGCTCTCGTTCGTCGGGGTCGCCGCGACGATCCGGGCGAGCGGCGGCGACAGCGCGGTGGTGACCGGCGCGGTCTTCGTGGTCGGTGTGGTGCTCTTCCTGACCGGTCTCGCGGTGCAGCGGTTCGGTGCGCGGATCATCCACGCGGCGATGCCGCCGGTGGTGACGGGCGCGGTGGTCATGCTCATCGGGTTCAACCTGGCACCGGTGACCGCCTCGACGTACTGGCCGCAGGACCAGTGGACGGCCCTGCTGGTGATGCTGTTCACCGGGCTGGCCGTGGTGTGCCTGCGCGGTTTCCTCTCCCGGATCGCGATCTTCCTGGGGCTCGTCTTCGGTTACGCGCTGTCCTGGCTGCTCGACCGGGTCTTCGGGAAGATCCACTCCCCCGCCGGCGGCGCCGAGTCGGTGGACCACTGGCGGCTGGACCTCTCGGGCGTCGGGAAGGCCGACTGGATCGGGCTGCCCTCGTTCCACGCGCCGAGCTTCGAATGGTCGGCGATCCTGGTCGCCCTGCCCGTCGTCATCGCCCTGATCGCGGAGAACGCCGGCCACGTGAAGGCGGTCGGCGAGATGACCGGCCGCTCGCTGGACGGCAAGCTGGGCACCGCCATCGCGGCGGACGGCGCCGCCTCGATGCTGTCGACGGCGGTGGGCGGCCCGCCGAACACCACGTACTCCGAGAACATCGGCGTGATGGCCGCGACCCGGGTGTACTCCACCGCCGCCTACTGGGCCGCCGCCTGCTTCGCCCTGCTCTTCGGTCTCTGCCCCAAGTTCGGCGCGGTCGTGGCGGCGATCCCGGGCGGGGTGCTCGGCGGTATCACGGTCATCCTGTACGGCATGATCGGCCTGCTCGGTGCGCAGATCTGGCTGAACGCCAAGGTGGACCTGCGCAATCCGCTGAACCTGGTGCCGGCGGCGGCGGGCATCATCATCGGCGTCGGCGGGGTCAGCCTGAAGATCACGGACGACTTCGAGCTGAGCGGGATCGCCCTCGGCACCATCGTCGTGATCACCGGCTATCACGTGCTGCGCGCCTTCGCCCCGGCGCACCTCAAGACGCAGGAGCCGCTGCTCGACTCGGGCACGTCCGCCTACGACGAGGAGCCCCCGGCCACGCGTTCGTGACCGGGGCGCCCGCTCAGTCCTCGGGGAGTTCGACCGGGGCCAGCTCGTCGAAGCGGTCGCCGGGGCCGGGGTTGGTCGCGTCGGTCGCGCCGCCGAAGTGGGTCATCACGCCCCACACGGCGTTCAGCGCGGTCTGCACGGCCCCCTCGGCCCAGCCGGCCGTCCAGGAGATGTCGTCACCGGCCAGGAACAGGCCCCGCTTGTCGGCGGGCAGCCGGTCCTGCATGAAGTGGGTGAACAGGCGCCGCTGGTAGCGGTAGTGGCCGGGCAGGTTGGCCTTGAACGCGCCCATGAACCACGGCTCGTTCTCCCAGGAGACGGTGACCGGGTTGCCGGTGATGTGGCTGCGGATGTCGACGTTCGGGTAGATCTCGCCGAGCGACTTCAGCATGACGTCCATCCGCTCGGTCGCCGAGAGCGGCAGCCACTTCAGGCTGTCGTCGCACCAGGTGTACGAGAGGCAGATGCTGGCCGGCCGGTCCGGCCCGTCGTCCAGCAGGTACGTGCCCCGGGTCATCCGGTCGGTCAGCGTCATCGACATCGTGTCGCGGCCGGTGGTCTCGTCCTCGTCCAGCCAGAACGGCCGGTCCACGGGGACGAACAGCTTGGACGACTCCATGTAGTGGGTGCGCTCCATCGCCGTCCAGTGGTCGATCGGGAAGAGCGCGTCGTCGCAGGCGATCTTGGAGAGCAGCAGCCAGGACTGCCCGGTGAAGACGGCCGCCCGGAAGGTGCGGATGTCGCCGGAGGCGTCGGTGACGGTGATCCGGTTGCCGGCCGTACGGTTCAGCCGGGTGACGGCCCCGCGCGGCTCGCCGCCGTGCAGCGAGGACAGCGAGGTGCCGAGCGGCCAGTGCACGATCTTCCGCGGCTCGCGCTCCCACAGCCGCAGCGGGAGCTGCTGGCTGCCCCCGACGATGGAGCGGTGGTGGTCGTCCGCCTCGGTGTACACGACGCGGAGGATCTCCAGGATGGAGTTGGGGAAGTCGGTGTCCCAGCCGCCGGTGCCGAAGCCCACCTGGCCGAAGATCTCGCGGTGCCGGAACGACTTGAAGGCGTCGGAGTCGCACAGGAAGCCGTAGAAGGTCTGGTTGTCCAGCTTCTCGACCAGCCGGGACCAGATCTCCCTGATCCGGGGCACGTCGCGCTCGCGCATCGCCCGGTTCATGTCGGAGAAGTCGGCGCCCTCCTCCAGGCAGCGGTTCCAGGCGTCCATCACATCGCGGTAGACCTGCGGGAGTTCGTCGATGGTCCTGGCGTAGTGCGACTCGCCCTTGAGGTCGACCACGGTCGAAGGGGTGGCCGGGCAGAGCGGGTTGGGGAACGGCTTCGTCTCCAGGCCCACCAGGTCGATGTAGTGCTGGAGGGCGGTCGAGGAGGGCGGGAAGCGCATCGCGCCCATCTCGGCGGTGAGCGGTTCGCCGTCCGTGGCACAGCCCTCGAACTCGACGGTGCGCAGCCGTCCCCCGATGCGGTCGGCCTCGTAGACGACCGGCTTCAGGCCCATCTTCATCAGCTCGTACGCGGTGATGACGCCGGAGAGCCCGCCGCCGATGACGGCAACCTCGGTACCGTGCTCGGTCGCCGGTATCTGGCCGAGGCCCGCCGGGTGGGCGAGGAAGTCGTCGTACGCGTACGGGAAGTCCGGCCCGAACATGGTGATCGGCGGGGCCGCTTCCTCGGTGTGCTGTACGGCGGGGGGCACGGCGGTCATGGGGTACGGGCTCCTAGCGGGACGGGTGAGGACGTGGGAGGGGGCGGGCGGGCTCAGACGAGGGAGCCGTACAGGCCGGGGCGGCGGTCGCGGAGATACGGATTGGCGGCCCGCGACTCCGCGAGCAGGCCGAGGTCGACGTCGCCGGTGACCAGCTCCTCGCCGCGCCCCGCACGGGCGCGGACCGTGCCGTCGGGACCGGCCAGGCAGCTCAGCCCGGTGAAGTCGAAGGCGCCTTCCGGACCGGTGCGGTTGACGTACGCGAGGTACAGCTGGCTCTCGAAGGCGCGGACCGGGACGAGGGATTCGGCGACGAACGAGAAGGGGTGCATCAGCGCGGTCGGGACCAGCAGGAGGTCGGTGCCGGCCAGGGCGTGCGCCCGTACGTTCTCCGGGAACTCGACGTCGTAGCAGGTCAGCAGGCCGATCCGGACGCCGTCCAGCTCGGCCTGGACCACGGGCTGCCCGCCGGGGGTGAACCAGCGCTGCTCGAACTCCCCGAAGAGGTGGGTCTTGCGGTAGTTGGCGAGCGTGGTGCCGTCGGGGCCGATGAGCTGCGCGGAGTTGTACAGGGTGTCGCCGTCTCGTTCGGGGTAGCCGTAGTGCACGGCGATCCCGTGCCGCACGGCGATCTCCGCGACGGCGCGGGCGGCGGGCCCGTCGGCGGCCTCGGCCAGCCGGGGGACGTCGTCGCCGATGGCGTACCCGGTGAGGTACAGCTCGGGGCAGACCAGGAGCCGGGCCCCGGTGCCGGCGGCGCGGCGCGCGGCGTCCGCCAGCAGCTCGACGGAGCCGGCGACCGAGCCGGGACGCCCGGAGCTCTGGAGCAGGGCGGTGCGCAACGACGGCATGGCTGACCTCGGACGATACGGGCGGGGCGGGGACGTAGAAACGGTACGTTCCGCGATTCGGCCCGGACAAGGCGCGACCGTTGCGCATCGACGGCCGATCCGTTGCGCGGATCGCGTGGAACGCGAAGATTCATTGCGCCGGCTCCGGCCGGATCCGCGCTTCGCGACCGTGGCACCCGTTCAGCCCGTCCGGCGTTCGAGGACGGGACCGACGCCGGAGGACCGGGCCCGCCCGGCGGACGGCCGCTACCCCGGATACCGCCGCAGCAGCGGCGAGAGCACCAGCACGGACTTCGTCCGCTCCACGTACGGCTCCCCCGCGATCCGCTCCAGCACCTGCTCGAAATGCCGCATGTCCGCCGCGAAGACCTGGACCAGCGCGTCCGCGTCCCCGGTGACCGTGGACGCGGACGCGACCTCGGGGTAGCGGGCGAGGCCCTGCTTGATGGACTCCGGGGAGGTGTTGCGGCTGCAGTAGATCTCGATGTACCCCTCGGTCTCCCAGCCGAGCGCGGCCGGGTCGACCCGCACGGTGAACCCGGTGATGGCCCCCTCGGCGCGCAGCCGGTCCACCCGGCGTTTCACGGCGGGCGCGGACAGGCCGATGAGGGAGCCGATGTCGGCGTAGGAGCGGCGGGCGTCCTCGGCCAGGGCGTGGACGATGCGTTCGTCGAGGTCGTTCAGTCGCACGTCGTACGGGTCACTTCTCTGCGGGGCACGGCCGGAGCCGGGCATGACTGTGCCGGGGAGCGGCAGATGCCGCCCCCCGGCAGTAGACCACGGGTCAGCTCCAGCTGGCGTGCAGCGGCTTGCCCTCCGCGTAGCCGGCGGCGCTCTGGACGCCGACGACGGCCTTCTCGGCGAACTCCGCGAGGGAGGCCGCGCCCGCGTACGTGCAGGAGGAGCGGACGCCCGCGATGATCGAGTCGACCAGGTCCTCGACACCGGGGCGTGCCGGGTCCAGGAACATCCGCGAGGTGGAGATGCCCTCCTCGAAGAGCGCCTTGCGGGCGCGGTCGTACGCGGACTCGTCGGAGGTCCGGTTCTTCACGGCGCGCGCGGACGCCATGCCGAAGGACTCCTTGTAGAAGCGCCCGTCGGCGGCCTGCTGGAGGTCGCCCGGGGACTCGTAGGTACCGGCGAACCAGGAGCCGATCATCACGTTGGACGCGCCGGCCGCGAGTGCCATGGCGACGTCGCGCGGGTGGCGGACCCCGCCGTCGGCCCAGACGTGCTTGCCGTACTTCTTCGCCTCGGCGGCGCACTCCAGCACGGCCGAGAACTGGGGGCGCCCCACACCGGTCATCATGCGGGTGGTGCACATGGCGCCGGGTCCGACGCCGACCTTGATGATGTCCGCGCCGGCCTCGATGAGGTCGCGCACGCCCTCGGCGGCGACGATGTTGCCCGCCACGATCGGCACCCGCGGGTCCAGCGCCCGGACCGCGCGCACCGCGTTGATCATGGACTCCTGGTGGCCGTGGGCGGTGTCCACGACGAGGGTGTCCACCCCGGCGTCGAGGAGCTGCTTCGCCTTGCCGGCCACGTCGCCGTTGATGCCGACGGCGGCGGCGATCCGCAGCTTGCCGGCCGCGTCGACGGCGGGGGTGTAGAGCGTGGCGCGCAGGGCGCCCTTGCGGGTGAGGATGCCGACGAGGCGGCCGTCCGCGTCGACGGCGGGGGCGAGCTTGCGGTTGGCGCCGTCCAGCTTGTTGAAGGCGTCGCGCGGGTCGATGTCCGCGTCCAGCAGGACCAGGTCCTTGGACATGACCTCGGAGAGCTGGGTGAAGCGGTCCACGCCGGACAGGTCGTGGTCGGTGACCACGCCGACGGGCCGGCGGTCGGCGTCCACGACGACTCCGGCGCCGTGCGCGCGCTTGTGCAGCAGGGACAGCGCGTCGGCGACGGTCTGGCCCGGCGACAGCTCGATGGGCGTGTCGAGCACCAGGTGGCGCGTCTTGACCCAGGAGATGACCTCGGTGACGACCTCGATCGGGATGTCCTGCGGGATGACGACGAGGCCGCCGCGGCGGGCGACGGTTTCGGCCATCCGGCGGCCCGCGATCGCGGTCATGTTGGCGACGACGAGGGGGATGGTGGTGCCGCTGCCGTCGGGCGAGGCCAGGTCGACGCCCTGGCGCGATCCGACCGCCGACCGGCCCGGGACCATGAAGACGTCGTCGTACGTGAGGTCGTACGGGACCGAGGGGGACTCTGTGTAGCGACCGGTGCCGGGCTCAAGAAAACGCATAACACCCATTTTTTCATACGAAATGGCGCAGGTCGTTTCCACGAAGACACAGCAAATGACTCCCACGCTCGTATGTTCCTACGAAGAAGCCGCTGTGGGAGTCCCGGGCAAGTGCCACCTGCCTTGCCCCGAGACCTTACCCGAACAGCTTTCAACCATTCCCGATCATCTGCCCTGGACCTGGTGACAAGGGGTCAGGTAGCTTCAAACCCGCAGGTCCCGTGGGTCACCACAACGCCCCGGAGGAACGGACGGATCATGCTCAACTTCCGTCACCCGTACGACCGGAGAGGATTACGACCCGCCCGTGGAGAACGAACTGCCGGACATCTACTGCCCGTTCCCCCAGCGGACGAACGCGCACGTCGCCCACGTACGGAAGCATCTGGACAGCTGGACCCGCAACACCGGTCTGGTGCACCGGGATTCGGCCAGGGAGCGCTTCGAGCAGGCCGACTTCGGAGCGTTCGTCGGCATGGTCTACCCGACCGCCGACAGTGAGACTCTGGACCTGGTCGCCGACTGGTTCGTCTGGCTCTTCCTCGTGGACGACCAGCTCGACGACGGCCACCTCGGCCGCAGCCCGGAGCGGGTGCGGGACGTCGTCGCCCTGATGCTGGCGGTGGTCGAGGGCACCCGCACCGGAGTGCTGGAGAACGAGGAGCTGCCCGCCGCCGTGGTGGCCCTCGTCGACCTGTGGCAACGTACGACGCCGACCGCGGCGGTGCACTGGCGGCGCAGGTTCGCCTGGCACCTGAAGAAGTACCTCACGACCGCCACCACCTGGGAAGCCGGGAACCGGGCGGCGGGCGTGGTGCCGTCGGAGGAACTGTACATAGAGAAGCGCCGTCACACTGGCGCGATCATCGTCTGCATGGACCTGATAGAGATCGTCGCGGGCATCGAGGCACCCTCCTCGATCCACAACGACCCCCGGTTCATCACCGCCCTCGAAGCGTCCTGCAACCACGTCTGCTGGGCCAACGACGTGTACTCGTACGAGAAGGAGCAGGTGCTCGGCGAGATCCACAACCTCGTCCACCTGGTCCGCCACCACCGCGGCTACGGCAAGCAGCAGGCGCTGGAGCACGTCTGCGCGGAGATCGCCGCCGAGACGGAGCGCTTCCTGACGGCGGAACGCGAGCTGCTGGAGGCGTATCCGCAGCTCGCGGGGATGCTGGAGCCGTATCTCGACGGCATGCGCAGCTGGATGCGCGGCAACCTCGACTGGTCCCGCCAGACACCCCGGTACAACCCGGCCGACGTCAGCCAGTACGAGCAGCCGGAGCAGTATCTGGAGTCCACGGTCCTGGGCGTCTGCCAGGACTGAACGCCGCAGGCACGGGAAGGGGGGCGAGCGGTCGCGGACCGCTCGCCCCCCTTCCCGTGTGCCCGTACGTCTCAGTCGCCGTCCGGGTCCGCGCGCTCCAGGGCCGGGCGGCGCGGGGCGGCCGACTCGGTCAGCAGGTAGTCGGCGGCGGCGGTGTCCGTGACCAGGCTGGTGACCAGGCCGGACCGCAGCACCGCGCCGATCGCGGCGGCCTTGCGCTGCCCGCCCGCGATCGCCACCACCTCCGGAATCCGGCGCAGCCGGTCCGCCTCGACGGTGATGCACCGCTCGCCGAGGTCCCGGCCGACCCGGCGGCCCTCCGCGTCGAAGAGGTGGGCCGACATCTCGGCGGCGACCCCCAGCGAGGCGTAGTGCCGGCGCTCCTCGTCGGAGAGCATGTCGTGCACGGTCGAGATGCCGGGCTCCCAGGAACCGATGGAGACGGCCGCGACCGTCACCTTGTCGAAGTACTCGAAGGCGCGGGCGATCCCCGTCTGGTGGCGCAGCGCGGCGGCCGTCGCCGGGTCCGGCAGCAGCATCGGCGCGTAGATCGGGTGGGCCTCCCCGCCGGAGACCTGCGCGGCGCGCCGCACCGCCTCCACCGAACCGCGCTCGGCGGTGCCCGCGTCGTACACCCCGGTGAGCTGCACGACCGTGCACGGGGGCAGCCGGTCCAGGGCGGCGGCCATGTGGATGGTGGAGCGGCCCCAGGCGAGCCCGAGCACATCGCCCTCGGTCACCAGTTCGCCGAGCAGGTCGGCCGCGACCTCGCCCAGGTTCTCCGGGTCCGCCGCGTCGTCCTGCTCCTCCGCCGGGGACTCCACGACGACCGCGTGACGCAGCCCGTAGCGGGCCCGGAGCGCGTCGGAGCGCTCGGCGTCCAGCTCCGCCGGGACCCGGATCTCGATACGTACGAGGTCGCGCTCCAGGGCGGTCTCCAGGACCCGGGCGACCTTGAAGCGGCTGACGCCGAACTCCTCGGCGATCTGGATCTTGGACTTGCCCTCGAGGTAGAAGCGGCGGGCCATGGCCGCCGCCTGCACCAGCTCCGCGGGCCCCATCCGCAGGGCGGACCGGCCCGCCGACATTGCAGACACCGCGTTCTCCTCACTGCTGTTCACGCTCTTGATACGCCGTTCATCCTGTCAGATACGGCGATCCCTGACCGGTCCCGTCGGACCCCGTTCATCTGCCCTTGGCCCGGGCGACGCTCCCTCCCGCGGGCCGCCCCGGCCTCAGTGCGCGCAGCCCCAGCCGGCCGCGCCGATGGCCCCGTCGGCCTTGGCGCGCAGCGCCCGCACCGCGGCGGCCGGGTCCCCCGCCCCGTACACCGCCGAGCCGGCGACGAAGACATCGGCGCCCGCCTCGGCGCACCTTTCGATGGTGGACTCGGAGACGCCGCCGTCGACCTGGAGCCACAGATCGAGGCCGTGCTTGGTGATCAGCTCACGGGTGCGGCGGATCTTCGGCAGCATGATGTCCAGGAACGCCTGGCCGCCGAAGCCCGGCTCCACGGTCATGATCAGCAGCATGTCGAGCTCGGGGAGCAGGTCCTCGTACGGCTCGATGGGCGTCGCCGGCTTGAGCGCCATGGAGGCGCGGGCGCCCTTGGCCCGGATCTCCCGGGCCAGCCGCACGGGGGCGGCGGCGGCCTCGGCGTGGAAGGTGACCGACCCGGCCCCCGCCTCGACGTACTGGGGCGCCCAGCGGTCCGCGTCCTCGATCATCAGATGGCAGTCCAGCGGCGTGTCCGTGGCCCTGCTGAGCGATTCCACGATCGGAACGCCGAGGGTCAGATTGGGCACGAAGTGGTTGTCCATGACGTCGACATGGAGCCAGTCGGCGCCTTCGACGGCCTTGGCCTCATCGGCGAGGCGCGCGAAGTCGGCGGAGAGAATACTCGGGTTGATCTGGGCCATGGGCCAAGCCTGCCATGTTCTGCGTCACTTCCCGGCCTCGGTGCGCCCCAAAGGCTCACGGGATCATTACGGTTCGCGCATTCCCGGCGTTTCGCCCCGCGCGGGGCCCTTGATCAGCCGGTACGGCGGAGCAGCGCGAGGTACATCGCGTCGGTGCCGTGCAGGTGCGGCCAGAGCTGGACGTCGGGCCCGTCGCCCAGCGCGGGCACGCCGGGCAGCAGCGGACGGGCGTCGATCCACTCGGCCTCGGCGGGCGCCCCGCCGCGCCCCTTGAGCACGTCCTCGACCACGACGCGGGTCTCCGCGAGGTGCGGCGAGCAGGTCGCGTACCCGACGACGCCGCCGACGCGCACGGCCTTCAGCGCCTCGCGCAGCAGTCCGCGCTGGAGCGGGGCGAAGCCTTCCAGGTCTTCCTTGCGGCGGCGCCAGCGGGCCTCGGGACGGCGGCGGAGCGCGCCGAGCCCGGAGCAGGGCACGTCCACCAGGACCCGGTCGAAGCTGCCGGGGCGCCACGGTGGGCGGGTGCCGTCGGCGGTGATCACCTGGTACGGGCCGGGGTTGCCGGCCAGCGCGCGTTCCACGAGGCGGGCGCGGTGCGGCTGCTTCTCGGCGGCCAGCAGGGCGGCGCCGCGGTCCGCCGCGAGGGCGGCGAGCAGGGCGGCCTTGCCACCGGGGCCCGCGCAGCCGTCGAGCCAGCGGGCGTCGGAGCCCTCCAGCGGGGCGGCGGCCAGGGCGGCGGCGACGAGCTGGCTGCCCTCGTCCTGCACCCCGGCCCGGCCCTCGCGCACGGCGGTCAGGGCGCCGGGCTCGCCGCCCTCGGCCATCCGCACGGCGTAGGGCGACCAGCGGCCGGGCAGCGCGTTGTCCTCGCCCAGCTCCGCGGTGAGCTCGGCGGTGGTGGAGCGGCCGGGGCGTGCGACGAGGGTGACCTCGGGCCGCTCGTTGTCGGCGTCGAGCAGGTCCTCGATCCCGGCGCGGCCACCGCCGAGGGCGTCCCAGAGCGCGGAGACGACCCAGCGCGGGTGGGAGTGGACGACCGCGAGGTGGTCCTCGGCGTCGTCCTCGTAGGCCGGGGCCACCTTCGCGACCCAGCCGTCGAGGTCGTCGGCGGACACCTTGCGCAGGACGGCGTTGACGAACTTGGCGCGCCCCTCCCCCAGCACCACCCGGGCCAGCTCGACGCTGGCGGAGACCGCCGCGTGGGTCGGGATACGGGTGCCGAGGAGCTGGTGCACGCCCATGTTCAGCACGTCCAGGACCGGCGGGTCCACCTCGCGCAGCGGCCGGTCGATGCACGCGGCGACGATCGCGTCGTACGTCCCCTGGCGGCGCAGCGTGCCGTAGACCAGCTCGGTCGCCAGGGCGGCGTCGCGGTGGTCGAAGTCGTCCTTGGCCCTGGCCTTCTTCAGCAGCGGGGGCAGGACGAGGTTGGCGTACGCGTCGCGCTCGTCCACGGCCCGCAGGACCTCGAAGGCGAGGAAGCGGACCGGGTCCTTCTTGGGGCGGCGGTGGGGCTTGGCGGGACGGCGACGCGGCTGGTCGTTCACGTGAAAGGTGCTCCGCTGAAGATCGAGAGGACGAACCCTCCCAGCCTACGTCCCCGCCCCCGGGGCCTCAGCTCCCGGCCAGCTCGCCGGGGGCGATGCGCACCCCGCGCGCCCAGTCGGCGGCGCGCATCGGCTTCTTGCCCTGCGGCTGCACCCAGAGCAGCTCGACGGCGTGCGACCCGGTGCCGACGAACACGTTGTTCTTGCCGACGGACAGCTCACCGGGCGCCAGCTCGGACCGGTCGACGGCGGGGGTGGCCTGGACGAGCTTCAGGCGCTCGCCCCGGAACAGCGTCCACGCGCCGGGGGCGGGGGTGCAGGCGCGGATGACCCGGTCGACGCGCAGGGCGGGCGCGGACCACTGGACCTGGGCGTCCTCGACGGTGATCTTCGGCGCGAGGGTGACCCCGTCGGCGGGCTGCGGAACGGCGTGCAGGGTGCCGTCCTCGATGCCGTCCATGGTGGCGGCGAGCAGCCCGGACCCGGCGAACGCCAGCCGGGTCAGCAGATCCCCGCTGGTGTCGGTCGGGCGGACCTCCTCGGTCAGCACGCCGTAGACGGGCCCGGAGTCGAGCCCCTCCTCGATGAGGAAGGTGGACGCCCCCGTCACCTCGTCGCCGGACATCACCGCGTGCTGCACCGGGGCCGCGCCTCGCCAGGCGGGCAGCAGCGAGAAGTGCAGGTTGACCCAGCCCTTCGCCGGGATGTCGAGCGCCGCCTTGGGCAGCAGCGCGCCGTAGGCGACGACCGGGCAGCAGTCCGGCGCGATCTCCCGCAGCCGCGCGAGGAAGTCCTCGTCCCGGGGCCTGGCGGGCTTCAGCACCTCGATCCCGGCCTCCTCGGCGCGCTCGGCGACCGGACTGGCCACCAGCCGCCGGCCACGCCCCGCGGGGGCGTCGGGCCGGGTGACGACCGCGGCCACCTCGTGGCGGCCGGAGGCGATCAGGGCGTCGAGTGCGGGAACGGCTACCTCGGGGGTGCCTGCGAAGACGAGCTTCATGGGTGGCTGACTGCCTCTCAGGCCGGACTCTCAGGCCGAAACGTTACGGTGACGAGCAACGCACAAGTCTATGGGGCGGCGGGCCGGGGGGCGTACGCGCGATCGCGCGCCCCTCGCAGGGGTGCATACGCCCCCTGAGCGTGACCAGATCCCCGGGTGCGGCGTTGGTCAAGAGAGATTGACCGAAGCGAGCCGCCCTGGTGCGGCCCGATCCCTTTCAACGCCGGTTCGAGAGGCTTCTTCATGGCCGACCACGCAACCCACGACGCCCAAGCGCGGGCCAGCCTGCATCTCCTGGTGCGGGACATCGAGCGGGTCCGGCGGCAGGTGGACGCACTGCGCACGCTCACCGCCCAGCTGGGCAACGTCTACCGTCCGCGCCGCACCGGCCCGTCCGCGGGCTTCGTCGTCTACGGCAGGGCCCCGGCCCCGACGGTCAGACTGGCCCAGGAACTGCGGGACAGCGTCGAGACCCTGGTCACGGCGGCCGTGGACTTCGACCGCTCGCTGGGCTTCTCCTGGGACGCGGTGGGCTCCGCGCTCGGGGTCACCAAGCAGGCCGTCCACCGCCGCTACGGATCACGGCGCACGGCCCCGCAGCCCGCGCCGCCCGAGGCCGCGGAGGTGGTCCCCCAGCGCGGCCCCACGGTCCCCGCCGCCCGGGCACCGCAGTCCCCTTCGGACCGCCCCAACCCCTTCCCGGGCCCCCGCAACGGCTGACCACCGGTGAGCGGTCCGCCCCCTCGCGCACGCGAGGGGGCGGCCCATCCGCGCACGGTCGAGCCCGCCGGCACGATCCGGGCCGTCCGGCGCTTGCGGGCAACGGGCGCTTGAGGGCAACCCCTCAGCCGATGTCCACCGGATCGACCCGCACCCGCACCCCACCCCCGCCACGCGCCACGCGCGCAAGCCGCAACGCCGCGGCCAACGCCGCCCCGCTCCCCGGCGGCACCCGCACCAGTGCCCGCTCCCAGACCTCCCCCGCCGGCGCCTCGAACGCCCGCCGGGGCCGCCCCGGCTCCGCGGCCGGCACCGGCACCGGGCCCAGCACCTCCGCGTCCGAAGGCAGCCGCGCCCCCGCGAAGAACGCGGCCAGCGCCTCCGGCGCCCCCGTCACCGACGCCATCCGGGAGACCGGCGGAAAGCCCAGCTCGGCCCGGTCCGCCAGCTCCCGCCGGGCGTGGCCGACCGGGTCCCAGCGGACCAGCGCCTGCACGGGCCGCAGCGTCGGCTCGGCGACGACGACCACCGTGCCGCCCTCGGGCCGCCCCCGGACCAGCGCGGCGGCGGACGTCCACCGGCGCAGCGCCTCCTCACCGGCGCGCAGGTCGGGCCGGCCGACCATCGCCCAGCCGTCGAGCAGGAGCGCCGCCGCGTACCCGCCCTCGGCGACCGGCTCGGCGCCCGGCGTACTGACGACCAGCGCGGGCTGGCCCGGCACCGAGTCGAGGACGTGGTCGCGCCCGGACGTCCGCACCGGCACCGCCGGGAACGCCCTCCCCAGCTCCTCCGCCGTGCGCCGGGCCCCCACGATCTGCGCGCGCAGCCGCCGCCCACCGCAGGCCACGCAGTGCCAGGACGTCTCGGCCCGCCCGCACCACGCGCAGTTCAGGTCCTGCTGGTCCGGCGCCTCCAGCGGCCCCGCGCACTGCCGGCACCGGGCGGGCTCCCGGCAGCGCTCGCAGGCGAGCCGGGGGGCGTAACCCCGGCGGGGCACCTGGACCAGCACCGGACCGGTGCGCAGCCCGTCCCGGACGGTCTGCCAGGCGAGGCTGGGCAGCCGGGCGGCCCGGGCGGCCCCGTCCCGCGCCAGCTCGCCGTCGCCCACGGTGCGGATGACGGGCGCCGCCGCCCGCACCTGGTCCCGATCGGCGCGCAGCGGCAGCGCCCACCCGCTCTCCACGAGCTGCGCCGCCTCCACGGTGCAGCTGACGGAGCCGAGCAGGAAGGCGCACCGGCCGTGCGTGGCCCGCAGCTCCAGGACCTCCCGGACGTGCGGGAAGGGGGCGCGGTCGTCGCTGTGGCTGGAGTCCCCGTCGTCCCAGACGACGACGAGCCCGAGGTCGGCGACGGGCGCGAACATCGCCGCCCTGGTCCCCACCACCGCCCGGACGGAGCCGCGCCGCACGGCGAGCCATTCCCGGTAGCGCTTCGCGGGCCCGGAGCCGGCGGTGAGCAGCGCGTGCCGCCCCTCGCCGAGGACGGCGGTGAGCGCGGCGTCGACCCGGGCGGCGGTCCGCCCGTCGGGGACGACGACGAGGGCGCCGCGCCCGGACGACAGGGTCGCGGCGACGGCCGTGGCGATCTCGGCCGGCCAGTGCGGTCCGGGCAGTGCGGTCCACACGGCCCGGGGCGCGCCCCCGCCGGCCAGCGCGGAGAGGAACGCGGGCCCCTGCGCGTACCGCTCCCAGCTCCCCGGGGCGGGGGGCGCGGGGGCGGGCAGGGGCGGGGGTGACGGCTTGGCCTCGGCCTGCGCGTTGCGCGGGGGGACGGCGAGCTGGAGGACGTCGGCGAGGCTGCCCGCGTACCGGTCGGCGACGGCACGGGCGAGGGCGAGGAGGCCGGGCCCGAGGACCGGCTCGGGCGAGACGACGGAGGCGAGCGCGGCGAGCGCCCCGTTGTAGTCGGACGCGGCCAGCCGTTCGACGAGGAAGCCGTCCACGAGGCCCCCGCCCTCGCGCCGGCCGCCGCGCACCTGGCGGCCCCCGGCCCCGAAGCGGACGCGGACGCGGACCCCGGGCTGTGCGTCGGCGTCCAGCTCCGCGGGGACGGCGTAGTCGAAGTACTGGTCGAGGTGGAGCGCGCCCTTGTTGACGAGGACGCGGGCGACGGGCAGTTCCTCGGCGAGGGCGGCACCGCGCCAGGTGCGCGGTTTCGCGCGCGGCACGTCGGCCCGGCGGACGGCTTCCCGGATCAGCGCAAGCTGTTCCGGCGCCCCGGCCACGGGCTCGTCGGACCCCTCGTTCTCGCTGCTCACAGCTCCATCCCTACCAGACGCCTCGGACAACGGCGCCGCCCGTCCGCGTCACCTCCCACCGTGAAACGCCGGAGCCCGGACACCGTGGTGGTGTCCGGGCTCCGGCGGAAGACCGCCTGGGCGCGGTGCTTTACAGACCGGCGGCGGCGCGCAGCGCGTCCACCCGGTCCGTGCGCTCCCAGGTGAAGTCGGGCAGCTCGCGGCCGAAGTGGCCGTAAGCGGCGGTCTGGGCGTAGATCGGGCGCAGCAGGTCGAGGTCGCGGATGATCGCGGCCGGGCGGAGGTCGAAGACCTCGGCGATGGCGTGCTCGATCTTCTCGGTCTCGATCGCGGCGGTGCCGAAGGTCTCCACGAAGAGGCCCACCGGCTCGGCCTTGCCGATCGCGTACGCGACCTGGACCTCGCAGCGGGCGGCGAGACCGGCCGCGACGACGTTCTTGGCGACCCAGCGCATGGCGTACGCGGCCGAGCGGTCCACCTTCGACGGGTCCTTGCCGGAGAAGGCACCGCCGCCGTGGCGGGCCATGCCCCCGTAGGTGTCGATGATGATCTTGCGGCCGGTGAGGCCGGCGTCGCCCATCGGGCCGCCGATCTCGAAGCGCCCGGTCGGGTTGACCAGGAGGCGGTAGCCCTCGGTGTCGAGCTTGATGCCGTCCTCGATGAGCTGGTTCAGCACGTGCTCGACCACGAACTCGCGGATGTCGGGCGCGAGCAGCGAGTCGAGGTCGATGTCGCTGGCGTGCTGCGAGGAGACGACGACGGTGTCGAGGCGGACGGCCTTGTCGCCGTCGTACTCGATGGTGACCTGGGTCTTGCCGTCGGGGCGCAGGTACGGGATGGTCCCGTTCTTGCGGACTTCGGACAGCCGGCGCGAGAGCCGGTGCGCGAGGTAGATCGGCAGCGGCATGAGCTCGGGGGTCTCGTCGCAGGCGTAGCCGAACATCAGGCCCTGGTCGCCGGCGCCCTGCTTGTCGAGTTCGTCCTCGTCGCCCTCGACGCGCTTCTCGTACGCCGTGTCGACGCCCTGGGCGATGTCCGGGGACTGGGCCCCGATGGACACCGAGACGCCGCAGGAGGCGCCGTCGAAGCCCTTCTTCGAGGAGTCGTAGCCGATCTCCAGGACCTTGTTGCGGACCAGCGTCGGAATGTCGGCGTACGCCTTGGTCGTGACCTCACCCGCGACGTGCACGAGACCGGTGGTGATCAGGGTCTCGACCGCGACGCGGGAGGACGGGTCCTCGCGCAGGAGCGCGTCGAGAATGGTGTCGCTGATCTGGTCGGCGATCTTGTCGGGGTGGCCCTCGGTCACGGACTCCGAGGTGAAGAGACGGCGGGACACATCGCTCCCTGGGGTTGCAGCGGCTGCTGGCTGATCATTGGCCGGACGGTCCGGGAGCTGCGCCCGGGCACGGTCCGGGGAGCAGTTTATCGGTCGGCTCCGGCCGTCGGACAACGTGTCTCGCCCTTTGGCCTTCCTGTGACGTGTTCCACCGGGCCCGGGCCCCGGAAGCCCGCTGCCACAAGGCTCCGGACCGGGTCGCGGGGGCGCTGCCGGTACCGGCGTGTCACCTGGAATTCATCCGAGGCGCGCCACGACGAGGTCCCACACCGTGTCGGCCAGGGCCTCCTTGGGACCGTACGGGACGGGGATCTCGGTGCCGTCGGCGGCGAGCACCACGGCCTCGTTCTCCTCGGAGCCGAAGGTCTTGCGCTCCCCGACCTCGTTGACCACCAGCAGGTCGCAGCCCTTGCGGCGCAGCTTCTCGCGGCCGTTGGCCAGGACGTCGTCGGTCTCGGCGGCGAATCCGACGACGACCTGCCCGGGCGTGGCGCGCTCGGCGGAGACCTCGGCGAGGATGTCCGGGTTGCGGACGAGAGCGAGGGGGGCGGGCTCCCGGCCGTCCTTCTTCTTGATCTTCCCGGTGGCGTACTCGGCGGGCCGGAAGTCGGCGACGGCGGCCGCCATGACCACGACGTCGGCGTCCCGGGCCGCCTTCAGCACGGCCTCGCGCAGCTGCGTCGCGGTGCCGGCCCGGACGACGTCGGCGCCGGACGGGTCGGGCAGCCCGGTGTTGGCCTCGACCAGGGTGACCCGGGCGCCGCGTGCGACGGCGGTGCGGGCGAGCGCGTAGCCCTGTTTGCCGGAGGAGCGGTTGCCGAGGTAGCGGACCGGGTCGAGGGGTTCCCTCGTACCGCCGGCGCTGATCACCACGTGCCGGCCGACGAGGTCGGGCGCGGCGGTGCCCCGGGCGAGGACCCGGCGGCAGACCTCGTAGATCTCGCCCGGGTCCGGGAGCCGGCCCTTGCCGGTGTCGACGCCGGTGAGGCGGCCGACGGCGGGCTCGATGACGACGGCGCCCCGGCGGCGCAGCGTCGCCACGTTCTCCTGGGTGGCGGGGTGCTCCCACATCTCCGTGTGCATGGCCGGGGCGAAGACGACCGGGCAGCGGGCCGTGAGCAGGGTGTTGGTGAGCAGGTCGTCGGCGAGGCCGTGGGCGGCCTTGGCCAGCATGTCGGCGGTGGCGGGGGCGACGACGACGAGGTCGGCGTGCTGCCCGATCCGGACGTGGGGCACCTCGTGGACGTCGTTCCACACCTCGGTGGAGACGGGGTGGCCGGAGAGCGCGGACCAGGTCGCGGCGCCGACGAAGTTCAGGGCGGACGCGGTGGGGACGACCCGTACGTCGTGGCCGGACTCGGTGAGCCGGCGCAGCAGCTCGCACGCCTTGTACGCGGCGATGCCGCCGCTGACCCCCAGAACGACCTTCGGCTTGTCCACTGCGTCTCCCCGCACTCGGTCACGCACCCTGCGTACGTGCGTCTCCCATGCTGCCTCACGGGCGCGGGCGCCGGACGGTCGGCCCGGACACCCCGGGCCCGGCGGATGATCCGCCGGGCCCGGGACGAAGGTGCGTCGTCGCTGCTTACTGGGCGGGGCCCTCGATGGCCTCGGACGTGAGCAGGCCCGCGTTGATCTCGCGGAGCGCGATGGAGAGCGGCTTCTCGTGCACGTGGGTGTCGACGAGCGGACCGACGTACTCGAGGAGGCCCTCACCAAGCTGCGAGTAGTACGCGTTGATCTGGCGCGCGCGCTTGGCGGCGTAGATCACGAGGCTGTACTTCGAGTCGGTTGCTTCGAGGAGCTCATCAATCGGCGGGTTGATGATGCCCTCGGGCGTGGTGATGGAAGAGGACACGCTCTGCCTTCCGAAGGGGATGAAGATCAAAGAATTCTTTGACAGTCAGGGGCCTTGGTGCCGGGCCCCCGCTGCCGGTGGTTCACTCGCCGGCGGCGCGGTGGCCGGAAGCCTCCAGCATCAAGGCTAGCAGCTCACGTGCCACGTCCTCGACGGAGGTGTTGACGAGGGTCGTGTCGAACTCCGCCTCGGCGGCCAGTTCGACCTTGGCGGCGCCGAGCCGGCGTTCGATCACCTCGGGCGCCTCGGTCCCCCGGCCGGTGAGCCGGCGGACCAGCTCCTCCCAGCTCGGCGGGGCGAGGAAGACCAGCTGGGCGTCGGCCATGGACTGGCGGACCAGCCGGGCGCCCTGGAGGTCGATCTCCAGGAGCACCGGCTCTCCCGCCTCCAGCCGCTCCTGCACGGCGCGGCGCGGCGTGCCGTAGCGGTTGCCGGCGAACTCGGCCCACTCCAGCAGCTCGCCGTTGGCGATCAGCTTGTCGAACTCCTCGTCGTCCACGAAGAAGTAGTGGACGCCGTTGCGTTCGCCGGGGCGGGGCTTGCGGGTCGTCGCCGACACCGAGAGCCACACCTCGGGGTGGACCTTGCGCATATGCGCGACGACCGTGCTCTTGCCGACCCCCGAGGGGCCGGAGAGCACGGTCAGCCGCGGACGTACGTCCGGGGGTACGGGGGACGTCCCCCGGGATGTTGCAGCCATGGAGCGATTATCCAGGTTCTCAGGGGTGCCTGAGAACGTCAGGCGGCGGTACCGCCGAACTCGCGCTCCAGGGATGCGATCTGGTTGGAGCCAAGACCCCGCACACGGCGGCTCTCGGAGATGCCGAGCCGCTCCATGATCTGCTTGGCACGGACCTTGCCCACACCGGGCAGGGACTCCAGCAGGGCGGAGACCTTCATCTTGCCGATGACGTCGTTCTCCTGGCCCGACTTGATGACCTCGTGGAGGGAGGCGCCGGAGTGCTTGAGTCGATTCTTGACCTCGGCCCGCTCCCGGCGAGCCGCGGCGGCCTTTTCGAGCGCGGCTGCGCGCTGTTCAGGGGTAAGGGGCGGAAGAGCCACGCCTACGTCACCTCGGATGTCGATCTGTCGGATACGGACCGGTGAGGCGGCGGGATCGCCCCTCACCTGGTGAGCCGCGAACACCCTGTGCGCGTCGGCTCTCGACGGAGACTAGCGGCCAAGGCCGCCGGAGTCAGCGAGAACAGACGAAAAGTCCTGGTCAGCCTCTGCCGACCAGGACTTTTCAGGCATAACCACCGAGTTTTTTCGTCAGGATTCCGTCAACACACGGTTACGTGGCAGGGTCAGCGGTCCGAGACGGCCGCGCGGACCTCGTCCGCGAACCGCTCGGCGGCCCCGCGCAGCCCCGCGACGTCCGGCCCGTGGCGCAGCACGCCCCGGCTGACGCTGGGCACCACGTTGCGCACCGCGGCGCCGAAGACGCCCGGCAGATCGGCCGGGGTCGCGCCCTGCGCGCCGATGCCCGGGGCCAGCAGCGGCCCGTTGATCGCGAGGTCCACGCCGGCGTCGCCGAGCGTGGCGCCGACGACCGCGCCGACCGAGCCGAGCGGGGTGGCGCCCGCGTTCTCGGCGGCCATGTGGTCGAGCATCAGCTGGGCCAGCGGACGGCCGTCGGCGGCGGTGGCGCGCTGCACCTCGGCGCCCTCCGGGTTGGAGGTCAGCGCGAGGACGAAGACACCGGCGCCGGAGACCGCCGCCGCGTCGAGCGCCGGGCGCAGCGACCCGAAGCCGAGGTACGGCGAGACCGTGACCGCGTCCGAGAACAGCGGCGAGTCCTTGTCGAGGTAGGTCGCCGCGTAGGCGCCCATGGTCGAGCCGATGTCGCCGCGCTTGGCGTCCATCAGGACCAGGGCGCCGGCCGCGCGGGCCTCCTCGACGGCCTTTTCGAGGACCGCGACGCCCCGCGAGCCGAAGCGCTCGAAGAACGCGGACTGCGGCTTGAGCACGGCGACCCGGTCGGCCAGCGCCTCGACGACGGTACGGGTGAACCGCTCCAGGCCCGCGATGTCGTCGCTCAGCCCCCAGGCGGTGAGCAGCGAGGCGTGCGGGTCGATGCCGACGCAGAGCGGGCCTCGGGTGTCCATGGCGTGGCGCAGCCGGGCGCCGAAGGGTTCCAGGGTCATTTCGCTGCCTTCCGGGATTCCGCGCCGACGGCGTCGGCGAGCGTGGCGTACGGGGAGGCGGCCAGGCGGGCGGCCAGGCCCTTGTGGATCGCGCGGGCGTAGAACGGGCCCTCGTAGATGAAGGCGCTGTAGCCCTGGACGAGGGTGGCGCCGGCCAGGATGCGCTGCCAGGCGTCCTCGGCGTTCTCGACGCCGCCGACGCCCACCAGGGTGATCCGGTCCCCCACGCGCCGGTGGAGGCGGCTCAGGACCTCCAGGGAGCGTTCCTTGAGGGGGGCGCCGGACAGGCCGCCGGTCTCCTTCACCAGGGCCGCCGGGGACTTCAGGCCCAGCCCGTCGCGCGCGATGGTGGTGTTGGTGGCGATGATGCCGTCCAGGTCCAGCTCGACGGCCAGATCGGCGACCGCGTCCACGTCCTCGTCCGCGAGGTCCGGGGCGATCTTGACGAGCAGCGGGACGCGGCGGTGGGTGACGGTGCGGTCGGCCGCCTCGCGCACGGCGGTGAGGAGCGGGCGCAGCGACTCGGTGGCCTGGAGGTTGCGCAGGCCGGGGGTGTTGGGCGAGGAGACGTTGACGACGAGGTAGTCGGCGTGGGCGGCCAGGCGCTCGGTGGACTTCACGTAGTCGGCGGCGGCGTCGGCCTCGGGGACGACCTTGGTCTTGCCGATGTTGACGCCGACGGTGGTGCGGAAGACCGGGGAGCGGGCGGCCAGGCGCTCGGCGACGGCGGCGGAGCCCTCGTTGTTGAAGCCCATGCGGTTGATCAGCGCCCGGTCCGCGACCAGGCGGAACAGCCGCTTCTTCGGGTTTCCGGGCTGCGCCTCGCCGGTGACGGTGCCGATCTCGACGTGGTCGAAGCCGAGCATGGCCATGCCGTCGATCGCGACCGCGTTCTTGTCGAAGCCCGCGGCGAGCCCGAAGGGGCCGTGCATCCGCAGCCCCAGCGCCTCGGTACGCAGCTCCTTGTACCGGGGGGCGAGGGCGGCGGCCAGGAAGGTGCGCAGCACGGGGACGCGGGCGGCCAGGCGAATCCAGCGGAAGGCGAGGTGGTGGGCCTGCTCGGGGTCCATCCGCTTGAAGACCAGCTGGAAGAAGAACTTGTACATCACGGTGTCACGGTGTCCTCATGAAGAGGGGGACACCGTTTCCGGTGTCCCCCTTGTGGGTTCCTAGTCGCGGGCCGCGGTGAGATGTTCCGCGTGTTCCTGGAGGGAACGGACGCCGACGTCTCCGTTGTTGAGGGCGTCGATGCCCTGGACCGCCGCGGCGAGCGCCTGGACCGTGGTCAGGCAGGGCACGGAGCGGGCGACGGCCGCGGTGCGGATCTCGTAGCCGTCGAGCCGGCCGCCGGTGCCGTACGGGGTGTTGACGATGAGGTCGACACCGCCCTCGTGGATCAGCTGGACGATGGTCGGCTCGCCGTTCGGGCCCTCGCCCTCGGACTGCTTGCGCACGACCGTGGCGTTGATGCCGTTGCGCTTGAGGACCTCGGCGGTGCCGGAGGTGGCCAGCAGCTCGAAGCCGTGGGCGACCAGCTCGCGGGCCGGGAAGATCATCGAGCGCTTGTCGCGGTTGGCCACCGAGATGAACGCGCGGCCCTTGGTGGGCAGCGGTCCGTAGGCGCCGGCCTGCGACTTGGCGTACGCGGTGCCGAACACCGAGTCGATGCCCATGACCTCGCCGGTGGAGCGCATCTCCGGGCCGAGGATGGTGTCGACGCCCCGGCCGTGGATGTCGCGGAAGCGCGACCACGGCATGACGGCCTCCTTGACGGAGATCGGCGCGTCCAGCGGCAGCGTGCCGCCGTCGCCGCTCTTCGGCAGCAGGCCCTCCTCGCGCAGCTCGGCCACGGTCGCGCCCAGCGAGATGCGGGCGGCGGCCTTGGCGAGCGGGACCGCGGTCGCCTTCGAGGTGAAGGGCACGGTCCGGGACGCGCGCGGGTTGGCCTCCAGGACGTAGAGGATGTCGCCGGAGAGCGCGAACTGGATGTTGATCAGGCCGCGGACGCCGACGCCCTTGGCGATGGCCTCTGTGGAGGCGCGCAGCCGCTTGACGTCGTGCCCGCCGAGGGTGATCGGGGGCAGGGCGCAGGCGGAGTCGCCGGAGTGGATGCCGGCCTCCTCGATGTGCTCCATGACGCCGCCGAGGTAGAGCTCGGTGCCGTCGTAGAGGGCGTCGACGTCGATCTCGATGGCGTCGTCGAGGAAGCGGTCGACCAGGACCGGCCGGGTGGGGCTGATCTCGGTGGACTCGGAGATGTAGGCGGAGAGCCGGGTCTCGTCGTACACGATCTCCATGCCGCGCCCGCCGAGCACGTACGAGGGGCGTACCAGGACGGGGTAGCCGATCTCGTCGGCGATCTCCTTGGCCTCGGCGAAGGTGGTGGCGGTGCCGTGCTTGGGGGCGGGCAGGCCGGCCTCGGCCAGGACGCGGCCGAAGGCGCCGCGGTCCTCGGCGGCGTGGATCGCCTCCGGGGAGGTGCCGACGACGGGCACGCCGTTGTCCTTGAGCGCCTGCGACAGGCCCAGCGGGGTCTGGCCGCCGAGCTGCACGACGACGCCCGCGATCGGGCCCGCCAAGGACTCCGCGTGCACGATCTCCAGCACGTCTTCCAGCGTCAGCGGCTCGAAGTACAGGCGGTCGGAGGTGTCGTAGTCGGTGGAGACCGTCTCCGGGTTGCAGTTGACCATCACGGTCTCGTAGCCGGCGTCGCTGAGCGCGAAGGAGGCGTGGACGCAGGAGTAGTCGAACTCGATGCCCTGGCCGATGCGGTTGGGGCCGGAGCCCAGGATGATCACCGCGGGCCTGGTGCGGGACGCGACCTCGGTCTCCTCGTCGTAGGAGGAGTAGAAGTACGGGGTCTTCGCGGCGAACTCGGCGGCGCAGGTGTCGACCGTCTTGTAGACCGGGCGGATGCCGAGCGCGTGGCGGACCTCGCGGACGACGTCCTCGCGCAGGCCGCGGATCTCGGCGATCTGGACGTCCGAGAAGCCGTGCCGCTTGGCCTCGGCCAGCAGCTCGGGGCCGAGCTTGTCGGCGCCGGCCAGCTCGTCGGCGATCTCCTTGATCAGGAAGAGCTGGTCCACGAACCAGGGGTCGATCTTCGTGGCGTCGAAGACCTCTTCCTGGGTGGCGCCGGCCCGGATCGCCTGCATGACGGCGTTGATGCGGCCGTCGGTCGGGCGGACCGCCTCGGCCAGCAGCTCGGCCTTGTCGCCGGGCTCGCCGGTGAAGGTGAACTGCGAGCCCTTCTTCTCCAGGGAGCGCAGGGCCTTCTGCAGGGCCTCGGTGAAGTTCCGGCCGATCGCCATGGCCTCGCCCACCGACTTCATGGTGGTGGTGAGGGTGGAGTCGGCGGAGGGGAACTTCTCGAAGGCGAAGCGCGGGGCCTTGACGACGACGTAGTCGAGGGTCGGCTCGAAGGAGGCCGGGGTCTTCTCGGTGATGTCGTTGGGGATCTCGTCCAGCGTGTAGCCGACGGCCAGCTTGGCGGCGATCTTGGCGATCGGGAAGCCGGTGGCCTTCGAGGCGAGCGCCGAGGAGCGGGAGACGCGCGGGTTCATCTCGATGACGATGACGCGGCCGTCGGCGGGGTCGATCGCGAACTGGATGTTGCAGCCGCCGGTGTCGACGCCGACCTCGCGGATGATCGCGATGCCGATGTCGCGCAGCCGCTGGTACTCGCGGTCGGTGAGGGTCATCGCCGGGGCGACGGTGATCGAGTCACCGGTGTGGACGCCCATCGGGTCGAAGTTCTCGATGGAGCAGACGACCACGACGTTGTCGTTGCGGTCGCGCATCAGCTCCAGCTCGTACTCCTTCCAGCCGAGGATGGACTCTTCGAGCAGCACCTCGGTGGTCGGGGAGAGCGTGAGGCCCTGGCCCGCGATGCGGCGCAGCTCCTCCTCGTCGTGCGCGAAGCCGGAGCCGGCGCCGCCCATGGTGAAGGAGGGGCGGACGACGACGGGGTAGCCGCCGAGCGTCTCGACGCCGGCGAGGACGTCGTCCATGGAGTGGCAGATGACCGAGCGGGCGGACTCGCCGTAGCCGATCTTCTCCTTGACGGCCTCCACGACGCCCTTGAAGAGGTCGCGGTCCTCGCCCTTGTTGATGGCCTCGACGTTGGCGCCGATGAGCTCGACGCCGTACTTCTCCAGCACACCGTTGTCGTGCATGGAGATCGCGGTGTTCAGCGCGGTCTGGCCGCCCAGAGTGGGCAGCAGCGCGTCGGGGCGTTCCTTCGCGATGATCTTCTCGACGAATTCCGGGGTGATCGGCTCGACGTAGGTGGCGTCGGCGATCTCCGGGTCGGTCATGATCGTCGCCGGGTTGGAGTTCACCAGGATGACGCGCAGGCCCTCGGCCTTGAGCACGCGGCACGCCTGGGTGCCGGAGTAGTCGAACTCGGCGGCCTGCCCGATGACGATCGGGCCGGAGCCGATGACCAGGACGGACTGGATATCGGAGCGCTTAGGCACGCTGGCCCTCCATCAGGGAAACGAAGCGGTCGAAGAGGTACGCGGCGTCGTGCGGGCCGGCGGCCGCCTCGGGGTGGTACTGGACGCTGAAGGCCGGCCGGTCGAGCAGCTGGAGGCCCTCGACGACCTGGTCGTTCAGGCAGACGTGGGAGACCTCGGCCCGCCCGTAGGCGGTGTCGGAGACCTCGTCGAGGGGGGCGTCGACGGCGAAGCCGTGGTTGTGCGCGGTGACCTCGACCTTGCCGGTCGAACGGTCCTGCACGGGCTGGTTGATTCCGCGGTGGCCGTACTTCAGCTTGTACGTGCCGAAGCCGAGCGCGCGGCCCAGGATCTGGTTGCCGAAGCAGATGCCGAAGAGCGGGGTCTTCCGCTCCAGGACGCCCCGCATCAGCGCGACGGGGTGGTCGGCGGTGGACGGGTCGCCGGGGCCGTTGGAGAAGAAGACGCCGTCCGGGGCGACCGCGTAGACCTCCTCCAGGGTGGCGGTGGCGGGCAGCACGTGGACCTCGATGCCGCGCTCGGCCATCCGGTGCGGGGTCATGCCCTTGATGCCCAGGTCCACCGCGGCGACCGTGAACTTCTTGGTGCCGATCGCGGGGACGACGTACGCCTCCTTGGTGGCGACCTCGGCGGACAGGTCGGCGCCCGTCATCTCGGGGGCCTCCTGGACGCGGGCCAGCATCGCGGCCTCGTCGGCGACCGCGTCGCCGGAGAAGATGCCGACGCGCATGGCGCCGCGCTCGCGCAGGTGGCGGGTGAGGGCGCGGGTGTCGACGCCACTGATGCCGACGACGCCCTGGTTCGCCAGCTCCTCGTCGAGGGTGCGGCGGGAGCGCCAGTTGGAGGGGGTGCGGGCGGGGTCGCGGACGACGTAGCCGGAGACCCAGATCCGCTGGGACTCGGGGTCCTCGTCGTTGACGCCGGTGTTGCCGACGTGCGGGGCGGTCATCACGACGACCTGGCGGTGGTACGAGGGGTCGGTCAGCGTCTCCTGGTAGCCGGTCATGCCGGTGGAGAAGACCGCCTCGCCGAAGGTCTCCCCCACAGCCCCGTAGGCGCGGCCGCGGAAGGTGCGGCCGTCCTCCAGGACGAGTACGGCGGGAACCTGGGCTCCCCGGGTGGAGGTCGTCATCGTGCGATGCCTTCCGTAGTGCTGGTGAGGTGGTTGACGGCGTCGACCCAGACGGGGTGCTCGGCCGAGTGGTCGGAGCGGAATCCGGAGTCGATCAGCCGGTCGCCGAGCGCCCAGGTGATGACGAGGAGTCCGCCCTCGGGCAGGACCTTGCCCGCCAGTGCCTTTTCGGTGCGGGCGCCGCGCAGGTCGGCGGCCGGGACGAAGAAGTCCGAGGCGCCGGGCCGTACGACGTCGAGGCCCTCGGCGGTGAGGGTGAGCTCGACGCGGCTGCGGGTGCCGAGGCCGTGGGCGACGATCCGGTCGAGCCACTGCCCGGCCGTGGTCGACGCGTGGTAGCGGCCGGAGAGGGTGAGCAGCTTCTCGCCGTCCGCGGAGCCCGCCGGCGCGGTGGCCGGGGCGGGCAGGTCGGACTGGAGGTTGCCGCGCCACTTCCAGCCTTGGCGCATCAGCCAGTAGACGAACACGACGAGGACGACGAGTCCGATCACCCAGCTGATCCGTGCGGACCAGTCGGTCACTTCCGCCGACTTCTGCTCGGCGGCCAGTTGGTACAGGGTCTGTGTTGTCACGCGAGCTTCCCGTCGACGACCGTGGCACGGCCCCGCAGGAAGGTGTGGGTCACTCGGCCCGGCAGCTCGCGCCCCTCGTACGGGGTGTTGCGGCTGCGGGAGGCGAAGCCCGCGGGGTCCACCTCTCCACGGTATGCCGGATCGACCAGCGTGAGGTTGGCAGGCTCACCGGCCGAGACGGGGCGGCCGTGTCCTTCGAGCCGTCCGATGGCCGCGGGGCGCGCCGACATGCGGTCGGCGACGCCGGCCCAGTCGAGCAGCCCGGTCTCGACCATCGTCTGCTGGACGACGGAGAGCGCGGTCTCCAGGCCCACCATGCCCATGGCCGCCGCGGCCCACTCGCAGTCCTTGTCCTCGTGCGGGTGCGGGGCGTGGTCGGTGGCGACGCAGTCGATCGTGCCGTCGGCGAGCGCCTCGCGCAGGGCCATGACGTCGGCCTCGGTGCGCAGCGGCGGGTTCACCTTGTAGACGGGGTTGTAGCTGCGGACCAGCTCGTCGGTGAGGAGCAGGTGGTGCGGGGTCACCTCGGCGGTGACGTTCCACCCCTTGGACTTGGCCCAGCGCACGATCTCCACGGAGCCCGCGGTCGACAGGTGGCAGATGTGGACCCGGGAGCCGACGTGCGCGGCGAGCAGGACGTCGCGGGCGATGATCGACTCCTCGGCGACGGCGGGCCAGCCGCCGAGGCCCAGCTCGGCCGAGACGACGCCCTCGTTCATCTGGGCGCCCTCGGTGAGGCGGGGCTCCTGGGCGTGCTGGGCGACGACGCCGTCGAACGCCTTCACGTACTCCAGGGCGCGGCGCATGATGACCGCGTCGTCCACGCACTTGCCGTCGTCGGAGAAGACCTTCACGCCGGCGGCGGAGTCGTGCATGGCGCCGAGCTCGGCGAGCTGCTTGCCCTCCAGGCCGACGGTGACGGCGCCGACGGGCTGCACGTCGCAGTAGCCGGACTCCTTGCCGAGGCGCCAGACCTGCTCGACCACGCCGGCGGTGTCGGCGACCGGGAAGGTGTTGGCCATGGCGTGGACGGCGGTGAAGCCGCCGGCCGCGGCCGCCTTGGTGCCGGTGAGGACGGTCTCGGAGTCCTCGCGGCCGGGCTCGCGCAGATGGGTGTGCAGGTCCACCAGACCGGGGAGCAGGACGCGGCCGGCCGCCTCGATCACGGTGGCGTCGCCGGCGTCGAGGCCGGTGCCGACGGCGGCGATGGTCTCGCCGTCGATGAGGACGTCCTGCGGGTCGCCGCCGAGTACCTTCGCGCCGCGGATAAGGATCTTGCTCATGGTTACTTGTTCTCCTCGGTACGGGCGGGGGTGGGCGACGGGTGGGCGGACTCGTAGCCGCCGAGCAGCAGGTACAGCACGGCCATGCGGATGGAGACGCCGTTGGCGACCTGCTCCACGACCGTGCAGCGGTCGGAGTCGGCGACCTCGGCGGTGATCTCCATGCCGCGCACCATCGGGCCGGGGTGCATGACGACGGCGTGCTCGGGCATCTTCGCCATGCGCTCGCCGTCCAGGCCGTAGCGCCGCGAGTACTCGCGCTCGGTCGGGAAGTAGGCGGCGTTCATCCGCTCGCGCTGCACACGCAGCATCATCACAGCGTCGGACCGGTGCAGCACGTCGTCCAGGCTGTAGCTGACGTCGCAGGGCCACTGCTCGACGCCGACCGGGACCAGGGTGGGCGGGGCGACGAGGGTGACATGGGCGCCGAGCGTGTTGAGCAGGTGCACGTTGGAACGGGCGACCCGGCTGTGCAGGATGTCGCCGACGATGGTGATCCGGCGGCCGTCGAGGTCCTTGCCGAGCCCGGCGTCGGCGCCGACGAGCCGGCGCCGCATCGTGAAGGCGTCCAGCAGGGCCTGGGTGGGGTGCTCGTGGGTGCCGTCGCCCGCGTTGACCACGGCGCCGTCGATCCAGCCCGAGGTGGCCAGCCGGTACGGGGCTCCGGAGGCGCCGTGGCGGATGACGACCGCGTCGGCGCCCATGGCCTCCAGGGTGAGGGCGGTGTCCTTGAGGGATTCGCCCTTGGAGACGGACGAGCCCTTCGCGGAGAAGTTGATGACGTCGGCGGACAGCCGCTTGGCCGCCGCCTCGAAGGAGATGCGGGTACGGGTCGAGTCCTCGAAGAAGAGGTTGACGACGGTCCGGCCGCGCAGGGTCGGGAGCTTCTTGATCGGCCGGTCCGCGACCCTGGCCATCTCCTCGGCGGTGTCGAGGATCAGGACGGCGTCGTCGCGGGTGAGGTCGGCGGCCGAGATGAGGTGACGCTTCATCTGGGTGTTCTCCGGGTGGCTGGAGGTTTCAGGCATGCGGGCGCGCGGAAGCCGCCGCACGGCGGGCGGCCGTACGGCGGGAAGCTAGCGCTCGACCGCGGGGGCGGCCTGCTCGACCCCGAGCAGCACGGCGTCGCGGCCGTCCTCCTCGGCGAGCTGGACCTTGACCGTCTCCCGCAGCGACGTGGGGAGGTTCTTGCCGACGTAGTCGGCGCGGATCGGCAGTTCACGGTGGCCGCGGTCGACGAGGACCGCGAGCTGGACCGCGCGGGGCCGGCCGATGTCGCCGAGCGCGTCGAGGGCGGCGCGGATCGTGCGGCCGGAGAAGAGGACGTCGTCCACCAGGACGACCAGGCGGCCCTCGATGCCCTCTCCGGGGATCTCGGTGCGGGCCAGGGCGCGCGCGGGGCGCAGCCTCAGGTCGTCGCGGTACATGGTGATGTCGAGGGAGCCGACCGGCATCGTGCGGCCGGTGATCTCTTCGAGCTTGGCGGCGAGCCGGCGGGCGAGGAAGACCCCGCGGGTCGGGATGCCGAGGAGCACCACGTCGTCGGCGCCCTTGGCGCGTTCGACGATCTCGTGGGCGATGCGGGTCAGGACCCGGGCGATGTCGGGAGCCTCCAGAACGGGGCGTGCCGCATTGCCGGTGGCGTCGTGCTGTGCGTCCATAAGAAACGGACCTCCTTCTCCGCCTCACGGGACGGACCTTAAAGGACGTCGAAATTGCGTCGTCCACGTTACCAGGGCCGCTGCCGGAGTTCGCCCCCACCCCTGGGAAGAGCCGGTACGGACCATCTCAGCTTGACGCGACCAAGTAACGCTGCGTAACCTCACAGTGAGTTACCAGCCACGCGGCCCAGCCGCGTACGTTCCAGCGTCCGGGGAGCCTTATGTCCAGCGAATACGCAAAACAGCTCGGGGCCAAGCTCCGTGCCATCCGCACCCAGCAGGGCCTCTCCCTCCACGGCGTGGAGGAGAAGTCCCAGGGCCGCTGGAAGGCCGTCGTGGTCGGTTCGTACGAGCGCGGCGACCGTGCCGTGACCGTGCAGCGCCTTGCCGAGCTGGCGGACTTCTACGGCGTCCCGGTCCAGGAGCTCCTGCCGGGCACGACGCCCGGCGGTGCCGCCGAGCCGCCGCCGAAGCTGGTCCTCCAGCTGGAGCGCCTGGCGCACGTGCCGCCGGAGAAGGCCGGCCCCCTCCAGCGTTACGCGGCGACGATCCAGAGCCAGCGCGGCGACTACAACGGCAAGGTGCTGTCGATCCGCCAGGACGACCTGCGCACGCTGGCCGTGATCTACGACCAGTCGCCTTCGGTGCTGACGGAGCAGCTGATCAGCTGGGGCGTGCTCGACGCGGACGCGCGCCGCGCCGTCGCCCACGACGAGGGCTGAGCAGCCCCTCGGAGAAACGTGCCGCCGGGCTCGGCGGGGCTCCTCACGGACGCCCCGCCGGGCCCGGCTTCTCTCGTACGCCCCGGAGGCGCGGGAGGACATGCCGAAGGGCCCACGGCATCAGCCATGGGCCCTTCGTCGGCGGAACGCCGCCGGGTCACTGCTCCCGGCGGAGATTCGGCTTGAGGTCCTTGAAACGGGCCAGCAGGCCGTTCACGAAGGACGGGGAGTCGTCGGTGGAGAACTCCTTGGCGATCTGCACCGCCTCGTCGATGACCACCGCGTCCGGGGTCCCGTCCACCCAGATCAGCTCGTACGCGCCGAGCCGCAGGATGTTCCGGTCGGCGACCGGCATGCGGTCGAGCTCCCAGTCCACGGCGTAGGTCACGATGAGGTCGTCGATGCGGTCCGCGTACTGCGCGTACCCTTCCACGAGCTCCATCGTGTACTCGGTGACCGGCGGCTGGCGGGTGTCGGACCGCGAGTGCCGTACCCAGTCCGCGAGGACCGTCAGCACGGACTCGCCGCGCTGGTCGGCCTCGAAGAGGATCTGGAAGGCACGCTTGCGTGCCGTGTTACGAGCAGCCACGACTACTTGTTCACCCGGCTGAGGTACTCGCCGGAGCGGGTGTCGACCTTGATCTTCTCACCGGTGGTGATGAAGAGCGGAACACCGATCTCGTAGCCGGTCTCCAGCGTGGCCGGCTTGGTGCCGCCGGTGGAGCGGTCGCCCTGGACGCCCGGGTCGGTGTGCTGGATGGTCAGCTCGACGGCGGCCGGCAGCTCGACGTAGAGCACCTCGCCGTCGTGCTGGGCGACGGAGGCGGTGAAGCCCTCGATCAGGAAGTTGGCGGCGTCGCCGACGGCCTTGCGGTCGACCATCAGCTGGTCGTAGGTGTCCATGTCCATGAAGACGAAGTACTCGCCGTCCATGTACGAGAACTGCATGTCGCGCTTGTCGACCGTGGCCGTCTCGACCTTGATGCCGGCGTTGAAGGTCTTGTCGACGACCTTGCCGGAGAGCACGTTCTTGAGCTTGGTGCGCACGAAGGCCGGGCCCTTGCCGGGCTTGACGTGCTGGAACTCGACGACGGACCAGAGCTGGCCTCCGTCGAGCTTGAGCACCATGCCGTTCTTGAGGTCGTTCGTGGAAGCCACGGTTGCAGAATCTCCTGGGCTGAAGCTGGTGGAACGACCGAGAAACGCGCGCTAGAGCGCGAGCAGCTCCTTGGTCGTAATGGTGAGTAGCTCGGGTCCGCCGTCCGCCTCGGGGCGCACGACGAGCGTGTCATCGATCCGGACCCCGCCCCGGCCCGGGAGGTGGACCCCCGGTTCGACGGTGACCGGCACACAAGCGTCCAGTTTACCCATGGCGGCGGGTGCCAGCTGCGGGTCCTCGTCGATTTCGAGCCCCACCCCGTGGCCCGTGAAGGGCGCCAGGCCCTCGCCGTGGCCGGCGGAGTCCAGGAGATGGCGGGCGGCCCGGTCCACTTCGCGGTACTCGGCGCCGGGCAGCAGGGCCTCGCGGCCGGCCCGCTGAGCGGCGAAAACCAGCTCGTACAGCTCGATCTGCCAGTCGGCGGGCGCCGTTCCGATGACGAAGGTCCGGCCGATCTCGCAGCGGTAGCCCCGGTAGTTGGCGCCCAGGCAGACCGAGAGGAAATCTCCTTCTTCCACCCGCCGGTCCGAGGGCCGGTGGCGGCCCCGCCCGGAGTGGGGGCCGGTGGCGACGGAGGTCGCGAAGGCGGGGCCGTCGGCGCCGTGGTCAACCAGCCGGCGCTCCAGCTCCAGCGCCAGGTGGCGTTCGGTGCGGCCGACGAGGATGGATTCGAGGAGTTCGCCCAGTGCCTGGTCGGTGATCTCGGCCGCGATCCGCAGGCAGCCGATCTCCTCCTCGTCCTTGACGATGCGCAACTGCTCGACCGTCGCGCCCAGGTCGGCCAGCCGCAGCTTCGGGGCGACCGAGGCCATGGCCCGGTGCCGGGCGACCGTCAGGTCGTGCTCCTCGACGGCCAGCGACTCCGCACCGGCCCCGGCGGCCACGTCGGCGGCGGCGACCACGGGGTCCCCGCCGGCCACCGGCAGCAGGTCGACCCGCAGGTGCTCGTCGGTGCGCCCGTCGGCCGGGTCGGCGGTCGGCGGGCGGGGGCAGAGCAGGACGTCCTCCCCTGGGCCGAGCAGCAGCACGGCCCCCGGGGGCGCGCCCCCGGCCAGGTAGCGGACGTTGGCGGGGCGGGAGACCAGGGCGGCCGCGGATCCGACTGCGGCGCACCGGTCGCGGAGCAGCCCGCGTCGGACGGCGTACACCTCTGACATGCGTCGAGCGTACGAGCGCGGCGCCGGGCCCGCCCGGCGGGCGCATCCGACCGGGGGTCGGACGGCCGAGGGCGGGGCGGGCGCCGCCGCCTCACCAGGCGGGAGGGCTGGCCAGCGAGCGGGCGAGTATGTCGTCCAGCACCCGGGCGGTGGTCTCCACGTCGTACGTCGAGTTGTCGATGATCGGGAGTCCGGAGCCGTACCAGCCGGCCATCCGGCCGTGGATGCGGGCGACCTCCTCGTCGGAGAGGCGGCGGTTGCCGCTGCGCTCGGCGTTGCGCTCCAGGACGATCTCCAGGCCGGGCAGCAGCACCACGGGCAGGAGCCCGGGGCCGACGTGCCGCTTCCAGCCGCCGAGGCCGACGACCGGCCGGTCGGGGAAGACCGCGTCGTCCAGGATGCAGGAGATCCCGTTGGCCAGGAAGTTGCGGGCGGCGAAGCCGCAGGTGCGGCGGGCCAGGCGGTACTGGGCCTCCGACTGGTCGTTCCAGCCGGCCTGCGGGTCGGCGAAGCCGGAGCAGACCCACTCCCGGACGTCGTCCAGGCTGACGTGGGCGGTGGGCACCCGGCGGCGGGCCGCCCAGAGCCGGGCCACGGTGGTCTTCCCGGCGCCCGCCGGGCCGATGAGGAGCACCGCGAGCGTCGCGTTGCCCGTGCCGGGCTCGGCGGGCGGCGCGGGCAGCGGGACGGGTCTGCCGGGCGGCAGCTGGATGTGCCCGGTGGTCTCGCGGGCGGCCGGGGCCGGGGCCTGCTGCGGTGCCGGTCCGCTCCAGCCGTGGCCCTGCGGCACGGGCGGGCCCGCGGGCGGCGGGCCGGGGTGCCCGCCGGGCGGGCCGGCCGGGGGCTGGTGCGGCGGGCCGGGGTGCTGGGCCTGGTGCGGCCAGCCGGCGGGGCCGTTTCCGGGGCCCTGGGGCGGAGGCAGCGGGGCCCCCACTGCGTGCTGCATCCGGTGCAACTCCGTCTCGTACAGGCAACTGGCGCTGGTGCAACGGCAACCGTACCTTCCCCGGCCGCCACACGGACAACGGCCGGGGAGGGCCCGGGGTGCCCGCGAGCCGGTACGGGCCCTGCTCAGTCCGCGAGTTCGTCCGCCAGGGCGCGCAGCGCGAGCCGGTAGGAGCCGATGCCGAATCCGGCCACGGTCCCGGTGGCGACCGGGGCGATCACCGAGGTGTGGCGGAATTCCTCCCGTGCGTACGGGTTCGAGATGTGGACCTCGATCAGCGGGGCGGTGCGCTGGGCGGCCGCGTCCCGCATCCCGTACGAGTAGTGCGTGAAGGCACCGGGGTTGATGACGACCGGAATCGATCCGTCGGCGGCCTCGTGGAGCCAGCGGATCAGCTCGCCCTCGTCGTTGGTCTCGCGCACGTCGGCGTCGAACCCCAGCTCCTTGCCGAGCGTGCGGCACGCCTCCACGAGCCCGGCGTACGACGTGGAGCCGTAGACGTCGGGCTCGCGGGAGCCGAGCCGGCCGAGGTTGGGGCCGTTGAGCACGAGGACCCGGCGGGTCATGCCGCGACCTCCCCGTAGGCGGCGAGCAGGACGGCCGGGTCGGGGCCCTCCAGGACGGCGGGCTTGCCGAGGCCGTCCAGGACGATGAAGCGCAGCAGGTCGCCGCGCGACTTCTTGTCGACCTTCATGTTCTCCAGCAGCTTCGGCCACTGGTCGCCCCGGTAGGTGAGCGGCAGCCCGACGGACTCCAGGATCGCGCGGTGCCGGTCGGCGGTGGCGTCGTCCAGGCGGCCGGCCAGCCGGCCCAGTTCGGCGGCGAAGACCATGCCGACCGAGACGGCTGCGCCGTGCCGCCACTTGTAGCGCTCGTTCTTCTCGATCGCGTGGCCCAGGGTGTGGCCGTAGTTGAGGATCTCGCGGAGCCCGGACTCCTTGAGGTCGCTGGAGACGACGTTCGCCTTGACCCGGATGGAGCGTTCGATCAGCTCCGCGGTGTGCGGTCCGCCGGGCGTACGGGCGGCCTGCGGGTCCTGTTCGATCAGGTCGAGGATCACCGGGTCGGCGATGAAGCCGGCCTTGATGATCTCGGCCATGCCGGAGACGTAGTCGTGGACCGGCAGCGAGTCCAGGGCGGCCAGGTCGCAGAGGACCCCGGCCGGCGGGTGGAAGGCGCCGACGAGGTTCTTGCCCTCGGCGGTGTTGATTCCGGTCTTGCCGCCGACGGCCGCGTCGACCATGCCGAGCACGGTCGTCGGTACGGCGATCCAGCGGACTCCGCGCAGCCAGGACGCCGCGACGAAGCCCGCCACGTCGGTGGTGGCGCCGCCGCCGACGCCGACGATCACGTCGGTACGGGTGAAGCCGGTCTGGCCGAGCGCCTTCCAGCAGTAGGCGGCGACCTCGACAGTCTTGGCCTCCTCGGCGTTGGGCAGCTGGATGGCGATCGCCTCGTAGCCCTGGTCGGCGAGGTCCTGGCGGACCGCCTCGCCGGTCTCGGCGAGCGCCTCGGGGTGGAGGACGGCGACGCGCTTGGCCCGCTCACCGATGAGCCCGGGCAGCTCACCGAGGAGCTGCCGGCCGATCAGTACCTCGTACGGGTCGGTGCCCGCGCTGCCGGCGATGCGGACGCGGGTGGGTGCCTGCTGGGTCATGGTGTGTTCTCCCGGCCGGACGGGGCCCCGTCCGGCAGCTCCAGTGCGTCGAGGACCGCCTGGGCGACCTCTTCGGGTGTGCGCTCGTCGGTGGCGACGACCGTGCGGGCGACCTCGGTGTAGAGGTGCCGGCGGGCCTCCATCAGCTCGCGCCACTGCCGGCGCGGGTTGACCGCGAGCAGCGGGCGGGCGGTGTTGAGCCCGACCCGCTTGACCGCCTCGTCCACGTCCATCGAGAGGTAGACGACCGGGTGGCCGGCGAGCAGCGCGCGCGTCGACTCGTCCAGGACGGCCCCGCCGCCGAGCGAGAGGACGCCGGTGTGCTCGGCGACGGCGGCGCGGACGGCGTCCCGCTCCAGCGCGCGGAAGTGGTCCTCGCCCTCGTCGTAGAAGATCTCCGCGATGGGCTTGCCCGCGGTCGCGACGACGTCCGCGTCGGTGTCCCGGTAGCCGGTGCCCAGGCGGCCGGCGAGCAGTTCGCCGACCGTGGACTTGCCGACGCCCATGGGGCCGACCAGGACGACCAGGGGACCGGTCATCGGATCTGGAGGTGGTCGAGGTACGACCGCACGTTGCGGCGGGTCTCGGGGACGCTGTCGCCGCCGAACTTCTCCGCCACGGCGTCGGCCAGGACCAGGGCGACCATCGCCTCCGCGACGATCCCGGCGGCCGGGACGGCGCAGACGTCGGAGCGCTGGTGGTGGGCCTTGGCCGGCTCACCGGTCACCACGTCGACCGTGGCCAGGGCGCGCGGCACGGTGGCGATCGGCTTCATCGCGGCGCGGACGCGCAGCAGCTCACCGGTGGTGAGTCCGCCCTCGGTGCCGCCGGCCCGGCCGGAGGCGCGCTTGATGCCGTCCTCGGTCACCAGGATCTCGTCGTGCGCCTTCGAGCCCGGCACCCGGGCGAGGTCGAAGCCGTCGCCGACCTCGACGCCCTTGATGGCCTGGATGCCCATGAGCGCGCCGGCGAGGCGGGCGTCGAGGCGGCGGTCCCAGTGCACGTGCGAGCCGAGGCCGACGGGCACGCCGTACGCCAGCACCTCGACGACACCGCCGAGGGTGTCGCCGTCCTTGTGGGCCTGGTCGATCTCGGCGACCATCGCCTTGCTCGCGTCGGCGTCGAGGCAGCGCACCGGGTCGGCGTCGAGCCGCTCCACGTCGGAGGGGACCGGGTAGACCCCGTACGGCGCCTTGGCGGCGGCCAGCTCCACGACGTGGCTGACGATCTCGATGCCCGCGGTCTCCTTGAGGTAGGACCGGGCGACGGCGCCGAGGGCGACGCGCGCGGCGGTCTCCCGGGCGCTGGCGCGCTCCAGGACCGGGCGGGCCTCGTCGAAGCCGTACTTCTGCATGCCGGCGAGGTCGGCGTGGCCGGGGCGGGGCCGGGTCAGCGGGGCGTTGCGGGCCTGGGCGGCCAGCGCCTCCGGGTCGACCGGGTCGGCCGACATGACCTGCTCCCACTTGGGCCACTCGGTGTTGCCCACCATCACGGCGACCGGGGAGCCCATGGTGAGGCCGTGCCGGACCCCGCCGAGGAAGGTGACCTCGTCCTGCTCGAACTTCATCCGCGCACCGCGGCCGTAACCGAGCCGCCGCCGGGCGAGCGCGTCCGCCACCATCTCCGTGGTGACCGGGACGCCGGCGGGAAGGCCCTCCAGCGTCGCCACCAGTGCGGGGCCGTGCGACTCCCCCGCGGTCAGCCAGCGCAACCTGCTCAACGGTGCTCCTCATGCTCGCGCCTGAAATCCAGCGGCGCGACCGGGTGCGCGGCCCTGGCCCGCCGCCCCCGATCCTCCCACGGCCGGGGCCCCCGGCCCGCCGCCGGTCCAGCAGACGGACGGCGCGGGCGGGGCGGGCGGAGGTCAGCGGGCGGCCAGCGCCTCTTCCCCCGCCTTGCGCATGGCGGCGAGCGGGGCGGGCGAGCGGCCCGCCATCTGCTCGACCTGGAGGACCGCCTGGTGCACGAGGAGGTCGAGACCTCCGACGACTGCGCCGTCGCGCTCCGCCCAGGCGGAGGCGAGCCGGGTGGGCCAGGGCTCGTACAGCACGTCGAAGAGGGTGCCGGGCCGCTCCGGTACGGCCTCGGCCAGCGCGTCGGCCGCGCCGGCGGGGGTGGTCGCGATGACGAGGGGCGCGGTCAGCGCCCGGTCCGCCTCGGCCCAGTCGGCGACGCGGACGTCGACGCCGAGCCGTTCGCCCCAGCCGCGCATCTCGTCGGCGCGGGCCGCGCTGCGGACGTACGCGGTGACGGGTCCGGCGCAGATCGCGGCGAGGGCCGCCAGCGCGGAGGACGCGGTGGCGCCGGCGCCGAGGATCGCGGCGGACTCGACCTTCTCGACGCCCCGTTCGCGCAGGGCGGCGGCCATGCCGGGGATGTCGGTGTTGTCACCGGTGCGGCGGCCGTCCTCGCCGAAGACCACGGTGTTGACGGCCTCGACGGAGGCGGCGGTGTCGGTGATCCCGTCGAGCAGGGGGATGACGGCCCGCTTCAGCGGCATGGTGAGCGAGAGCCCGGCCCAGCTCCCGTCCAGCCCTTCGAAGAACCCGGGCAGCGCCTGCTCGTCGACCTCGAACCGGTCGTACGACCAGTGGTCGAGGCCGAGTTCGGCGTACGCGGCCCGGTGCAGGACCGGGGAGAGCGAGTGGGCGATGGGCGAGCCGAGGACGGCGGCGCGGCGGTGTGTGCTCACTGCCCGGACTGCTCCTTCTCGTACTTCTCCCGGTTCCGGTTGTGCTCCTTGTTGGTCACGGCGAAGAGCGTCTTGTCCTCGGTCACCGACACGAAGTAGTACCAGGGGCCCGGGGTGGGCTTGATCGCCGAATGCAGGGCGGCCTCGCCGGGGTTGTTGATGGGGCCCGGCGGCAGACCGTGGATGTAGTACGTGTTGTACGGGTGCTTGAAGTTCCGCTGCTGCGACACCGGACCGATGTCGAGCGTGCTCGACTTCTTCGCGTAGTTGACGGTGGAGTCGAAGTCGAGCAGCCCGTTGGTCTCGACGTTGTTGGGCTTCAGCCGGTTGTAGACGACCCGGGCGACCTTGTCGAAGTCGTGCTTGTACTTGCCCTCCGCCTGGACGAGGCTGGCGACGGTGATCAGCTCCCAGGGGCTCTTGAGCTTCAGCTTCCTGGCGTTCTCCGCCAGGTCCGCCTTCTCGTACTCCTCGTTGGCGCGGGAGACCATCGACTTGAGGACGGTCTCCGGCTTCATGCCCTTGGTGACCGGGTACGCGGCCGGGTAGAGGAAGCCCTCCAGGGGGTCGATGACGTCCTTGTGGCCCTTGGCCCAGCCCGGCAGGCCGAGGTCGTCGGCCTTCTTCTCGGCCACCTTGGCGGTCGTCCCCTCGGCGACGCCGAGTTTCTTGTCGACCGAGGCGTACACCAGCCGGTTCGGCGTGCCCTCCGGGATGATCAGAAGATTCTGGCTCTTCGGGTCCACCATCATCTTCACGGCCTCGGCCGCCGACATCTGCGCGTGCAGGAGGTAGACCCCGGCCTGGATTCCCTTCCCCTTCGGGTTCTCGTTCTGCGCCGAGACGAAGGCGTCGACGCTCTTCACGACGCCCGCCTTCTTCAGGATGTTGCCGATGTCGTACCCGTACGCGCCCTTCGGGATCTCCACCTCGACCGAGCCCGAGCCGCTGCCCGAGTAGTCGGGGGCGGGGCCGAAGCGGTCCTGGTAGAAGGAGTAGCCGTAGTAGCCCGCGCCGCCGACGCCGGCGACCAGGACGAGGGAGACGGCCAGGCACGCGCAGCCGCTGCGGCCCTTCTTCTTCTTGCCCTTGCCCCGGCGTTCGCCGCCACCGTCGCGGGTGTCGCGGTCGTCGTCACCGTCTTCGTCGTAGTCGTCGTCCCGGGGCGCCTTGCGGCCGTCCTTCTCGTCCACGCCCGTGAAGAAGGGGTGGGTCTCCTCCGGCTGCTCCGCCGGGTCCCAGTCCGGGGCCGGCTCCGGCTCCGCGGCCGGTGCGGCCTCGCGGCGGCCCGGGGGCTGCGGCGGCGGGTAGGCGTCGGGGGTGCCGTAGTAGTCGTTCGACTCGTCGTAGCCGTACGTGGCGACGGGCTGGCCCTCGTACGGCGGCACCGCCTGCGCGCCCGTGTCCCAGCCGGTGTCGTAGCCGGGCTGCGGCTGCTGGGGCTGCTGCCCGTACGGGTCCTGCGGGTGCTGGTTCCCGTACGGGTCCTGCGCGTGCTGGTTCCCGTACGCCTGCTGCTGGTACTGCTGCTGTGCGTACGGGTCCTGCTGCTGTGCGGCGTAGGGGTCCTGCTGCTGGTGCTGCTGCGCGGCGTACGGGTCCTGCTGCGCGTACGGGTCGTGCGACTGCTGCTGCTGGTACGGGTCGTACTGGCCCTGCGGGTACTGCTGCTGGGTGCCGTACTGGTTCTGGTCGTCGTACTGGGCCTGGCCGTGGGCAGGCTGCTGGCCGCCCCACCCCTGGTCCCCGTACAAGGGGTCCTCGGGATGCCACGGTTCGGAGCCGGGGCCCCGGCCATACTCAGTCATCGATCCCCTTGAGCCGCGAGACGATGTTCCGCCTCTTTGCTGTGCGGTGTTTGTTCGAACACCGCCGCATCGCGCGGAACGTTACCGTATTGCGATCAGACCACTACTTCGACGGCCTCGCCCGGCGGATTGCCCGAAGCACGCTCCGACTCCAGAGCGTTCTGCAGGATCACCACAGCGGCAGCCTGGTCGATGACGGATCGGCCCTTTTTGGACTTCACGCCTGAGGCGCGCAGCCCCTGGCCGGCCGTCACTGTGGTCATCCTCTCGTCCAGCAAGCGCACCGGAATGGGTGCGACCGCTCGGGCGAGCACATCGGCGAAGGCGCGGACCTTGACGGCCGCCGGGCCCTCGCCGCCGCCCAGGGAGCGCGGCAGCCCGACGACGACCTCGATCGGTTCGTACTCCGCGACGAGCTGTCCGAGCCGCCGGTGGGCGGCCGGGACATCGCGTCCCGGCACGGTCTCCACCGGCGTCGCGAGGATGCCTTCGGGGTCGCAGGAGGCGACCCCGATCCGGGCGTCCCCGACGTCGATCGCCAGCCGGCGACCGCGGCGCATCCGCGTCATGTCCGGCGTCACGCCGTCTCGGTGACGAGGCGTTCGACGGCGGCGACGGCATCGCCGATCGCCTCCGGGTTCTGGCCGCCGCCCTGGGCGACGTCCGGCTTGCCGCCGCCCCCGCCGCCGAGGGTCTTCGCGGCGGTGCGGACGAGGTCGCCGGCCTTGAGGCCGCGCTCGCGGGCCGCCTCGTTGGTCGCGATGACCGTCAGCGGGCGCCCGTTGGCCGTCGTGAACAGCGCGACGACGGCCGGACGGCCGCCCTGGATGCGGCCGCGCACGTCGAGGACGAGCTTGCGCAGGTCGTCGGCGGACGTACCGTCCGGCACCTGGCCGGTGACCAGGGCGACGCCCCGGACGTCGATCGCGGAGTCCACGAGACCGGCGGCGGCCGCGAGGACCTTCTCCGCGCGGAACTTCTCGATCTCCTTCTCGGCGTCCTTCAGCTTGCCGAGCATGCCCGCGATCTTCTCCGGGAGTTCCTCGGAGCGGCCCTTGACCAGCTCCTGGAGCTGGGCGACGACCGTGTGCTCCCTGGCCAGGAAGTTGTACGCGTCGACGCCGACCAGGGCCTCGATGCGGCGCACGCCGGAACCGATGGAGGACTCACCGAGCAGCTTGACCAGGCCGAGCTGGGCGGTGTTGTGGACGTGCGTACCGCCGCAGAGCTCCTTGGAGAAGTCCCCGATGGTGACGACCCGGACCCGCTCGCCGTACTTCTCGCCGAACTCGGCGATGGCGCCCTGCTTCTTCGCCTCGTCGATCGACATGACCTCGGCCTGCACGTCGAGCTCGCGGGCCAGGACCTCGTTGATCTTCTGCTCGACGTCGGTGAGGACCGTGCCGGGAACGGCGGCCGGCGAACCGAAGTCGAAGCGGAAGCGGCCCGGGGAGTTCTCCGAACCGGCCTGGGCGGCCGTGGGGCCGAGCGCGTCGCGCAGCGCCTGGTGCGTGAGGTGCGTGGCGCTGTGGGCGCGGGCGATGGCGCGGCGGCGGGTGGAGTCGATGGCCGCGTACGCGGACGCGCCGACCGTGACCTCGCCGACCTGGACGGAGCCCTTGTGCACGGAGACGCCCGGGACCGGCTGCTGGACGTCGCGGACCACGATCACGGCGCCGCTGTCGAGCCGGATGCGGCCCTGGTCGGCGAGCTGGCCGCCGCCCTCGGCGTAGAACGGGGTGCGGTCGAGGACGACCTCGACCTCGTCGCCCTCGGTGGCGGCGGGCGAGGGGACACCGTCCACGAGGAGGCCGACGATCGTCGACTCGCCCTCGGTCATGGTGTAGCCGGTGAACTCGGTGACGCCGGAGGTGTCGGCGACCTCGCGGTAGGCGGAGAGGTCGGCGTGGCCGGTCTTCTTGGCCTTGGCGTCGGCCTTGGCCTTGGCCCGCTGCTCCTGCATGAGCCGGCGGAAGCCGTCCTCGTCCACGGAGAGCCCCTGCTCGGCGGCCATCTCCAGGGTCAGGTCGATCGGGAAGCCCCAGGTGTCGTGGAGCAGGAACGCCTTGTCCCCGGCGAGGACCGTGCCGCCCGCGGCCTTGGTCTCGGTGACGGCGGTCTCCAGGATGTTGGTGCCGCCCTTGAGGGCCTTGAGGAAGGCGGCCTCCTCCGCGAGCGCGACGGTCTCGATGCGCTTGCGGTCGGTGATCAGCTCCGGGTACTGCTGCCCCATCGTGTCGACCACGACGTCGACCAGCTCGCGGACGACGGAGCCGGTGGCGCCCATCAGGCGCATGTTGCGGATGGCGCGGCGCATGATGCGGCGCAGCACGTAGCCGCGGCCCTCGTTGCCGGGGGTGACGCCGTCGCCGATGAGCATGACGGAGGTGCGGATGTGGTCGGCGACCACGCGCAGCGAGACGTCGGTGGACTCGGCGGCGCCGTAGCGCACCCCGGTCAGCTCGGTGGCGCGGTCCATGACGACGCGCAGGGTGTCCGTCTCGTACATGTTCTGCACGCCCTGCAGGATCATCGCGAGGCGTTCCAGGCCGAGACCGGTGTCGATGTTCTTGGAGGGCAGGTCGCCGAGGATCGGGAAGTCGTCCTTGCCCTCGCCGGCGCCGCGCTCGTACTGCATGAAGACCAGGTTCCAGATCTCCACGTACCGCTCGTCGTTGACGGCCGGGCCGCCCTCGACGCCGAACTCGGGGCCGCGGTCGTAGTTGATCTCGGAGCACGGGCCGCACGGGCCGGGGACGCCCATGGACCAGAAGTTGTCCTTCTTGCCCAGGCGCTGGATGCGCTCGGCCGGGACGCCGATCTTGTCGCGCCAGATGGCCTCGGCCTCGTCGTCGTCCAGGTAGACGGTGATCCAGAGGCGCTCGGGGTCGAGCCCGAAGCCGCCGTCCGCCACGGAGCTGGTCAGCAGCTCCCAGGCGTACGCGATGGCGCCTTCCTTGAAGTAGTCGCCGAACGAGAAGTTGCCGCACATCTGGAAGAAGGTGCCGTGCCGGGTGGTCTTGCCGACCTCCTCGATGTCCGGCGTGCGCACGCACTTCTGCACGCTGGTGACGCGCGGCGCGGGCGGCTTGACCTCACCGAGGAAGTAGGGCTTGAACGGCACCATGCCGGCGGGGACCAGCAGCAGAGTCGGGTCGTCCGCGATGAGCGACGCCGAAGGGACAACGGTGTGACCGCGCTCCTCGTAGAAGCTCAGCCAGCGGCGACGAATTTCTGCCGACTCCATCAGTGGTCCTCATTCCGGTTGTACGAGTGGTAGGGGAGCGTGCGGTACATGGCGGGGTCCGCGTCGGCCGCCTCGACGGCCGGGCGGCGGGCCGGCGGCAGTTCCCGGGGGTCCGCCGCTTCGAGGCCCAGCGCCTCGCCGAGTTCGGCCTCGCGCCTGACCATGCCCTCGCGGACGTCCAGCGCGAAGTCCTTGAGCTTGTGACCGGCCACGATCGCCTTGTCCGCGGCCTGCGCCGCGAGGCTTTCGGGGGTCAGCTGCTTGATCTTCCGGTTGACCTTGGTGGTGGCCCACACGCCGGCGGCTGCGCCGGCGGTGAACCAGAACGTACGGCGGAACATCGCTGCGTCAGTCCTTCGATCCGCGGGAATTTCGGCCGCCGCGCTTCCTGCCGCGCGCGGAGGGGACGGTCCGGCCGACGATCACCGAGCGCCGGGTCCGCGCCTCCGGTTCGGGGGCGGACCGGCGGCCGATGGCCTGCCGGACCCCGTAGCCGAACGCGGCGACCTTGACCAGGGGCCCGCCGAAGGTGGAGGCGACCGTGGTGGAGAGCGCGGAGGCGTTGGAGGTGACTTCCTGCACGTCCGTCGCGATGGCGTCGACCTTGTCGAGCTGGGTCTGCGCGGAGCGTACGGTCGCGGAGGCGTCCGCGAGCAGGGGGACGGCCTGTTCGGTCACGTCCGCCACGAGTTTGGTGGTCGCCCTGAGCGTCTGGGCGAGCCTCACCAGCACGACGGCGAGGAACGAAACCAGGATCGCCCAGAAGACGGCCACCAGCATCCCGGCCACCTCACCACCGGACACAGTGCACCGCGCTCTCTGGCTTGTCGTCTGTCTCTGTCTTGTTCTCTTGCTCTGCGGCGAGGGCCGTCGGGGTGGCCGGTCACCTTCCCCCGAGCCTATCGCGCCGGGGCTCACGCCCCGTACCGCATGACCGGGCGGAAGGCCGGGATTCGCACGACGAGATTGTACGGAGCGCTTTCAAGCCAGTACTCTGCGTGTCTCATGCGACGCACTCAGCGCCCTTCTCCGCCCGCCGACGACTCCGGTACCCCGGCCGCCGCCGACGACACCGCCGCACACCCGCATCCGGGCAATCTGCCCGCCGAGCTGAACGACTTCGTGGGACGGGAGAGCGAGCTGGCCGCTCTCGCCCGCTCCCTCGAGGAGTCCCGGCTCGTCACCGTGACCGGGGTGGGCGGGGTCGGCAAGACCCGGCTGGTCACCAGAGCGGCGGCGCTGATGGAGAAACGGTACTGCGACGGGGTCTGGCTGGTGGAGCTGTCCGCCGTCCACGACGCCGGGCTGCTGGACCACGCCGTGGCCGAGGCCCTGGGGCTCACCGACCACACCACCCGGCCGCCCCGCGCCGCCGTCATCGAGCACTGCGCCAACCGCAGCCTCCTCCTGGTGGTCGACGGCTTCGAACACCTGGTGGACGACTGCGCCGCGCTGGTACGGGAACTGCTGCGCCGCGCCCCGCGGCTGCGAGTCCTCGCGGCGGGCCGGCTGCCGCTGGAGCTGGCGGGCGAGGCCGTCCACCCGCTCGCGACCATGACCGACGAGGACGCGCTCCGGCTGTTCGCCGAACGGGCCGCCGGGGTCCGCCCCGACTTCCGGCTGACCGACCGCGACCGCGACCACGCCCGGGAGCTGTGCCGCCGGCTCGACGGCATCCCGCTGGCCCTGGAGCTGGCGGCGGGACGGCTGCGGGCCCTGTCGACCGAGCAGGTGCTGCAACGGCTGGACGACCGCTTCCGGCTGCTGACCGGGGGCAGCCGGGGCGCGCTGGAGCGGCACCAGACGCTGCGGACGGCCATCGGCTGGAGCCATGAGCTGTGTGCCCCGCCGCAGCGGCTGCTGTGGGCCCGGCTCTCGGTCTTCGCCGGGCAGTTCGACCTGGAGGCCGTCGAGTACATCTGCAGCGGGCCCGACCTGCCCGCCGACTCGGTGCTCGACGTGCTGTCCGGGCTGCTGGCCCAGTCCGTGGTGCTGCGCGAGGACTCCCCCGTCGGCACCCGCTACCGGATGCTGGACACCGTGCGCGAGTACGGCGCCGAGTGGCTGGCCGCCACCGGGGACACCGACCGGCTGCGCCGGCGGCACCGCGACTGGTTCCTGGGTCTCGCGACCTGGTGCGAGCTGGACTGGTTCAGTCCCCGGCAGGCGGAGGTCGCGGCCCGGGCCGAGAGCGAGCTGCCGAATCTGCGCCGGGCCATGGAGTGCTCGCTGGAGAGCCCGCAGGAAGCACACCTGGCGCAGTACCTGGCGGGCACGCTGTGGTTCCTGTGGGTCGGCTGCGGGCGCCTCTCGGAGGGCCGGCACTGGCTGGAGCACGTGCTGGAGGAGGAGACCCCGTACGACTCCTCGCGGCTGAAGGCCCTGTGGGTGCTGGGGTACGTCGCGGTCCTCCAGGGGGACCCGGTCGGGGCGATCGCCGCGCTGACGGAATGCCGGGAGGAGGCCGAGGCGGCGGGTGACGCCACCGCCGCCGCGTACGCCGTGCACCGCACCGGCTGCCTGGCCCTGGTCACCGATGACGTGGAGCGCGCCCGGGGTCTCCTGGACGACGCGCTCGGCCGCTACCGGGAGATGGGCGAGCTGAACAGCAACGTCCTGATGGCCCAGGTCGAACTGGCCATGGCCACCGGCTTCCTGGGGGACGCGGAGCGGGCCGTCGCGATCTGCGAGGAGGTCCGGGACATCTGCGAGGACCACGGCGAGCGGTGGGCCCTGAGCTACGCGCTGTACGTACTGGCCTACGCCGCCCTGGAGCGGGGCGACCCGGAGCGGGCCCGGCGGCTGCTCCTCGAATCGCTGGCGATCAGCCACGGCTTCCACGACCTGCTCGGCACGGTCCTCGTCCTCGAACTGCTGGCCCTGGTCATGGTCACCGAGGGGGACGCGGCCGAGGCGGCACTGCTCCAGGGGGCCGCCGACCGGATCTGGCCCTCGGTGGGGCTGCCGCTGTTCGGCTCGGCGTACTACGGGGCGCCGAGGGCCCGCTGCGAGGAACTGGCGCTGCGGGAACTGGGCCGGACGCGGTACGCGGCGGCGCTCGGGGCGGGCGGGGAGCTGACACCGGACGCGGCGGTGGCCCGGGCCCTCCTGGCACGGGAGAACGCGAAGGCCCGCCGCCTCCCCGGAGACCGGGAAGGGGCGGGCCGGAGCGCCGGTGACGAGCGGCTACGCCTGGATCAGCGGGCGTAGTACTCGACGACGAGCTGCTCGTCGCAGATCACGGGGATTTCCTTGCGGTTCGGGTCCCGGTCAAGGCGGAAGGCCAGGGCCTTCAGGTTCACCTGCAGGTAGCGCGGGGTCTCGCCATCGGTGTCGTAACCACCCTCACGGGCCACCTGGAAGGGGACCTTGGAGCGGCTGCGCTCGCGGACCTGGACGACGTCGTCCGGGCGGACGCGGAACGACGGCTTGTCGACCTTGCCGCCGTTGACCTCGATGTGGCCGTGGACGACCATCTGGCGGGCCTGGTAGATGGTCCGGGCGATGCCCGAACGCAGGACCAGCGCGTCGAGACGGCGCTCGAGCTCGACGACCAGCGCCTCGCCCGTCTTGCCCTCGGCCTTCTTGGCGCGGTCGTAGGCACGCGCCATCTGGCGCTCGCTGATGTCGTACTGCGCGCGCAGACGCTGCTTCTCGAGCAGACGGACCTTGTAGTCCGAGTTCTGCTTGCGGCCGCGGCCGTGCTCGCCCGGCGGGTAGGGGCGGGCCTCGAAGTACTTGACCGCCTTCGGCGTCAGCGCGATGCCGAGCGCGCGGCTCTTCTTGACCTTGGGACGCGACTGATTAGGCACGTTCTCCAGACCTCCGTTGTAGGTTAGGTTAGGCTCACCTTACTCAAGGAGATCGCATGTCTCGCCCTGGGAACACCACACACGTCACGGACAGCACAGACAGCATCGACGCGCCTGAGGGCGTCGAGATGACGGAGGACCGATCAGATCGTGGTCAGCCGCGTCCCAGCGGGCTTGAAATCACACGGATGCCGTCAGCAGCCGAGCGCACACGAACTCTCGTACAGAGTACCTGCTCCGCGGTACTGCTCGTTCCCGGGCTCGAAGCGGCGGGCTCGGACCAGCTCATGCCGCTGTCCCGGGGCGTCGGCCCGGACGGCGACCTGTTCCTCGAATTCCCCGCGGACTCCCCGGCCGTGCGGGCCGCGACGCACGCCCAGGACGACGAGCTGCGGGCCGTGCTGGAGATCACGGACGTCGCTCCGGTCGCGGTCCCCCACCGTATCCGGGGCCGGGCCCGCGTCAGCGGCTGGCTGACCGCCGTCCCCGGGATGGCGGGACCCGGCCGCACGATGCTGCGCCTGGAGACGGACGAGGCGCACATCGACGACCTCTGGGGAACGGAGGGCGTCGAGGCGGACGCCTTCCGGGACGCCTCCCCCGACCCGCTGGCCGCGCACGAGACGGACCTGCTCCAGCATCTGTACGCGGCACACGGCGAGGAGCTGGCGGGGCTGTGCGGACTCCTCGGCGAGCGGGCCGTGTGCACCTGCGCCGAGCACCGGCCGGACGTGGTGCCCCTGGCCCTGGACCGGCTCGGGCTGCGGGTGCGCTTCCGGGAGCGGGGCGGCAACTGCTTCGACGCGCGCTTCGAGTTCCCCCGGCCGGTGCGGGACGTGGTGGAACTCAGCCACGCCATGCACACGCTCTTCGCGGCCGCCGTCCGCTGAGGAGCACGCGCCCGGCCCTTCAGGCCGGGGGGCCCGTCCCGTCCTCGCCGTCCGTCCGGCCCAGCCGCTCCCTGACCCGGTCCACCACGTCCGCGTACCGCGCCTCGGCGCCGTAGCGGGTGGGGCGGTAGTACTGCTTGTCGCTCACCGCGTCCGGCGCGTACTGCTGGGCGGCGATGCCGCCGGGCACGTCGTGCGGGTAGACGTAGCCCTGGGCGTGGCCCAGCTTGGCCGCGCCCTTGTAGTGGCCGTCGCGGAGATGGGCCGGGACCGGGCCGGCCAGCCCCTTGCGGATGTCCTCGCGGGCGGCGGAGATCGCCAGCGTCGCCGCGTTGGACTTGGGGGCGAGGGCCAGGGCGATGGTGGCGTGGCTGAGGGTGAGCGCCGCCTCGGGGAAGCCGATCAGGGCCACCGCCTGGGCGGCCGCGACCGCGGTGGGCAGCGCCGTCGGGTCGGCGAGGCCGATGTCCTCGCTGGCCGAGATCATCAGCCGCCGGGCGATGAACCTCGGGTCCTCCCCCGCCTCGATCATGCGGGCCAGGTAATGCAGGGCCGCGTCCACGTCGGAGCCCCGGATGGACTTGATCAGGGCGCTGGCCACGTCGTAGTGCTGGTCGCCGTCGCGGTCGTACTTCACGGCCGCCCGGTCGACGGTCTCCTCCAGGGTGAGGAGCGTGATCTCCTCCTCCTGCTTGGACAGCGCGGCCCCGGCGGCGGCCTCCAGGGCGGTCAGCGCACGGCGGGCATCACCCCCGGCGATGCGCAGCAGGTGCTCCTCGGCCTCCTCCGGGAGGGTCACCGCGCCGGCGAGACCGCGCTCGTCGGTGAGGGCGCGGCGCAGCAGACCGCGCAGGTCGTCGTCGGTCAGGGGCTCCAGCGTCAGCAGCAGCGAACGCGAGAGGAGCGGGGAGATGACGGAGAAGTACGGATTCTCCGTGGTCGCGGCGATCAGGGTGACCCAGCGGTTCTCGACGGCGGGGAGCAGGGAGTCCTGCTGGGCCTTGGAGAATCGGTGGATCTCGTCCAGGAAGAGGACGGTCTCCTTGCCGTAGCCCCCGGTGGCGCGGCGGGCGCCCTCGATGACGGCGCGCACTTCCTTGACGCCCGCGGTGATCGCGGAGAGCTCCACGAACCGCTTGTTCGTCGCCTTGCTGACCACGTACGCGAGGGTGGTCTTGCCGATGCCGGGCGGGCCCCAGAGGATGACCGAGGAGGGGCCGGCCGGTCCGCCGCCGCTCTCGCCGACCAGACGGCGCAGGGGCGAGCCCGGCTTGAGGAGATGCTGCTGGCCGACGACCTCGTCCAGCGTACGCGGACGCATCCGGACGGCCAGCGGGCTGCTGGACGGGTCCTTCTCCTGGCGGTCTTCGGCAGCGGCGGTGAAAAGGTCGGGCTCCACGTCTCGAAGCCTATGTCACCGCACTGACAACGCGGCCGGGCCGGTGGCCCGGCCCGGAGCCGCGGGGGCGGGCCGGGTCAGCTGGTCCAGAAGTCCCACCAGCGGGTCAGGACCAGCATGCCGATGATGCCGATCCACAGCACCGGCGGCACCCAGTGGAACTCGGTGAGGCCGTTGCGCAGCCAGGAGGGCGCGGGGATGATCCCGTGCCGGATGTTGTGCGTCGTGACGTAGCAGAACATGAAGATGGTGGCGACCCAGGCCAGGCAGCACCACAGGCACAGCGAGTTGATGTTGTACAGCGACTGGTACTGGAGCCAGGTGCAGAAGCCGACACCGAACAGCGTGCCCGCGTTCATGCCGAGCCAGTACCAGGGGCGGAAGCGGGCTCCGGCGAGCAGGGCCAGGCCGATCCCGATGATGACCGGGTAGGTGACCATGCCGAGCCACGGGTTCGGGAAGCCGAAGGCGGACGCCTGCTCGCTCTTCATGATGTTGCCGCAGGCGACCACGGGGTTGAGGCTGCAGCCGGGGACGAAGGAGGGGTCCTCCATCATCTTGAGCTTGTCGAGCGTGATGACCCATGCGGCGAGCGTTCCGGCGGCGCCCGTGATCATGAGCAGGATGGCCAGCGCCCGGCTGCCGCCGATCGTCCGCTTCCCGCCCCTCTCGTCCTGGTCGGAGGAGGGATGGTCAACCGCTGCAGTCGTCATATCGCCGTTTCCGTCACTGAGTAGCCTGCTGGGGCAGGGTCATTGTGCCGTACGACTCGGCCGCTCTTCCGTTCGATGCGCATAAAAGACGGGCCCGACGCGGCAGGCCGGCCGGAAGCGGATCCCGGTCCCCGCAGCCCGGGGAGAGGCCGTCGCGCCCCGCCCGGCCCTCCCGCCGGCGTCACATCCCGCATGGACGGAATCACCGTGCGGGATGAATCCGCGGTCACCGCGTTGACGCGCGAGGGGGCGAGCGCACCGCCCGCCCCCGGCACGCCTCACGCCAGGCGGGCGCGGACCGTCTCGACCACGTCGGAGACGGGGACCGGCGTCTGCTCGCCGGACTCCATGTCCTTGAGCTGCACGTGGCCCTCGGCCAGGTCGCGCTCGCCGGCCACGATCGTGAACCGGGCGGCCGAGCGGTTGGCGCTCTTCATCGCGCCCTTCAGCCCCCGGCCGCCGAACGCGAAGTCCGCGGCCACGCCCTCCCGGCGCAGCCGGGTGACGACTCCGAACAGGACCCGGCGCGCCTCCTCGCCGAGCGGGACCGCGAAGACGCTGGTGGCGGAGGGCAGGTCCAGCTCGATGCCCTCGGCCTCCAGGGCGAGGACCGTGCGGTCCACGCCGAGCGCCCAGCCCACCGACGGGAGCGCCGGGCCGCCGATCATCTCGGAGAGCCCGTCGTAACGGCCGCCGCCGCCCACCGCGGACTGCGAGCCGAGACCGTCGTGCACGAACTCGAACGTCGTGCGCGTGTAGTAGTCGAGGCCGCGGACCAGCTTCTCGTCGTCCTCGTAGATCACACCGGCCTCGTTGAGCAGGTCGCGGACCTGCTCGTGGTACGCCTTGCACGCGTCGCACAGGAAGTCGCGCAGCACCGGGGCGCCGGTCAGCTGCTTCTGGACCTCGGGGCGCTTGTCGTCGAGGACGCGCAGCGGGTTGATCTCGATGCGCCGGCGGGTCTCCTCGTCCAGGTCCAGCTCGCGCAGGAAGCCCTGGAGCGCGTCCCGGTAGACGGGACGGCACTCCTTGTCGCCCAGCGAGTTCAGCAGGATGCGGAACTCGCGCAGGCCCAGCGCGCGGTACGCCTGGTCGGCGAGGATGATCAGCTCGGCGTCGAGCGCCGGGTCCTCGGCGCCGATGGCCTCGGCCCCGACCTGCGAGAAGTGGCGGTAGCGGCCCTTCTGCGGACGCTCGTAGCGGTAGTACGAGCCGGAGTACCAGAGCTTGACCGGCAGGTTGCCCAGCTTGTGGAGGTTGGCCTCCAGGGCCGCGCGGAGCACCGACGCGGTGCCCTCGGGGCGCAGGGCGAGCTGGGAGCCGCCCTTGGTGGTGAGGGTGTACATCTCCTTGGTGACGATGTCCGTGGACTCGCCGACACCGCGGGAGAAGAGGGCCACGTCCTCGAAGCCGGGGGTCTCGATGTAGCCGTAGCCGGAGTTCTTCAGCGGGGCGGCGATCGCCTCGCGCACCGCCAGGAACTTCGCGGAGTCCGGCGGGGTCAGGTCGTACGTGCCCTTGGGGGCCTTGAAGGTGCTCACGATTCCGCTCTCGTTACATTCCTCGTCGGGGCGCGTCCGCACCGGTCATCCCGGTCAGAAACGGGTTGGTGGCGCGCTCGCGGCCGATGGTCGTCTGGGGGCCGTGGCCGGACAGCACCACGGTCGAGTCGTCGAGCGGCAGGCACACGCGGGCCAGCGACTCGAGGAGCTCGGCGTGGTCGCCGCCGGGCAGGTCGGTGCGTCCGACGGAGCCGGCGAAGAGCAGGTCGCCCGAGAAGAGGACCGGGGGGACCTCCGGGGTCTCGGGCATCCTGAACGTCACCGACCCCTTGGTATGGCCGGGCGCGTGCGAGACGCCGAACTCCATGCCCGCGAGGCTCAGCCGGGCGCCGTCGGTCAGCTCCTGGACGTCGTCCGGCTCGCCCACCGTCAGCTCACCCATGAGCGGCATCCCGATGGAGCGGCCGAGGGCCTTCTCCGGGTCGCTCATCATGTAGCGGTCCTCGGGGTGGATCCAGGCGGGGACGTCGTGTGCGCCGCACACCGGGACGACCGAGGCGACGTGGTCGATGTGGCCGTGCGTGAGGACGACGGCGACGGGCTTGAGCCGATGCTTCCTCAGCGTCTCCTCGACTCCGGCGGCGGCCTGGTGGCCCGGGTCGATGATCACGCACTCCTCACCCGCGGCGGGGGCGACCAGGTAACAGTTGGTCCCCCAGGCCCCGGCGGGGAACCCGGCAATCAGCACGATCGTCCTCAATCGGTAGTCCTGCGCGGAAGAGCGACCGTGAGGTCACAGCAGTTCAGAGCCTACCGGCGCTCCTCATTCCACAGCTAACCCATATACCGTACGGGGCGACCCAGGCCCGAACACACGACGTACAAGGAGACACCCGGTGGTCACCAGCGATCAGCGGCGGCGGCAGCTCGCCCGGGAGAAGTACGAGCGGCAGCAGCGGCGCCGGGAGGACGCCCGGCGCCGCACGAGGCGGCTGACGCTCGCCATCACCTCGGCCGTCGCCGTGGTGGCGGTCATCGGCGGCGCGACGTACCTCGCCACCAGCGGGGACGACGACAAGGACAAGACGGACGCGGCGGCGAGCCAGAGCCCGTCCGCCGAGGCGTCGCCCTCCCCCACGGAGGAGGCGAAGCCCGAGCCGGCGATGAAGATCGACAAGAAGGCCGAGTACACGATGTCGCTCAAGACGAGCCAGGGCGACATCGCGTTCACCATGGACGCGTCGAAGACCCCGCACACGACGAACTCCTTCAAGTCGCTGGCCGACAAGAAGTTCTTCGACGGCACCAAGTGCCACCGGCTGACCACGGAGAACATCTACGTCCTCCAGTGCGGCGACCCCAAGGGCGACGGCACGGGCGGTCCGGGCTACACGATCCCCGACGAGAACCTGACCGCCCTGGGCAAGGCGGGCGCGGACGGCTCGGTGACGTACCCGGCGGGCACGGTGGCGATGGCCAACACCGGTCAGGCGCACACCGGCGGGAGCCAGTTCTTCCTGGTCTACAAGGACAGCAAGCTGCCGCCCACGTACACGCCGTTCGGCACGATGGACGCGAAGTCGCTGAAGACCGTGGCGGCCGTCGGCAAGGCCGGGGTGGAGGGCGGCGGCCCCGACGGTGCGCCGAAGAAGGCCGTGAACATCTCGAAGCTGACCGTCGACAAGGTGTGATTCCGGGGGCGGGCCCGCCGGGCGGCGAATAAATCCAGCCGTGCTGAGTGCGGACAGCCGGGCGGCCCGTCGCCTAGATTGGCGTCGTGCAGGGCGGGCGGTGCCCGCCCCAGGAAACTGTGGACGATGCCAGGGGGGGCGACCCCCTCACGGGCATCAGGTGGAGGAGGCGCTGTGAGCAGCGACCCGTGGGGCCGTGTCGATGAGACGGGCACCGTGTACGTGCGTACAGCCGACGGCGAGCAGGTCGTCGGATCGTGGCAGGCCGGTTCACCGGCGGAGGCCCTGGCCTACTTCGAGCGCAAGTACGAGGGCATTGTGGTCGAGATCGGCCTCCTCGAACGGCGGGTGAAGACCACCGATCTGTCCGCGAAGGACGCGACGACCGCCATCGAGCACCTGCGCACCCAGGTCGACGAGCACCACGCCGTCGGCGACCTGGACGCGCTGCGCAAGCGGCTGGACGCGCTCGTCGCGACGGTCGATTCGCGGCGCGAGGAGCGCAAGGCCCAGAAGGCGAAGCAGGCCGACGAGGCGAAGCACGCCAAGGAGGCCCTGGTCGCCGAGGCCGAGGAGCTGGCGCAGAGCGAGCAGTGGCGCTCCGCGGGCGAGCGGCTGCGCGCCCTCGTCGACACGTGGAAGGGCCTGCCCAGGCTCGACCGCAAGTCCGACGACGAGCTGTGGCACCGCTTCTCGCACGCCCGCTCGGCGTTCTCCAAGCGCCGCAAGGCCCACTTCGCCTCGCTGGACGCCCAGCGCGAGGAGGCCCGCAAGGTCAAGGAGAAGCTGGTCGTGGAGGCCGAGGCGCTCTCCGGGTCCACGGACTGGGGGGCGACGGCCGCCCGGTACCGCGACCTGATGACCCAGTGGAAGGCGGCGGGCCGCGCCCAGCGCGAGGCCGAGGACGAGCTGTGGAACCGTTTCCGCGGTGCCCAGGACGTCTTCTTCGCCGCCCGTGGCGAGGTCTTCGCGGAGCGCGACGCGGAGCAGGGCGAGAACCTCAAGCTGAAGGAGGAGCTCGCCGACGAGGCCGAGAAGCTGCTGCCGGTGCGGGACCTGAAGGCGGCCAGGGCCGCGTTCCGGGGCATCAACGAGCGCTGGGAGGCCATCGGCCACGTACCGCGTGACGCCCGCCCGAAGGTCGAGGGGCGGATGCAGGCGGTGGAGCGGGCGCTCCAGGAGGCCGAGGAGGCCGAGTGGCGCCGGACGAACCCGGAGGCGCGGGCCCGCGCCGCGGGTCTGACCGGTCAGCTCCAGGCCGCCGTGGACAAGCTGCGCGGCCAGATCGACGCCGCCCGTGCCTCGGGCAACAACGCCCGTGCCGACAAGCTGGCCCGTGAGCTGGAGGGCCGGCAGGCGCTGCTCGACCAGGCGCTCAAGGGCCTGGAGGAGTTCGGCGGCTGATCCGGCTCCCGTGCTCCGTGCGCCATGAGAGAGGGCCCCTTCCGCACGTGCGGAAGGGGCCCTCTCTCATGGGCGCGGGCTACGGCCGGCGGGCCGAGGTCACCCGGTAGACGTCGTAGACGCCCTCCACGCCCCGTACCGCCTTCAGGACGTGGCCGAGGTGCTTCGGGTCGCCCATCTCGAAGGTGAAGCGCGAGGTGGCCACCCGGTCGCGGGAGGTCTGCACGGCCGCGGACAGGATGTTGACGTGCTGGTCGGAGAGGACCCGGGTGACGTCCGACAGGAGCCGGGAGCGGTCCAGGGCCTCGACCTGGATGGCGACCAGGAAGACCGAGGACTGGGTGGGCGCCCACTCGACGTCCAGAATCCGTTCCGGCTGCTGGGAGAGCGAGTCGACGTTCACGCAGTCGGCGCGGTGCACGGAGACGCCGCTGCCCCGGGTGACGAAGCCGATGATCGGGTCGCCGGGCACGGGGGTACAACAGCGGGCGAGCTTGACCCACACGTCGTCGACGCCCTTGACGACGACCCCGGGATCGGCGTTGGAGCGGCGCTTGGTGCGGCTGCGGGAGGGCGGGGTGCTCTCCTCCAGGTCCTCGTTGGCCGCGTCCTCGCCGCCGAGGGCCTGCACCAGCTTCTGCACGACGCCCGCCGCGGCGACGTGGCCCTCGCCGATCGCGGCGTACAGGGACGAGATGTCGGGGTAGCGCATCTCATGGGCCAGGGTGACCAGCGAGTCACCGGTGAGGATGCGCTGGATCGGCAGGTTCTGCTTGCGCATGGCCCGCGCGATGGCGTCCTTGCCCTGCTCGATCGCCTCGTCGCGGCGCTCCTTGGAGAACCAGGCGCGGATCTTGTTGCGGGCCCGGGGCGACTTGACGAAGCCCAGCCAGTCGCGGGAGGGCCCGGCACCGGCCGCCTTCGAGGTGAAGACCTCCACCAGGTCGCCGTTGTCGAGCGTGGACTCCAGCGGCACGAGCCGGCCGTTGACCCGTGCTCCTATCGTGCGGTGGCCGACCTCCGTGTGGACGGCGTACGCGAAGTCGACCGGGGTGGCCCCGGCCGGCAGCGCTATGACGTCGCCCTTGGGCGTGAAGACGAAGACCTCGTTGCGCGAGAGGTCGAAGCGCAGCGACTCCAGGAACTCGCTGGGGTCCTCGGTCTCCTTCTGCCAGTCCAGGAGCTGGCGGAGCCACGCCATGTCGTTCACGGTGTCCTGGCCGCGCCCGCTGTTCTTGGGGACGTCGGTGCGCACCTTGGAGGCGCCCGCGACGGCCTCCTGCTTGTACTTCCAGTGCGCGGCGATGCCGTACTCGGCGCGGCGGTGCATGTCGAACGTGCGGATCTGGAGCTCGACGGGCTTGCCGCTGGGGCCGATCACCGTGGTGTGCAGTGACTGGTACATGTTGAACTTGGGCATCGCGATGTAGTCCTTGAACCGGCCGGGGACCGGATTCCATCGCGCGTGCACGGTGCCCAGCGCCGCGTAGCAGTCGCGGACGGTGTCCACGAGGACCCGGATGCCCACCAGGTCGTAGATCTCGGCGAAGTCGCGGCCCCGCACGATCATCTTCTGGTAGACGCTGTAGTAGTGCTTGGGCCGTCCGGTGACGGTGGCCTTGATGCGGGCGGCGCGCAGGTCCGCCTGGACCTCGTCGGTGACGACGGCGAGGTATTCGTCGCGCTTGGGCGCGCGCTCGGCCACCAGCCGCACGATCTCGTCGTACATCTTCGGGTAGAGGATCGCGAAGGCGAGGTCCTCCAGCTCCCATTTGATGGTGTTCATGCCCAGGCGGTGGGCAAGCGGGGCGTAGATCTCCAGCGTCTCGCGGGCCTTCTTCTCCTGCTTCTCCCGCTTGAGGTACCGCATGGTGCGCATGTTGTGCAGCCGGTCGGCGAGCTTGATGACCAGGACGCGCGGGTCCTTCGCCATAGCGACGACCATCTTGCGCACGGTCTCGGCCTGCGCCGCCTCACCGAACTTCACCTTGTCCAGCTTGGTGACGCCGTCGACCAGCAGGGCGACCTGGTCGCCGAAGTCGCGGCGCAGGGTGTCCAGGCCGTACTCGGTGTCCTCGACCGTGTCGTGCAGCAGCCCGGCCATCAGGGTGGCCGGGTCCATGCCCAGTTCGGCGAGGATCGTGGTGACGGCGAGCGGGTGCGTGATGTACGGGTCGCCGCTCTTGCGCTTCTGGCCGCGGTGCCAGCGCTCGGCGACCTGGTAGGCCCGCTCGATCTGGCGCAGCGTGGCGGTCTCGGTCTTGGCGTCGTTGCCGCGGACGATCCGCAGCAGCGGTTCGAGGACCGGGTTGTACGGGCTGGAGCGCTGCACGCCGAGGCGGGCGAGCCGGGCCCGGACGCGGTTGGAGGAACCGCCGGAGCGGGAGGCCGGGCCGGTGGGCGAGGTGGACCCGGCGGCGGGCTTCGCGGGGGGCTTGGGGGCGGTCGGGGCGGGCGCGGCCGGCTGGACCGGCGAAGCAGGCGCGGGGCCGTTGGCCTCGGCGGGCGCCGGGCCCGTGCCGGGCTGGGGCGCCGGAGGCTTCGGCTTCTCCGCGGGCTGCTGCTTCGCGGGCGTGGCGGAGGCCGCCGCGGGCTCGTCGGGCTGCGGGGCGGCGACTGGCTGGGCCTCGTCTGGCAAGAGCGCTCCTCGTGCGAATCCGGACACACCCGGAAGGGCCATCGTAACGACCCGGCGGCCGGTCCTCCCCCGGGGACCGTGAGAGCCCCCACAACGCCGACGGGCACCCGGTTGTTCCCGGGTGCCCGTCGGTGTCGGTGCGGCAGGTCCTCAGACCGTGATCAGGGCCTCCAGCGGGGCCCCGCGCAGGCTGTCGGCCAGGCGGGCCCGGCCGGCCAGGAAGCCCAGCTCCATGAGGACGGCGACCCCGGCGACCTGGGCGCCGGCCCGCCGGATGAGCTCCAGGGACGCGTCGGCGGTGCCTCCGGTGGCGAGCACGTCGTCGATGACCATGATCCGGTCGTCGGCGGACAGGTCCTCCGCGTGGATCTCGATCTCGGCGGTGCCGTACTCCAGCTCGTACGCCTGGCTGAGCGTGGCCCCGGGCAGCTTCCCGGCCTTGCGGACCGGTACGAAGCCGAGTCCGGCCCGGACCGCGACGGGGGCGGCCAGGATGAAGCCGCGGGCCTCCAGGCCGACGATCTTCGTGGCGCCGTGCCGCAGGCACAGTTCCGCGAGGGCGTCGGTGAGGGCCGTGAAGGCGACCGGGTCCGCGAGCAGCGGGGTGATGTCCTTGAACATCACGCCCGGCTTCGGGTAGTCCGCCACGTCACGGATGCGGCTGAGCAGGAGCTCCCTGGTGCTGTCGGTGGTGCTGGTCATCAGTGCTTCCCCGGGGTACGGCCGTGGCCCCTGGGCTCCCGGCGCTGACCGACGACCGCCCCGGCGGGGGCGGTGTCCTCGTGGTCGGCCCCGTCCAGCTCGGCCTGCTCGGCCTCGGTGGCCTCGCCCTTGGCGGCGGCGGCCGCGCGCTTGGCGAGGACCCGCTTCTTCAGCGCCTTCATCTGCGGCTCGCCTTCCTTGAGGTCGGCGACCAGCGGGGTGGCGATGAAGATCGAGGAGTACGCACCGGCCGCGAGGCCGACGAAGAGGGCGAGCGAGATGTCGTTCAGCATGCCGGCGCCGAGGACGCCGCCGCCGATGAACAGCAGACCGGCGACCGGCAGCAGGGCGACGACGGTGGTGTTGATCGAGCGGACCAGCGTGCTGTTGATGGAGCGGTTGGCGACGTCGCTGTACGTCCACCGGGTCTGCTTGGTGATCCCCTTCGTGCCCTCCTTGAGGCTGTCGAAGACGACGACCGTGTCGTAGAGGGAGTAACCGAGGATGGTCAGCAGACCGATCACGGTGCCCGGGGTGACCTCGAAGCCGACCAGGGCGTAGACACCGACCGTGATGGTGATGTCGTGGATCAGCGCGATGAGGGCCGCCACCGCCATCCGCCACTCGAAGGCGATGGCCAGGTAGATGACGACCAGGATCATGAAGACGCCGAGGCCGGTCCACGCCTTGTTGGCGATCTGCTCGCCCCAGCTGGGACCGACGAGGTCGGCCGCGATCTTCTCGCGCGGGACGTCGAGGTCCTTGGCGAGCTTGTCCTGGATCTCGTCGGACTTCTTGGTGTCGACCTCGGTGATCTGGATGCGCAGACCGCCGCTGCCGAGCTTCTGGACGATGGCCTGGTGCCCGGAGGCCTCCGTGGCCAGGTCCTCCGCCTCGGAGACGGACACGCTCGTCTTCGGGGTGGTGAAGACCGCACCGCCCTTGAACTCGATGCCCATGTTCAGGCCGCTGACCACCAGGCCGAGGATGGCCGTGATGGTGATCAGGACGGAGACGCCGTACCAGATCTTGCGCTTGCCGATGAAGTCGTAGCCGACCTCGCCTCGGTAGAGACGGGCGCCGAGATTCCCGAGTCGCGACATCTCACGCCTCCTTCGGTTCGGTGGGGGCGTTGACACGGCGGGAGCGGCGCAGCGGCGGCTTGGCGCCGAGGCGCTTCGGGTCCAGGCCGGACCACGGGTGGCCGCCGGCGAAGAACTTCTTGCGGGCCATGATCGTCATGAGCGGCTTGGTGAAGAAGAACACCACGACGACGTCGAGCAGGGTGGTGAGACCCAGCGTGAACGCGAAGCCCTGGACCTTGCCGACGGTCACCACGAAGAGCACGGCGGCGGCGAGGAACGACACGAAGTCGGAGACCAGGATGGTGCGCCGGGCGCGCGGCCAGCCGCGTTCCACGGCGGGGCGCAGCGTACGGCCCTCGCGGATCTCGTCCCGTACGCGTTCGAAGTACACGATGAAGGAGTCGGCGGTGATACCGATGGCCACGATGGCACCGCAGACGGCGGGCAGGTTCAGCGCGAAGCCGATGGCGGGGCCAAGCAGCGACATGATCGTGTAGCTGAGGATGCCGGAGACCAGGAGGCTGAGCAGGGCGATGAACGCCAGGCCGCGGTAGTAGGCCACCAGGTAGACGACCACGAGGGCGAGGCCGATGGCGCCGGCGATGAGCCCGGCCCGCAGCTGCTCGCCACCGAGCGCGGCGGTGACGGTGGTGACGCTCTGCTCCTTGAAGGAGAGCGGCAGCGCACCGTAGGAGAGCTGGTTGGCCAGGGCCTCGGCGCTGTCCTGGTTGAAGCTGCCGGAGATCTCGGCGCTGCCGCTCAGCTGCTCGCTGACGCGGGGGGCGGAGACGACCTCGCCGTCCAGCGCGATGGCGAACTGGTTCTGCGGCTCCTGCTGCGTGGAGAGCTTCTTGGTGATCGTCTGGAACTGCTTGGAGCCCTTGCCGGAGAACTCCATCTGGACGATCCACATGCCGCGCTGCTGGTCGAAGGCGGCCTTGGCGCTGTCGACCTCGGTGCCGGACACCTCGGCCGGGCCGAGGACGTACTTCATGTCGCCCTCCTGGCTGCAGGCCACGACGGTGTCGCCGGCCTTGCTGCCCTGGGCGGCCTTGGAGCGGGACGCCTTGCTGGAGCAGTCGAGCGACTCGAACTGCTTCTGCAGCTTGGCGGCGGCCGCCTGGTCCTCGGCGGACGCGGACGCGTCGGCCTTGGGCTTGTCACTGGCCTTCGGCGACGGCGAGGAGTCGGCCTTCAGGGCTCCGGTGACCGCGCGGCCCTGAGTGGTGGCGGACGCGGTCGGCGTCGAGGAGGGGTCGGCGGCCTTGTCGCCGTCCGTCGCCTTCTCGGAGGCGGACGCCTTCGGCGAGGGCGAGGTGCTGGCCTTGCCGGAGGGCGAGGCGCTGGGCTCGGGAGTGGGCGTTCCCGGGGCGACGGTCAGCACCGGCCGGAAGTACAGCTTGGCGGTGGTGCCGACCTGCTCCCTGGCCTGGGCGGAGTTCGTGCCCTTGGGGATGTTGACGATGATGTTGCTGTTGCCCTGGGTCTGGACCTCGGCCTCGCTGACCCCAAGACCGTTGACGCGGCGGTTCATGATCTCGACCGCGGTGTCCATGTTGGTCTTGTTGATCGCCTGTTCCTGGCCCGGCTCGGCCTTGGCCTCCAGCGTGATGGAGGTGCCGCCGGCCAGGTCGATGCCGAGTCGCGGCGTCGGCTGGTCGGCCAGGAACATCCCGCCCGTGAGGGCGACCATGGCGATCAGGATCAGCGCCAGGGAACGCCCTGGCTTCCCCTGACCACCGGCCGCGCCTCGGCCCTTCTTCGGTGCTGCCACCTTGTCGTTTCTCCCTGTCCAACCGCCCCGCGCCGGGTATGCGCCCAAGCGGCCACGAAGTTAAGTGGGGACCCGCCCCCGCGAAGGCACACACACCGGGGTGCCGGACGCCTGCGGGCTCACGGCATCCCCGGGTAGCGGTGTGCTACTTCGCGTCGGCCTCGCCGTCGGACTTCTTGTCGTCCGCGGCCTCGGCGTCGTCGTCCGAGTCGGTCTTCTTGACCAGGTCGGTCTTGGCGTCGTCGGCCTCGGTCAGCGAGGAGGCGTCGTCGGGCACGACCGCGCCGTCGACGTCGAGCTCCGGGTCGTCGCCGTGGACGATGCGGTTGTACTCCGCGTCGTCCAGGACGGCACCGATCGCGTTCTTCGCGTACACGGCGTGGACGCCGGGGGCGACCTCAAGGAGGACCGTGTCGTCGTGAAGCTCCTTGACGGTGGCGTACATGCCCCCGATCGTGCGGACGCCGGTGCCGGGCTGCATCTCGTTGCGCATGGCCGCAGCCGCCGCCTGCTTCTTCTTGGCGGACCGCGTCATCAGGAACATGGCCCCGATGAGCACGATGAAGGGGAGGAGAGTCACGGGATTCACGGGACGAATTTCCTTCGCACGACCGCACTGGAGAACGGCCTGGTCTACGGGGGTGGGTACACCGACCCTTTACGGGCGGCATCGGCGGAGTCTAAGCGAGTCCGCATCGATGGAACAACGCCCAGCATGGCACCGTGGTTCCGCTTCCGGTCAACCTGTGACGCATCACGCCCCGAACAGGCCCTGTTGTCCCGTTACGCCGTGCTGCGGCGGAACCAGTCCCAGATGGGCCCAGGCGGCCGGGGTGGCGACCCGTCCGCGCGGCGTCCTGGCCAGCAGCCCTTCCCGTACGAGGAAGGGCTCGGCGACCTCCTCGACGGTCTCGCGCTCCTCCCCCACGGCGACCGCGAGCGTGGACAGGCCCACCGGGCCGCCGCCGAAGAGCTTGAGCAGCGCCCCGAGCACCGCCCGGTCCAGCCGGTCCAGGCCCCGGGCGTCGACCTCGTACACCCCGAGGGCCGCCGAGGCGACCTCGCGGTCGATCCGGCCGTCGGCCTTGACCTGGGCGTAGTCCCGTACGCGCCGCAGCAGCCGGTTCGCGATGCGGGGCGTGCCCCGGGAGCGCCCGGCGATCTCGGCGGCGCCCTCGGCGTCCAGCTCGACGTCGAGCAGGCGGGCGGAGCGGTGGATCACCCGTTCCAGCTCGGCGGGGGCGTAGAACTCCATGTGCCCGGTGAAGCCGAAGCGGTCGCGCAGCGGGGGCGGCAGCAGCCCGGCCCGGGTGGTGGCGCCGACCAGCGTGAAGGGGGGAAGCTCCAGCGGGATCGCGGTGGCGCCGGGGCCCTTGCCGACGATGACGTCGACCCGGAAGTCCTCCATGGCCATGTACAGCATCTCCTCGGCGGGCCGGGACATGCGGTGGATCTCGTCCAGGAACAGCACCTCGCCCTCCTGGAGCGAGGAGAGGATCGCCGCGAGGTCGCCGGCGTGCTGGATGGCCGGTCCCGAGGTGATCCGGATCGGGGCGTTCATCTCCGCCGCGATGATCATGGAGAGGGTGGTCTTGCCCAGGCCGGGGGCGCCGGAGAGCAGGACGTGGTCGGCGGTGGCACCGCGGGCGCGGGCGGCCTTGAGGACCAGGTCGAGCTGTTCGCGGACCTTCTCCTGGCCGACGAACTCGTCCAGGTCCTTGGGGCGCAGCGCGGCCTCGACCGCGGTGTCGTCGCCGTCCGCGCCGGCGTCGACCAGCCGCTCGTCGAGCCGGTCGTCCGTACCGGCGCCGGTGTCGTCCCAGTTCATCTCGTCTATCAACCTCGGCTGTATCGGTGTCCCTGCCGGGGGTGGCCGGCCGGGCGGAGAAGGGTGGCCCGTGCCGCTCAGCGCGCCCGGTTGAGGGTCTGGAGGGCGGCGCGCAGCAGCTGCGGCACGGGCGCCCGGCCCCCGGCGGCGAGGGCTTCCTCGGCCTGGGGAGCGACGGCGGCGACCGCCTCGTCGGCCTCGCGGGTGGCGTAGCCGAGGCCGATCAGGGCGGCCTGGAGCTGGTCGCGCCAGGAGGCGGAGACGGGGGTGCCGATGCCCTGGCCGGGGGCGTGGGCGCCGACCGGTTCGCCGAGCCGGTCCTTCAGTTCCAGCAGGAGCTTCTGGGCGCCCTTCTTGCCGATGCCGGAGACCGCGGTGAGCGCCTTCTCGTCACCGGTGGCCACGGCGAGCCGCAGGGCGTCCGGGGTGTGCGTGGCCAGCATGGCCTGGGCGAGCCGGGGGCCGACGCCGCTGGCGGTCTGGAGCAGTTCGAAGACCTGCCGCTCGTCGTCGTCGGCGAAGCCGTAGAGGGTCAGCGAGTCCTCGCGGACGACGAGTGAGGTGGCGAGCCTGGCCTCCTGGCCGACGCGCAGGGCGGCCAGCGTGTTGGGGGCGCACTGGACGGCCATGCCGATGCCGCCGACCTCGATGACGGCCGTGGTCGGGGCGAGCGCGGCGACGGGGCCGGTGACGAAGGCGATCATCGGGGGACCTTCCGGACGGGTACGGCTGCGGTGCGCGGGACGCGCGGGGTGCGGGCGGCGGCCGCGGCGTGCGCCTGCTGGAGCCGGTTGACGGCCGGGGCGCGCCAGATGTGGCAGATGGCGAGCGCCAGGGCGTCCGCGGCGTCGGCCGGCTTCGGCGGGGCGTCCAGCCGCAGGAGCCGGGTCACCATGGCTCCCACCTGCGCCTTGTCGGCGCGTCCGCTGCCGGAGACGGCGGCCTTGACCTCGCTGGGCGTGTGCAGGGCGACCGGGAGGCCGCGCCGGGCGGCGCAGAGCATGGCGATCGCGCTGGCCTGGGCGGTGCCCATCACCGTACGCACGTTGTGCTGGGCGAAGACCCGCTCCACCGCGACGCAGTCGGGGCGGTGCTCGTCCAGCCAATCCTCGATGCCGCGCTCGACGGCCACCAGGCGGTGGCCGAGCTCCGCGTCGGCCGGGGTGCGCACGACGCCCACGCCGAGCATGGTGAGCGGGCGGCCCGCGACGCCCTCGACGACGCCGACCCCGCACCGGGTCAGTCCCGGGTCCACGCCGAGCACGCGCACGGTCGCCCCTCCCTGCCGATCGGTCAACTGTTCCACTGGTTCAGCAGGCTATCGGTCGGCACCGACAATGCGGCGGGCCGGCGGGGTGTGTCCCCCGCCGGCCCGTCCGCAACGGCTGTGTCACACGCGGTTCAGGCGTCGACCTTCGCCATGACCTCGTCGCTGACGTCGAAGTTGGCGAAGACGTTCTGCACGTCGTCGCTGTCCTCCAGGGCGTCGATCAGCTTGAAGATCTTGCGGGCGCCCTCCTCGTCCAGGTCGACCTGCATGGTGGGCAGGAAGTTGGCCTCGGCCGAGTCGTAGTCGATGCCCGCCTCCTGGAGCGCGGTGCGGACCGCGACCATGTCGGTGGCCTCGCTGACGACCTCGAAGGTGTCGCCGAGGTCGTTGACCTCCTCGGCGCCCGCTTCGAGGACGGCGCCGAGCACGTCGTCCTCGGTCAGCTCGCCCTTGGGGACGATGACGACGCCCTTGCGGTTGAAGAGGTACGAGACGGAACCCGGGTCGGCCATCGAGCCGCCGTTGCGGGTCATGGCGACCCGGACGTCGGACGCGGCACGGTTGCGGTTGTCGGTGAGGCACTCGATGAGCACCGCGACACCGTTGGGGCCGTAACCCTCGTACATGATCGTCTGGTAGTCGACGCCGCCCGCTTCGAGACCGCCACCGCGCTTGACCGCGGAGTCGATGTTCTTGTTCGGGACCGAACTCTTCTTCGCCTTCTGGATCGCGTCCACGAGGGTCGGGTTGCCCTCGGGGTCCACACCGCCGGTGCGGGCCGCGACCTCGATGTTCTTGATCAGCTTCGCGAAGAGCTTGCCGCGCTTGGCGTCAATCACGGCCTTCTTGTGCTTCGTCGTAGCCCATTTAGAGTGGCCGGACATCTGCCTTCTCCTTCGCGTCACCAAATTCCGTACGAACCCGAGAGATCCTACCGGGATCGAGTCACCCGGCCGCGCGCACCATCTCGGTGAAGTACGCGTGGAGCCGGTGATCGCCGGTCAGTTCCGGGTGGAACGACGTGGCGAGGGCGTTGTCCTGCCGTACGGCCACGATGTGACCGCCGTGCTCGGCGATCACCCTCGCGCCGGCGCCCACCGACTCGACCCAGGGGGCCCGGATGAAGACGCCCTCGACCGGTCCGCCGTCGATCCCGGCGACGTCGACGGCCGCCTCGAAGGACTCGTTCTGCCGCCCGAAAGCGTTACGGCGCACGATCATGTCGATGCCGCCCAGCGTCTCCTGGCCGGACCGGGGATCGAGGATCTTGTCGGCGAGCAGGATCATCCCGGCGCAGGTGCCGTACACCGGCATCCCGGCCGCGATCCGCTCGCGCAGGGGGTCCAGCATGCCGAACAGGGCGGCCAGCTTGGACATGGTGGTGGACTCGCCGCCGGGCAGGACCAGGCCGTCCACCTCGGCCAGTTCCTCGGGACGCCGGACCGGCCTGGCCAGGGCGTCCGCCGAGGCCAGGGCGATCAGGTGTTCCCGTACGTCGCCCTGGAGGGCCAGGACTCCGATCACAGGGGTGTCGTTCATCGGTGACTACCAGCCGCGGTTGGCGTAGCGCTCGGCCTCGGGCAGCGTGTCGCAGTTGATGCCGACCATGGCCTCGCCCAGGTTCCGGGAGGCGTCCGCGATGATCTTCGGGTCGTCGTAGAAGGTGGTGGCCTTCACGATGGCGGCGGCACGCTTGGCCGGGTCGCCGGACTTGAAGATCCCGGAGCCGACGAAGACCCCCTCGGCACCGAGCTGGCGCATCAGGGCCGCGTCGGCCGGGGTGGCGACGCCGCCCGCGGAGAACAGGACGACGGGCAGCTTGCCCAGCTCCGCGACCTCCTTGACCAGCTCGTAGGGGGCGCGCAGGTCCTTGGCGGCGGCGTACAGCTCGTTGTTGTCGTAGCCGCGCAGCCGGGCGATCTCGTTCTTGATCTGGCGCAGGTGGCGGACGGCCTCCACGACGTTGCCGGTGCCCGCCTCGCCCTTGGAGCGGATCATGGCGGCGCCCTCGGCGATGCGGCGCAGCGCCTCGCCCAGGTTGGTGGCGCCGCAGACGAACGGGGTGGTGAAGGCGAACTTGTCGCTGTGGTTGACCTCGTCCGCCGGGGTCAGGACCTCCGACTCGTCGATGTAGTCGACGCCGAGGGACTGGAGGACCTGCGCCTCCACGAAGTGGCCGATGCGGGACTTGGCCATCACCGGGATGGACACCGACTCGATGATCTCCTCGATCATGTTCGGGTCGGACATCCGGGCCACGCCGCCGTCCTTGCGGATGTCGGCCGGCACCCGCTCCAGGGCCATGACGGCCACGGCGCCCGCGTCCTCGGCGATCTTCGCCTGCTCGGCGTTGACGACGTCCATGATCACGCCGCCCTTGAGCTGCTCGGCCATGCCGCGCTTGACGCGGGCGGTGCCGGTGGCCGGGGCGTCGGCGGACTGAGGGGTGCTGGGAAGCGTGGACACGGGTGACCTCACTGGGGGGAGCGGATGCGGACGCGCCGAATGACGCAGTCCCGAGCAAACGCCCCGGCACCAGTCCACAGCAAGGGCCAATAGGAGGCCGGTGGATCGTTTTCGCCCCCGCCCCCGCGTACGGGGACGGGGCACTGTCCGTCAGCTGCCCGGCCGGTCCGCCAGGGCCACCGGCGGCTCGTCGTCCATCTCGAACGCCAGCGGGAACGGCGCGTGCCCCGCCAGCCGGAACCACCGCACCGTACGGTGCCGGCGCAGCGCCCGCGCCGCCCGGACCGCGTCGTTGTGGAAGCGGCGCGCCATCGGCACCCGCCGCACCGCCGCCGCCAGCTCGGACGCCGCCTCCTGGCCGCCGGGGATCTCCCGGACCGCCTCCACCTGCGCGCTCTCGCCGAACACCGCGCGCAGGGCGGTGCTCAGCTCGCTCTCGGCGACCTCGCGGTGGTCCTCCGGCGACTGCCTCGCGGCGTGCGCGGCCTCGTACAGCACGATGGACGCGGCCGGATCGAGGACGCCCGAGGTGGCGAGCTCCTGGGTGACCGAGGCCCGGCGCAGCAGTTGCGCGTCGAGGGCGGCCCGGGCCGCGTCGATGCGGGTGTGCAGCCGGTCGAGGCGGCCGGCCGTCCAGCTGAGGTAGAGGCCGATCGCGACGAGCACCACGACGGCCCAGATGATGAGGGTTACGGTCACGGGCGGCAAGGCTACCGGGGCCGGGCCCCTCGCCCGGCCGGTTACTCGCGGGCCGCCCCGAACCGGGCCCGCAGCCCCGTGCGTTCGTCGGCCGCGACCGAGGCGGCGCCGTCCGTCACCGTCTCGTACACCGCGAGGATGTCCGCGCCGACCGTCGACCAGTCGAAGCGCCGCACATGGGCGCTCCCCCGCTCGCGCAGCCCGGCCCGCCGCTCCGGGTCGCCCAGCAGCCGGATCGCCGCCTCCGCCAGCGCGTCCGCGTTCTCGTTGGCGAACAGCTCGCCCGCCGCGCCCTGGTCCAGGACCTGCGCGAAGGCGTCCAGGTCGCTGGCGAGGACCGGCGCGCCCGCCGACATGGCCTCGACCAGGATGATCCCGAAGCTCTCGCCCCCGGTGTTGGGGGCCACGTACAGATCGACGCTGCGCAGCAGCCGCGCCTTGTCCTCGTCGCTCACCATGCCGAGGAACTCCACGCGCGAGCGCATCTCCTTCGGCAGCGAGGCGACGGCCTCCTCCTCGTCGCCCCGGCCGGCCACCAGCAGCCGGGTCTCCGGGCGGGCGGCGAGGATCGCGGGCAGCGCGCGCATCAGCACGGGCAGGCCCTTGCGGGGCTCGTCGATGCGGCCGATGAAGCCGATCGTGCCGCCCTGCCACTCGGGCCGGGGCTCGGCCCGCGCGAAGAAGTCGACGTCCACCCCGTTCGGGATGACCACCGCGTCGCCGCCCAAGTGCTCGACCAGGGTCCGGCGGGCGTACTCGCTGACCGCGATCCGCGCGCTGATCTTCTCCAGCGCCGCCTGGAGGATCGCGTACGCGGCGATCATCGCCCGGGACCGCGGGTTGGACGTGTGGAACGTGGCGACGATCGGGCCCTGCGCCGCCCAGCAGGTCAGCAGGCCCAGCGACGGCGAGGTCGGCTCGTGGATGTGGATGACGTCGAACGTGCCCTCGTGCAGCCAGCGCCGTACCCGGGCCGCCGACAGGAACCCGAAGTTCAGCCGGGCCACCGAGCCGTTGTACGGCACCGGCACGGCCCGGCCCGCGGAGACCACGTACGGCGGCAGCGGAGTCTCGTCGTCGGCCGGGGCCAGCACGGACACCTCGTGACCGAGCCGGATCAGGTGCTCGGCCAGGTCGCGGATGTGGAACTGCACCCCGCCCGGGACGTCCCAGGAGTACGGGCAGACGATGCCGATCTTCACGTCGGGTCTCCGCTCCGGTCCGCGCGCGGTTCGAGGTCGGCGAGCCAGAGCCGTTGCAGCATGTGCCAGTCCTCCGGGTGCTCGGCGATGCCCACGGCGAACGCGTCGGCCAGGGCCTGTGTCATCACAGACGTCTTCCCCGCCCGGTCACCTGACTCCGGCACCTCGACCGGCGGATGGATGCGCGCCTTCATCACCGGCGTCTCGTCGTACGAGAGCGTCACCGGCAGCAGCAGCGCACCGGTCTGCTGGGCCAGCAGCGCCGGCCCGGCGGGCATCCGGGCCGTATCGCCGAAGAACGACACCTCGATGCCCGACGAGGACAGATCGCGGTCGGCGACCAGGCAGACCAGACCGCCCGACCGCAGCCGCCGGGCCAGCGTCCCGAAGGCGGCACCGCCGGTGTGCGGCAGCACCTCCATGCCCAGGCCCTCGCGGTAGGCGACGAACCGGTCGTACAGCGATTCCGGCTTCAGCCGCTCGGCGACCGTGGTGAACGGCACCTTCAGGTCCGTGGTGACCCACGCCCCGGCCAGGTCCCAGTTCCCCAGGTGCGGCAGGGCGAGGATCACCCCGCGCCCCGAGTCCAGCCCGTCCGTCAGCCGGTGCGCGTCCGTGACGTCGATCGACGCCTTGATCCGCTCCGGACTCCACGTCGGCAGCCGGAACGACTCCATCCAGTAGCGCATGTACGAACGCATGCCGGCCCGCGACAGGGCGGCCAGCCGGGCCGGATCGGCGTCCGGCACGACCCGCTTCAGGTTGGCCTCGAGCCGCAGCACGCTCTTGCCGCGCCGCTTCCACACCTGGTCGGCGAGGGTACGGAAGAGGGCCCGGGCGGCCGGTTCGGGCAGCGTCTTGACCGCCGCCCAGCCCAGCCCGTAGAGCGCGTCGCTCAGCCGCTCCTTCGCGCCGGGCCGCGCGCCGGCGCCGGCCACGCTCACTCCCCGGCCGCGTCCGCCGCGTCCGCCTCGGCGGACTCACGGCGCACGGTGACGACCCGTTGGACCAGCGTCACCAGGCTGCCCACGGCGACGATCCACAGCGCGATCGGCAGCAGCACCTGGATGCCCGGCACCCCGAACTTGTGCAGCCCCGCGAAACCGGCCGCCACCAGCGAGATCACCAGGCGCTCGGCACGCTCCACGAGCCCGTTGACGGCCACCGGCAGTCCGATCGACTCACCGCGCGCCTTGGTGTACGAGACCACCTGGCCGCTCGCCAGGCAGAAGATCGCCACCGCGCACAGGATGTTGTCGTCGCCGCTGCCCGCGTACCAGAGGGCGAAGCCGCCGAAGATCGCACCGTCGGCGACCCGGTCGAGCGTGGAGTCCAGGAAGGCGCCCCACCGGCTGGAGATGCCCGCCTGGCGGGCCATGTTCCCGTCGAGGAGGTCGGAGAACACGAAGATCGTGATGACGATCGTGCCCCAGAAGAACTCCCCCATCGGGAAGAAGACCAGCGCACCGGCCATCACCCCGGCCGTACCGATCAGGGTGACCGCGTCCGGGCTCACGCCGAGGCGGAGGAGCAGTGCGGCGAACGGCGTGAGGACACGCGTGAAAAAGGCACGCGCGTACTTGTTCAGCATGGCCTTCCCGAGGGGTAGCTGGGCCGCGTGACCCCGTCGGCCACCGGCTGGAGGGTGCTGAAGGCCCTGGCCGGATCAGGGAACGGTGGCCGGTGCGTGCGGCTGCACGGCGCCGGAGCGCCTCCATGGCGGAGCCATGAAGGCGTTTCGGCAACGCCGCAGACGTGCGTGCCGGGCGCCGCGAGCCCGGCCAGGGCCTTCAGCACCCTCCGCGCCCATCGTAGTCACGCCGCGCGCACACCACCGTGCGGGCACCCCGGACGCCCCTGTGGACGCGCCCCCGGGGCAGTGCCAAGCTCGGAACACCGCGGGCGTCGCCGCCCCCGAGCGCGCCCGTGCGCCACCGACGGGAGGCATGACCATGGGCGACAAGGCTCACGCACGCACCGGAGCCGCCGGAGGGGCACCGGCGGCCGGCCACCACCCCGGCGCCCTGCGCAACGTGGCGCTGGTCGGCCACCGCCAGGGCCGATCCGTCCAGCTCTCCCTGATCCCCGTGGACTGGGACGGCCACCGGATCAACCTCCTGGACACCCCCGGGTACGCCGACTTCGTCGGGGAGGTCAGGGCCGGGCTGCGGGCGGCGGACGCACCCTCGTCCGCGCCGACGTGCCCGAACTGGAGATCGACAGGTACGCGGTGGACCTGCGCGCCCTGACCCACGGCACCGGCTGCTTCGGCCGCGCGTACGCCCGCCACGAGCCGATGCCCGCACGGCCCGCCGACCGCGTCCACGCCGGGCGGGGGTGACGCGAACGCGCCCGCTCCCCCGGCCGTTGTCCACAGGACCGGACGGCGGACGTATCCGGACGATACGCTGAGACCCCAGCTCAGAAAGTGTGCCGGGCACGGCAGTTGGGAAACAGCCGCAGGAGCGGTTCCTCGGTGGCGAGTGGGGGCGACAGTGGCCAGCAACGGATTCGATTTCTCACCCGGAGCGCAGATTCCGCTCCAGGGGTCGGCAGGCGCGGCGGTGGCGACCAACGCCCTCGCCTCCGCCGCGTACCGCGACAGCCCGGTGGAGGACATCCTCAAAGCCAACAGCGAGTGGCACAAGTCCGAGGTGAAGGCCGGCCGTTCCGGGCTCCTCAAGTCCGACTACTTCAAGCCCAACCTCGGCGAGGCGTTCGCCCGCGCCGTACAGGAGCGCATGCTCGGCGGCGCCCGGAAGGACCTCATCCAGTCCTTCGGCACCGACCCGCAGACCGTGGTCGAGCACTGCCTCTCCGCGAACAGCCTGCGCAAGGCACGCGACACCCGGCTCACCGCCGTCACCGTGCTGTTCGGCTTCCTGTTCCTGCCCGGCATGCTCCTGTGGGTCATCGTCTTCCGCCTCCGCGACGGCTTCACCAAGACCAAGGACAGGTTCCTCACCACCCTCGGCAACGGCCTGCTCCCCCTCGTCGGCATCGGCATCGTCTACCTGATGATCCAGCTCCCCCTGGCCGGACTCCTCGGCCTCTACCTGCGCGCGATGTTCGTCGCCCCGGTCATCGGCTGGTACATCGCCAAACGGATCGCCGAAAGGTCCGCCCGGGACATGCGCGCCCGCTGGGAGGGGCTGCTCTCCGGCGGCGGGGTCACCGCCAAGATCCCCGAGACGGTCCCGAAGAACCCCAGCGAGACCGCCCGCGAGGCCCTGCGCCAGGGCCTGGAGAAGCTCTCCGCCGAACAGCAGTCCAACTCCGTCTTCTACGCGGGCCCCAAGGGCATCCTCGGCATGGGCACCCGCTGGGGCAGCTGGCAGCTCGCGGAGGACCTCGTCCCCAAGGAGCCCGGCAAGGAGATCCACCAGTTCCGCAGCTGGGACGTCATCCGCGTGATCCACGACCAGCTCAAGCTGCTGGAACGGGGCCCGCTGAACACCGGCGGCTTCCCCACCCCCTCCGTCAGCCACTGGATCGTCACCCCCATCGGGGAGAACGCGGACAGCGTCACCCGGCCCCAGGGCGAGGACGTCGCCACCTACCAGATCAAGCCCCACGAGATACAGCGGATCTGCAACCACCAGCAGTTCGGCGGCGGCAACCGCCACTACCTCGGCGTCCAGTTCACCCTCTGGGACGGCCAGCTGGTCATCACCATGATGATCACCGTCACCGTCCTCTACGAGACCCTGCGCATCGAGGTCACCGGGCACGCCCTCGGTCCCGTCCACTCCCTCTTCACCAGCAAGCCCGCCGCGAAGACCCGGACCGTCAACAAGACCGTCCGGTTCTGGGAGACCCGCGACATCACCCTCGCCCTGGTCGACGCCCACGAGGTCACCCGCCTCGCCCTGCGCGCCCCCTTCACCTGGTATCCGCCGCTCCTGGACTACCTCGGCGGCAAGATCGCCCTCCCCGAGCCCTTCGGCCTGCGCCACGCCTGGGCCGAGAAGCCCTGGCGCCACCGCTTCATGGCCGACGACGCCATGCGCGCCGCGACGCCCGTCCTGCGCGTCGTCCACAACGCCGCCATCAAGGTCCTGGAGGAGCACGGCGTGGACACCGAGCGCTTCGCGGGCCGCTCGTCGGTCCTGAGCGGCCTGGTCCAGGCCCCCACCCCCGGCAAGGCCGACCTCTACGACGCATAACCGCCCGGGTACGCGAACGGGGCGCCCCGGAAGGAAATCCGGAGCGCCCCGTACAGCGAGCAGCAGCGGGGTCAGGCGGCCGGCCAGGCGTCCGCCAGCATCTTCCGCGTGTCCGCCAGCAGCTGCGGCAGCACCCGGGTGTGCCCCACCACCGGCATGAAGTTGGCGTCACCACCCCACCGGGGCACCAGATGCTGGTGCAGATGCGCGGCGATGCCCGCCCCCGCCACCGCACCCTGGTTCATCCCGATGTTGAAGCCGTGCGCACCCGAGGCCGCCCGCAGCGCGGTCATCGCCCGCTTCGTGAAATCGGCCAGCTCCGCCGTCTCCGGACCGTCCAGCTCCGTGTAGTCCGCGACGTGCCGGTACGGCACCACCATCAGGTGCCCCCCGTTGTACGGGTACAGATTCAGCACGGCGTACACCTTCGCACCGCGCGCGACGACGAGCCCGTCCTCGTCCGACATCTCCGGAATCCCGCAGAACGGACAGCCGTCCCCCGCCTCCGGGCCGGTCGGCTTGTTCTCGCCCTGGATGTACGCCATCCGGTGGGGCGTCCACAGGCGCTGGAACGCGTCGGGCGTCCCCACTCCGATCTGCTGTTCCGGCTCACTCGTCATGCCGGCCAGCATATTGCTTCACCTGTGCGGAGCGTGTCGCCGGGGCTGATCCCGTTCACGCACCGCGATGCTGGGCCGATGAGCGTGCGCACCCCGGCCCCGCCCCCTCCCTCCCTCACCCGCTGGGAGCGCCGCACCGAGATCCCGCTCCTCGCCGCCGCCCTGGTCTTCCTCGCCGGATACGCGTTCCGCGTCCTCGCCCCGTACGACGCCGAGCCCTGGCACGACCTCTCGCTCGCCCTCGTCGGCGCGGCCTGGCTGCTCTTCGTCCTCGACTACGCGGTACGCCTGAGGCTCAGCGGGCTCGGCCTCCGCTTCGTCCGCGTCCGCTGGCTCGACACCCTCGTCCTGGCGCTGCCGCTGCTGCGCCCGCTGCGGATGGTGCAGGTCTACACGGCCGTCCAGGAGAAGCGCGACCGCCCGCGCCTCGGCCTGTACGCGCGGGTGATCTCGTACGCCGGAATGACCGCCGTCCTCCTGGGCTTCTCGGCGGCCCTCAGCGTGTACCACTGGGAGCACCGGGCCCCGGGCGCCTCGATCCGCACGTTCGGGGACGCGGTCTGGTGGGCGTGCGCGACGCTGACGACGGTGGGGTACGGGGATGCCGTGCCGGTGACGGCGATGGGCCGGGTCATCGCGGCGGGCCTGATGGCGTGCGGCCTGGCGCTGCTGGGGGCGGTGACGGGCGCGTTCTCGTCGTGGCTGATCCAGGTGTTCCGGCGGGAGGACGAGAAGGAGCCCCCGGCGGGCGGATAGCTCGCCGGGGGCCCAGCCCCGCTTGCGCGGGGAACAATCACACCTGCACGCGACGCTCCACCACGTCAACGAGCTTGGCGATCGCTTCGTCACGGGCGATGCCGTTCTCCTGCGACCCGTCGCGGTACCGGAACGACACCGTGCCCGCGTTCATGTCGTCGTCGCCGACGATGATCATGAACGGGACCTTGGCGCGCTGGTGGTTGCGGATCTTCTTCTGCATCCGGTCCGACGACGCGTCCACGTCGACGCGCAGCCCCTTCTTCCGCGCCTCCGCGGCGAACTCCTGGAGGTACGGGATGTGGGTGTCGCCGATCGGGATGCCGACCGCCTGGACCGGGGCCAGCCACACCGGGAACGCACCCGCGTAGTGCTCCAGGAGCACCGCGAAGAAGCGCTCGATGGAGCCGAACAGGGCGCGGTGGATCATGACCGGGCGCTGCTTGGAGCCGTCCGGACCGGTGTACTCCAGGTCGAACCGCTCCGGCAGGTTGAAGTCGAGCTGCACGGTCGACATCTGCCAGGTCCGGCCGATGGCGTCCTTGCACTGCACGGAGATCTTCGGGCCGTAGAACGCGGCCCCGCCCGGGTCCGGGACCAGGGGCAGGCCCTGCTTCTCGGCGACCTGCCGCAGCGTCTCGGTGGCCTCCTCCCAGATCTCGTCGCTGCCGACGAACTTCTCCGGGTCCTTGGTGGACAGCTCCAGGTAGAAGTCGGTGAGCCCGTAGTCGCGGAGCAGGTTCAGCACGAAGGTGAGCGTCCGGTCCAGCTCCTCCGCCATCTGCTCCTTGGTGCAGTAGATGTGCGCGTCGTCCTGCGTGAAGCCGCGCGAGCGGGTCAGGCCGTGCACGACGCCCGACTTCTCGTACCGGTACACGGTGCCGAACTCGAAGAGGCGCAGGGGCAGTTCACGGTACGAACGGCCGCGCGCGTCGAAGATCAGGTTGTGCATCGGGCAGTTCATCGGCTTGAGGTAGTAGTCCACCCCGTCGTCGAGCTGCATGGGGGGATACATGCCGTCGGCGTACCAGTCCAGGTGGCCGGACTTCTCGAAGAGCTTGCCCTTGGTGGCGTGCGGCGAGTAGACGAACTCGTAGCCCTCCTCCTCGTGCCGGCGGCGCGAGTAGTCCTCCATGGCCCGGCGGATGACGCCGCCCTTGGGATGGAAGACCGCGAGACCGGGGCCGATCTCGTCCGGGAAGGAGAAGAGGTCCAGCTCGTTGCCGAGCTTGCGGTGGTCCCGCTTGGCGGCCTCCTCCAGGAACTCCAGGTGCGCCTTCAGCTCGTCCTTGGTCGGCCAGGCGGTGCCGTAGATGCGCTGGAGCATCGGGTTCTTCTCACTGCCCCGCCAGTACGCGGCAGCGTTCCGCATCAGCTTGAAGGCCGGGATGAACCGGGTGGTCGGCAGGTGCGGTCCACGGCAGAGGTCGCGCCAGCACAGCTCGCCGGTCTTCGGGTCGAGGTTGTCGTACATGGTCAGCTCGCCGCCGCCCACCTCGACGTCCGCGCCGTCGTCCGAGGAGGCGGAGCCCTTGATGCCGATGAGCTCCAGCTTGTACGGCTCGTCGGCCAGCTCCTCGCGGGCGGCCTCGTCCGTCACGACCCGGCGGGAGAACTTCTGGCCCCGCTTCTGGATCTCCTGCATCCGCTTCTCGATGGCCTTGAGGTCCTCGGGCGTGAACGGCTTCTCGACGTCGAAGTCGTAGTAGAAGCCGTCCTTGACCGGCGGGCCGATGCCGAGCTTGGCCTCGGGGTGCAGCTCCTGCACGGCCTGGGCCATGACGTGCGCGGTGGAGTGGCGCAGGATGTTGAGGCCGTCCTCGGAGGAGATCTCCACGGGCTCGACGGTCTCGCCGTCCTTGAGCGCGTACGCGAGGTCCTTCAGCTCACCGCCCACGCGGGCCGCGACGATGGTGCGCTCGCCGGGGAAGAGCTCGGCAGCCGTAGTGCCCGTCGTCACCACGCGCTCTTCCCGCTCGGAATCGCGTTGGATGGTCACACGGACGTCTGACACCGGTCTCTCCTGACTCAGGGGGATGCGCCCGCACTCGTATTGCGTACGCCATGGGAATCGTACCGAGCCGAGGGCCCCCATTGCGAAAGGCCCTACTCCCCCGTGCACGCCTCCTCGAAGAAGTCCACGTTCTCCTGGAGCGACTTCATCAGCCGGTCCCGCTCCTCGTCGTCCACCTGGACCGGGACGACCTGCGAGGCCCCGGTCAGCCGCCGGAAGCCGCCTCGGCTCTCCAGCCGTCCCTCCACCCGGACCGGCAGCCCCACCAGGTGGGCCTGGCCCGCGATCCGGTACGCCTCCTCGTCCAGCTCGATCCGGACGTGCGGCACCTCGGCCCCGGCCAGCACCCGCAGCCGCACGATCCCCGGTCCGCGCGGCCCGGACCGCCGCAGCCGGACGACGGCCCCGGTGATCCGTACGGTGACGGCGGGCTCGTCGCGGAGGTAGCGGGCGCCGGCCCGGCGCAGCGCGGGCAGGTCGCCCGGGGAGAACGCGACGGGCTCGGGGCGGGCGGGACAGCCGGCGGGGGTTCCGGCGGCGGGTGCCCAGTCCAGGGCGATGGCGGCGCCCTCCGAGCCCCGGACGAGGGCGACGACCGCCTCGGTCAGCTCCCGGCTGACGCCCGCCGCGACGGCGTTGTCGAAGGCTTCCATGCCGCCGGTGGCCCGTTGGTAGTCCACCGCCTCGCGGGTGGCGTGCAGGGCGTGGTGGAGCCGGACGGCGACGGGACGGCCCGGGTCGACGGGGAGGAAGGCGGTCAGCGACCTGCCGCCGGGTCCGGGGCCGGTCAGTACGGGACCGAGGGCGGCGAGGGCGCGGCTGCGGCGGCGGGCGCCGTGGTGGCCGGCCGGGCCCCGGACGGCGAGCGCGCCGGCCAGCAGGATCTGGCGGGCGGCGCTGTGCAGCCGCTCCGCGCCGAGCCAGTCGGCGGCCCCGGCGGCGGATTCGGGGACGTCGCGGCGCCAGCGGATCTCGTCGCTCGGGACGGTGAGGGCGACCAGGATCTCGCGGGCGGAGGGGTCGGCGCTGCGGGCGAGCGCGGTCAGGGCCTCGCCGAGCAGGTCCTCGCTGTCGGGGAAGGTCCTGGTGCGGGGCACGAGGAGGCTGGTGGTGCCGCCGGGCGGGCTCCAGCGGCTGTACGGGCCGGTGCCGGGGCCGCGCCGCCGCCAGCCGTGCCGGGCGAGCAGGGCGCCGAGAACGGCGGGATCGACGCATGCCGGGTCGGGCACGTCCCAGGAGGGCGGGACGGCCTCGCCGCGGACGCGTACGGGCTCGTGCATCAGGGTCTCCCTCCCGCCCCGACGCGGGTCATGATCTCGCAGAGCGCCCGGTCGTCGAAGACGCGCGAGGTCAGGAGCCGCACGGTGGTCCGGTGGCGGCCGGTCACGGGGTGGCCGGCCAGGTTCGTCCAGTAACAGCAGTGCCGCAGGTCGAGGCTGTCGGGGCCGGCCCGCAGCCAGTCGTCCCGGCTGCGGGGCACGAGCATCACGACCAGGATCTTGTGCACCGACACGGGCGTCCGGGCGAGCTTCACCAGGTGGGCGTTGTCCAGGGTGAAGGCGAAGGACGGGCCGGGCGGCCGGGCCGGTATCTGGTAGGTGCACTTCAGCTGGACCTTGATGGTCACCTCGTCGTCCACGAGGTGGCCGGGGGAACCGTGGCTGACGTGCCAGTCGATGCCGTTGTCGGGGAAGGGCTGCGACAGCGAGCAGCCCGCCGCCGCGGCGACGGCGTGGAGGTAGCCCACCTGGAGGGTCTCCATGCAGGCGGTGGTGGCGAGTCCGCCGCGCAGCGGTGCGGTCCGCTGGGGCAGCAGCCCGCTCGGTTCGGGCTGCGCGAGCGCCATGGCTCCGTAAGCCTTCCGGGCCGTACCGATGGGGATGAGAGATGCCGGGCGGTCAACTTCCGCCGCCGGTACTTGTGTTGTCACCGCACGGGACCGGGTGCAAACGGCGTATCAGGCAAAGGGCGCGGGTATCACCGGACCGGGCGGAGGAATCCCGCCATCTGCCGTGCGTGGGCGAGGAGTTCGGGGATGACTCATTGGTACGAAGGGCCGCTGGCCGCTTTCGACACGGAGACGACGGGTGTGGACGTCGAGGAGGACCGGATCGTCTCGGCCGCCCTGGTGGTCCAGGACCGGGCGGACGGCCCGGTGCGCGTCACCCGCTGGCTGGTGAACCCGGGAGTTCCGGTGCCTCCGGGGGCGACGGAGATCCACGGGCTGACCGACGACCACCTCCGGCGCAACGGCCGCTGGCCGGCGCCGGCGGTGGAGGAGATGGCGCGGGCGCTGGCCGAGCAGTGCGCGGTGGGGCGGCCGCTCGTCGTGATGAACGCGCCGTTCGACCTGACGCTGCTGGACCGGGAGTTGAAGCGGCACCGAGCGTCGTCGCTGGGCGCGTACCTGGAGCGTGCGCCGCTGTGTGTGCTCGATCCCCGGGTGCTGGACAAGCACTTGGACCGCTACCGCAAGGGCCGGCGCACGCTCACGGACCTGTGCGAGCTGTACGGGGTGCTGCTGGACGGGGCGCACGACGCGGCGGCGGACGCGGCGGCTTCGCTGGAGCTGGTCCGGGCGGTGGGGCGCCGCTTCTCGGCGCGGCTCGAACGGCTGAGCCCGGCGGAGCTGCACACGCTCCAGGCGGTGTGGCACGCCGCGCAGGCGCGGGGGCTCCAGGCGTGGTTCGCGCGGAGCGGGACGCCGGAGACGGTGGACCCGGCCTGGCCGCTGCGGCCGGAGCTGCGCACCGCCGCGTGACGCGCGTGCGGGCCGGAGAAAGCGGAAGCCGGTCCGTCGGTGGTGCTGACGGACCGGCCTCTCCGGGGTGGGCGATACTGGGTTCGAACCAGTGACCTCTTCGGTGTGAACGAAGCGCTCTCCCACTGAGCTAATCGCCCGGGAACGGGTTGAACCATACAGGGCGGGGCGGCCGTGGTTCAAACCGCTTCCAGCCGGGCCGCGAGCCCGCGCCGCCCGGCGCGCATCATCAGGGCGTGGTTGGCGCGGAACACCGGCCGGCAGGGCACCGCGAGGACCCGCATCAGCCTCCGGCGGACCTCGACCTCCTGCTCGTAGACGACGCGGGTGCCGGAGCCGTGCGGGGCGACCGTCCAGCGGACCCAGCCTTCGAGATCGCCGCCGAGCGCGGCTTCGAGGACGCCGTGCGCCGGGTCGTGGCGCTGTTCGCGCACGGTCATGACGAGGTCGTACGGCAGGACGGAGCGGACGCGGGTGGTGCCGGCGCCGCTGCCGGAGCGGGTGGCCTCACGGACCTGCGGCCACCACCGCGGATAGTGCTCGACGCGTTCGAGCTCGGCGTACACGGCGGCGGGCGGCGCCTGAAGCTCCCACACGCTGACGAATCGGTAGTGGTTCCAGTTCACTTCCCCAGGATGCGCGTACTCAGGCGGGTATCTGAGTACGCGGACGCATGTTCGGCCGCGTGGCGCGCAGCACACTCGCGTCCATGGAACATGTGCCGCCGCCCGCCGAGGAATTGGCGCTCCTCGATCGTGAACTGGCCCGGCTGGACGCCCACCGGGCGCAGCTGCTGACCCGCCGCGCCTGGTTGGTGCGGGCTCTGGAAGCCCCCGGTCCCGCTCCCTGGGGGCCGCCGCAGGGCCCGGTCGCGCCCTGGGGCCCGGGCCCCGGCGGGTTCGGCCCGGCGCGTCCGGCCTCGAAGCGCAGCGTGCAGAACGTGCTGCTGGTCCTCGGCGGGCTGCTGCTCGCGGTCGCCGCCCTGGCGTTCACCCTGGTCAGCTGGGGCGACATGGGCATCGGCGGGCGCAGCGCGGTGCTCGCCGCGGTGACGGCCGGGGCGCTGGCCGCTCCGTGGACGCTGCTGCGCCGAGGGCTTGCCGCGACGGCGGAGGCGCTGGCGGCGGTGGCGTCGGTGCTGATGGTGCTCGACGCGTACGCGGTGTACGCGGTGGCGCTGCCGGACGCGGACGGTGCGGCGTACGCGGGGACGGCGGCGGCGGTGCTCGCGCTGCTGTGGGCGGCCTACGGGCTGCCGCTGGGCGGTCTGCGGCTGCCGCTTCCGCTGGCGGTCGTCCCGGCCCAGCTGCCGCTGGTGCTGTGGGTGTGGGCGGCGGACGGCGGGGCGCTGTGGTTCTCGGGGGCGCTGCTGGTGACGGCCGCGCTGGACGGCGTGGTGGCGCTGAAGGCCGGGCGGACCCCGGTACGGGTCGTGGCGTGCGTCGCGCTGTGTGCGACGGGCGGGGCGGGGCTGCTGGTGGCGCTGGTGGAGTCGCTGACGGCCGCCGGGCCCGCCGGTGCGGTAGCGCCGGGGGCGCTGCTGCTGGCCGGTGCGGCGCTCGCCCTGGCGGGGGCGCGCCGGGCTCCGGTGCCGTTCGCGACGGCCGGCGGCGTGGCGGCGGGCCTCTCGGCCGTGGCCGCGGTGGGTGGGGTGCCCACCGCGGCGGTGCCGGACGGCTGGCCGGTGCTGGTGTACCTGCTGTGCGCCGGGGCGCTGGTGACGGCCCTGCGGGCTCCGGTGGGCGTCGCGGCGGCCCGGGGGCTCGGGTGGGCGTCGGCGGCCGTGGCGGCCGGCGCGGTCCTGGTGTCGCTGGCCCCGGTGACGGTGGTCACGGCGGGCCCGGTGACGCGGCTGGGCGCGGTGTGGTCCGGCGCTCCGCGCGGCGGGGCCCGGGGTGCGGTGGGTGCGAGCGACCTGCCGTGGGACGGGATGGTGACCGCTCCGGTGGTGCTGGTGCTGGTGGCCGTGGCGCTCGGGGCCGCGTACCGCTGGTGGGACGGCCTGCTCGGGTGGGCCGGCCGGATGCCGGCGCCCGGTCCCGCGTGGCGGGGTGCGGCGGGGGCGGCCGCGGTGGCGCTGGGCTGGGCGGGGCTGATGGTGCTGCCGGCCGCGCTGGACCTGTCCTTCGCGGCGGCCCGGGCGGGGCAGCTGGTCCTGGCCGTGGCGGCGTTCGGCCTGGCGGTGGCCGGGCTGCGGGCCGGGGCGCGGGGTGCGGCGGTGACGGCCGGTGCGGTCGGGGTGGCCGGTGCGGTGGGCGCGGGGCTGCTGGCGCTGGCGACGGAGGTGGCCACGTACACGGTGTTCGGTCTGCTCGTGGCGGTGTTCGTGGTCCTCGCGGTGGCCCTGGACCGGCAGGAGGGTGCCTCGCCGGTGGTGGTGCCGTCGGCGGCCTGTGCGGCCGTGGTGTGCGCGGTGGTGCCGATGGCGGCGCTGGGGGCCTCGCTGGGGCTCGCGGTGTACGAGGCGGCTGTGCCGGTGCTCGCGGTGCCGGCGGTGACGGCGCTGCTGGGGGCCCGGCTCAAGGGGCACCCGGTGGCGGTGCCGGTCGAGGTGGCCGGTGCGGCGACGGGTGTGGTGGCGGTCGCCATGGCGGTGGGGGACGCGCGGTTCCTGGCGCTGGTGCTGGCGCTGTGCGGGGTGCTCGCGGCGGGGACGGCGCTGCGCCCCGAGCGGCGTCCGTTCGCGGGGTACCTGGCGACGGTGCTGTTCGTCCTGGCGGCGTGGGTGCGCCTCGCGGTGTCGGGGGTGTCGGCGCCGGAGGCGTACACCCTGCCGGTGACCGTGCCGGCGCTGGTGGTCGGGGTGCTGCGGCGGCGCCGCGACCCGTCGGCCTCGTCGTGGGCGGCGTACGGGTCGGGGCTGGCGGTGACGCTGGTGCCGTCGCTGGGCGCGGCCTGGACGGACCCCGGCTGGGCGCGTCCGCTGCTGCTGGGGGCGGCGGCCCTGGGGGTCACGCTGGCGGGGGCGCGGCTGCGGCTCCAGGCGCTGCTGGTGCTGGGCGGTGCGGTGCTGGCGCTGGACGCGCTGCACGAGCTGGCGCCGTACGTGGTGCAGGTGGCGGGGGCGCTGCCGCGGTGGGTGGCACCGGCGCTGGCCGGGGTGCTGCTGCTGGCGGTGGGGGCGACGTACGAGAAGCGGCTGCGGGACGCCCGGCGGCTGAAGGAGGCGCTGGGGCGGATGCGGTGAGGCGGGGGAGGGAACGCCGACGGCCCGGAAGCTCTTGGAGCTTCCGGGCCGTCGGTCCGGGTGGGCGATACTGGGTTCGAACCAGTGACCTCTTCGGTGTGAACGAAGCGCTCTCCCACTGAGCTAATCGCCCGGGCGCACCGCAAACATTACCCCATGTCAGCGGCGCCCCGTGACCACCTCGGGGAGCGCCCCGGGGTCACTCGTCGATCTTCCAGGGCATGACGATCCCGAACTTCCACACGTAGACCCCGACGAGCGCCGCGATGATCACGAGTCCGGTCACCGTGAGGATGATGTTGCGCCGGCGGACCTTGGGGTCGAGCGCCCGCTGGGCGGCCTCGGTGACCTTGCGCCGGGTCCAGCGCAGCACCAGCTGGGCCCAGACGAACTCGGTCGCCCAGATCGCCATGCCGCCGAAGATCACCAGCCAGCCGGGGCCCGGCAGCGGCAGCATGATGATGCCGGCCACCACGACGGCCAGGCCGACGACGAAGACGCCGACCTGCCAGCTCAGGTGCAGTGCTCTGGAGGCCTTGATGAAGCCGGGCGCTCTGGAGCCGAGCGCCGGGTCCTCCTTGGTCACTCCCGGTATGACGTCCCCCGTCGCATCGCGAGGCGCTTCCCCCGCGGCGGGAGCCGGTGCCTTCGCCGCGGCGGCACCGTCCCGCTCGTCACTCTCCGCGTTCATGAACCCAACCTACCGGACTGCTCCGCGTCACTGGAATGGCCGCATGACGCAAAGTTACACACCGCTGTACGAGCTACCCGAAGCATCCCAAAACGGTCAGAGGGGTTTACAACGCCACCGTAGGTGGCATGTCGATTTCGCCGACGTGCGAATCCCCGAGCGCACACTGAGCGAAAGGCCCTGGCGCTTATGAACACCACGGTCAGCTGCGAGCTGCACCTGCGCCTCGTTGTGTCGAGCGAGTCCTCACTGCCTGTACCCGCGGGCCTGCGGTATGACACGGCCGATCCCTATGCCGTGCACGCCACCTTCCACACCGGAGCGGAGGAGACGGTCGAGTGGGTTTTCGCCCGCGACCTCCTTGCCGAAGGGCTGCACCGGCCCACCGGCACCGGAGACGTACGCGTCTGGCCATCCCGTAGTCACGGCCAGGGCGTCGTCTGCATCGCGCTGAGCTCCCCAGAGGGCGAAGCACTGCTCGAGGCCCCGGCACGGGCCCTGGAGTCGTTCCTGAAGCGGACCGACGCCGCGGTTCCACCGGGCACCGAACACCGTCACTTCGACCTCGATACGGAGCTCTCACACATCCTGGCCGAGAGCTGAGCCAGGGCGAGAGCCGCACGACGCCGTCCGACTCGGGGAGACGGCGTCGCGCGGACAACCTCATACGGCTGACACCGGCGCCGGTGACCGCGGACCCACCGCGGTGACCGGTGCCGGTCCGCGCCCGGTGCGAGCCAGTAGAGTCGTCCGGCATCGGCGGGCGCCCGCCCGCCGGAGGCCAGGGAGCGAAAGCGTGCTGATCCCCCACGACACCCGGATCGCCCTCGACCTGGTGGTCGATCTGGTGAACACCGCGCCGGAGAGCGAGCCGGAAGGGGGCGCCGCGCCGGCCGACGGACTCGCCGACGTCACGGCACTCCACGCGTTCGCCGTACGCCACCGGGTGAGCGGGATCGGCGTGCTCGACCAGCGGGACCTGCGGGCCGTGCACGACGTGCGCGCCCGGTTCGCCGAGGTCTTCGCCGCCGAGGACGCGCGCACCGCCGCCGGACTGGTGAACGCCCTGGTGGCCGCGGCCGGCACCACGCCGCAGCTCACCGCCCACGACGGCTACGACTGGCATGTGCACTACTTCTCGCCGGACGCCTCGCTCGCCGACCACCTGGCGGCCGACTGCGGCATGGCACTCGCCTTCATCATCGTGGCGGGCGAGACGGAGCGGCTGCGGCGGTGCGAGGCGCCGGACTGCCGGAACGCCTTCGTGGACCTCTCGCGCAACCGCTCCCGCCGCTACTGCTCCAGCCGCACCTGCGGTAACCGCCTGCACGTGGCCGCGTACCGGGCACGCCGCCGGGAAGCGGCCGGCTGACCGCTCACAGCAGGAAGAGATCGTGCAACGCGGCCATCAGCAGCAGGCTGCCGATGACCGTGAGGAAGATCATCAGAGGGGGCTGGGAAAGCGCGAAGAGGCAGCCGCGCGGCTCTTCGCCAGGGGGTGCGGGGGCGTCGCCCCGAGAGGTGTCCACCATTTCGGGACGATCATGACGCAGTCCCGGGAGTGCTCGTTACCAACATGCCCCTCTCCGGCGGGAGTTCACCCGTCACGGGGGCATCCGTAATCGCTCCGGCGTCCGATGTTCCGTCACGCTTTCGGGCCTCGGCCCCCGCACCCGCCGGCTCAGCGCAGCTCGCGCAGCATCCGCAGTTGCGCCTGGCGGTGCACGCCGGTGCCGCCCTCGTGGCCGTTCCAGGGGTAGATCTCGATCTCCTTGGGTCCGGCCCAGCGGTTGTAGGCGGCGAAGACCGTGGAGGGCGGGCAGATCGCGTCCATCAGGGCGACCGAGTAGAGCGCGGGCACGGTGGCGCGGGCGGCGAAGCTGAGGCCGTCGAAGTACGACAGGGTGCGGAACACCTGGGCGTCCGCGCCGTGCCGGGTGGCGAGGAACCGGACGATCTCCTGGTACGGGTCCTCGTCGGTGATCTCGACGGCCCGCCGGAAGTGCGTCAGGAACGGCACGTCCACGAACGCGGCCTTCACATCGGGGCTGAGCGCCGCCACGGCCTGCGTGATGCCGCCGCCCTGGCTGGCGCCGTTCACGACGATGCGGGCCGGGTCGACGGCCGGGTGGCTGCGGGCGACCTCGACGGCCCGCACCGCGTCGGTGTAGACGCGGCGGTAGTAGTACGTCTCCGGGTCGAGGATGCCGTTGGTCATGAAGCCGGGCGCCTGCGGGTTGGCGGCGCCGTACGGGTCCGGAGTGGCGCCCGCCGAGTGGTGGTTGACCGCGCCCTGGCCGCGGGTGTCCACGATCAGCGCGGCCCAGCCGGCCGAGGGCCACACCAGGTGGTCGTGGGGCAGCCCGCGCCCGCCGCTGTAGCCGAGGTAGTGCACGACGGTCGGCAGGGGGCCCTCGGCGCCCGCCGGAACGTTCAGCCAGGCGCGTATCCGGTGCCCGCCCCAGCCGGCGAACGACACGTCGTACGAGTCGACCGCGGTCAGCGCGCCGTCGTAGGGCGCGAACTCGGCGTCCAGCGGATGGGCCGCTGCCTCGTCCAGGGTGAGCTGCCAGAAGGCGTCGAAGTCCTCCGGCTCGTCGGGGTCGGGCCGGTAGCTCCGCAGCTGGTCCAGGGGCAGGTCGAACAGGGCCATCGCTTCTCCGTCTCGGGCACGCGGAAGGGGGCGGCGTCCGCCGCACGGTCCACGCGTCCCGCCCCCGGTGTCATGGGGCACGAACGCATACGTTCGCAGCCCAGCGGGACGCTATGCGGCCCCGCCCGGCAGGGTCAAGGAATCCCGGACGATCCCAGGAGAAACGATTCACCTGGTGAGACGGTGCGGGCCCCGCCGCGTGGTGCGGCGGGGCCCGCGGAGCCGGACGGCTCCCGGAGTCAGATGCCGTGCTTCTTCAGAATGGCCTCGATGTCGCTGAAGTCCTCACCGGCTCCGGCCGAGGCGGGCCGCTTCCCCTGCTTGCCGCGCGCACGCGTGGCCTCCGGCGAGGAGCCCGCGCCGAGCGACGGGGCCGAAGCGGCCGGTTCCACGGCCTCGCCGCGGGCGGCCCGGGCGGCCGCCCGGCGTTCCTTGCGGCTGCCGCCGCCCCGGCGTTCGACGGCACGCGTGATCATGAAGAGCAGCCAGGCCACCCCCAGCAGGCCGAAGCCCAGCCAGACGCTCGGCTTGAAGGCGATGTCCGACACCCACTTCACGACCCCCGTCAGCACCAGGCCGACCGGCACCAGCGAGTAGGCGGCGATCCTCGTCGCGGTGAGGAACCGCTTGCGGTACGCGGTGACGGCCGCGATGCCCAGGCCCGCCGCGGACACCGCGGAGCAGATGGTCTCGGCAAGCATCGGTGCCTCCTGGCGCAGGGGGATACGTCCCTTCCATCCTGCACCGGGCACCGGGCGGACGGCCATGCCCCGGGCCCGTATCAGGGACATCTCAGGGGCCGGGCTCCTTCCCAGGTGCCGTACCGGCGGTGCCGGGACGAGAACGGGCCGCCCGCCCTGCGAGACTGGCCCCATGAGCGATTCCACCCCCGCAACGCCGGTCGTCCTCGACGTCTGGTGCGAGCTCCAGTGCCCCGACTGCCACCACGCCCTCACCGATGTGCGCGCCCTGCGGGCCCGGTACGGGGACCGGCTGGAGATCCGGCTGCGGCACTTCCCCCTGGAGAAGCACAAGCACGCCTACGCCGCCGCGCAGGCCGCCGAGGAGGCCGTGGTCCAGGGCAGCGGCTGGCCGTACGTCGAGGCGGTGCTCGCACGGACCGCCGGTCTCGCGGACCGGGGCGAGAAGCTGCTGGTCGAGGTGGCCGGGGAGCTGGGTCTGGACGCGGAGGAGTTCGACACGGCGCTCATCGACGGCCGGCACATGCTGATCGTGGACGCGGACCAGGCCGAGGGCAAGGCGATCGGGGTGACCGGCACGCCGACGTACGTGATCGGCGGCGAACGCCTGGACGGCGGCAAGAGCCAGGACGGGCTGCGCGAGCGGATCGAGGCGATCGCCGACCGGCTCCTGGCCGGGCAGGGCTGAGGAAGCGGGGCGGCCCTACAGCGCTTTGGCCAGGTTGTGCCGGGTCGGCTCGTAACCGAGCGATTCGTACAGCCGCAGGGCCGGGGTGTTGGCCGTGACGACGTGCAGGCCGATCCGCGTCTCGCCCGCCGCCAGGGCGATCCGCTCCGCCTGGAGCATCAGCGCCCGCCCGTAACCGCGCCCCCGGTACCGTTCCGCCACCTCGACGTCGAACACGTACCCGACGTGCATGCCGGGGTGCATCTCGAACGGCGCCTCCCAGACGTGGCCGACCGTCTCGCCCCCGTCGCGCAGGTGGTCCAGCCGCGCCCCCGCGGTGGCGAGGCCGTCCGGCAGGTGGCGGGCGTGGGAGGCGCGGGCCGCGGCCGGCGCCGCCTCGCGCGGCACGCCCCGGCTCACCAGGCTCTCCGTGTACGCGGCGATGGCGTCGCGTTCCCAGGCGGCGAACTCCTCGGGCGTCATCGGGTGTGCGGTGAGCCCGTCGGGCAGGGCCGGGGGCTCACCGGGCAGCGTCTTGACCATGTTGCGGCTGCGCTCGGTGTAGCCGAGGGCGGCGGCCAGCCGCTGGCCCGCGGTGTCCCCGGCGGCCACCTCCGTGCACACCTGGGCGCAGCCCCAGCCGCGCAGGATCTCCTCGGAGGCCAGTGCGGCGATGGTGCCCCGGCCGCGCCTGCGGACGGCCTCGTCGATCCGCAGGTCGCGGATCAGGCCCGTCGCCCCGCCCGCGCCCGGCTCGACGGCGAGCGCCACGGAGCCGACGGGGCGCCCGTTGTCGCACACGTCGTACGCGCGCCGCTGTGCGCCGTCGGCGCCTGACTGGATCGGCCCGGCCGGCCGCAGTGTCGTCGTCATCAGGTGGTTTCTATCCCCTGCGCGGCGGCCCGTCATCCGCATTTACGCGGACGGGCCGGTGCCCGGTCACGGGTCGAGGTCGTCGGCCGCGCGCTCCTCGAAGATCCGCATCGCCTTGGCGGTCACCGGTCCCGGCGTGCCCGGCAGCTCCCGGCCGTCGATCCGGTGGACGGCCTGCACGTCACGGAGGGTGGAGGTCAGGAAGACCTCATCGGCCCGGTCCAGGACGTCGAACGGGAGGTCGGTCTCCTGCGCCCCGGTCCACTCCACCGCGAGCGCCCGGGTGATGCCGGCCAGGCAGCCGGAGGCGACGGGCGGGGTGTGGAGCTGCCCGTCCAGGACGACGAAGACGTTGGACCCGGTGCCCTCGCAGAGCCGGCCGGCGGTGTTGGCGAACAGCGCCTCGGAGGCGCCCTGCTCGTGGGCGCGGGCGAGGGCGACGACGTTCTCCGCGTACGACGTGGTCTTCAGGCCGGTGAGCGCGGAGCGCTCGTTGCGGGTCCAGTCCACGGTGACGACGGCCGTGGTGTCGGGGCGGCGCGTCACCTCGCCGAGGGCGACGACGAGGCCGGGGCCCGCGTCGCCCCGGTCGGAGCCGAGGGGCGAGATGCCACCGGTGTACGTGATGCGCAGGCGGCCCAGCCCGACCGGGTTGGCCTCCACGACGGCGGCGCAGGCGCGGCGCACCTCGTCCAGGTCGGGGGCGGGCAGGCCGAGCCCCCGGGCGGAGCGGGTCAGGCGGTCGAGGGTCTCTCGTTTGGGTCAGGCCGGATCAGGGAGCGGGCTCTGGTGCCGTGCATCGCAAGGCGGAGGATTGAATCAACGCGGAGCGTTGGTGATTGACGACAACGCCGCGAGGTGCGGTGCCAGAGCCCGCGAGCCCGGCCTGGCCCGAACGAGAGACCCTGAGGTGGCGGGTGACGGCGAAGGGACGGCCCTGGGAGACCCGGAGCGTCTCGAAGACGCCGTCGCCGACGGTGAGCCCGTGGTCGAGCACGGACACCCGGGCGTCGTCGGCGGGGCGCAGCTCGCCGTTGACCCAGATCCTCATGGTGCGGTCCTTCCGGTCGCTTCGTATGCGCCCGACGCTACCGCGAGCAGCCTGGACGCCTTCAGTTCGGTCTCGTCCCACTCGCGTTCCGGATCGGAGCCCCAGGTGATGCCGGCACCGGTGCCGAAGCGGAGGAGGGGCGCGGGCCCCGTGCGGTCGGTCCAGAAGGTTCTGATGCCGACGGCGAGCGAGGCGGTCCTCCGGTCGGCGTCCACCCAGCCGACGCCGCCGCAGTACGGGCCGCGCGGGGCGGTCTCCAGTGCGCCGATGATCCGCAGCGCGCTGGACTTGGGGGCGCCGGTGACCGAGCCGGGCGGGAAGGCGGCGGTGAGGATCTCCGGCCAGCCGGCTCCGTCGGCGAGGCGGCCGCGCACGGTGGAGACGAGGTGGACGAGTCCGGGGTGCTTCTCGACGGCGCAGAGGTCGGGGACGGCGACCGATCCGGTGGCGCAGACCCGGCCCAGGTCGTTGCGGACCAGGTCCACGATCATCACGTTCTCGGCGTGGTCCTTCTCCAGCAGGTCGGCCTCGGTGCGGCCGGTGCCCTTGATGGGCCCGGACTCGACGGTGCGGCCGTCCCTGCGCAGGAACAGCTCGGGGGACGCGGTCGCGATCTCGACGCCGTGCGCGGGGAGGCGAATCGTTCCTGCGTACGGGGCCGGGTTGCCGCGCGCCAGCAGCGCGGTGAGGGCGTCCACGTCGGCGGCGCCGGGGCCGGGCAGGGGCGCGGTCAGCACGCGGCAGAGGTTGGCTTGGTAGACCTCGCCGGCCGCGATGTGCGCGCGGATGCGCCGTACGCCTTCCGTGTAGGCCTCGCGGTCGAGCGAGGAGGTCCAGTCGCCGACGGCGGGGCCGCGCCAGGCGCCGGGGACCGGGGCGGGCACGGGCGCGGGGCGCACGGTGTCGAAGCGGGCGCAGGTCAGGGAACCTTCGAAGCCCGCGCAGACGGCCCAGAAGCCGGACGAGTCGAGGGCGGCGGGATCACTGGTCACATCCCGCAGACCGGAGGCGACGAGGCCGCCGAAGCGGGCCATGGGAGCGAGGTCGTGCACGTCCGCGAGTGTAGGACGGCGCACGGTGACCCGCGCCGGGGCGAGCGCACCTCAGCACGCTGCACAAACGCGTTTTTGTACTGGCCCCGGAATCCGCTAGAGTTCAACACGTCGCCGGGACGCGCAAGCGGACCGGGAAAGACAAGCGGACGTAGCTCAGTTGGTAGAGCGCAACCTTGCCAAGGTTGAGGTCGCCAGTTCGAACCTGGTCGTCCGCTCGCAGAAGGCGGGGGATTCTTCCCGGACTCCCGCCCCTGGTGGAGTGGCCGAGAGGCGAGGCAACGGCCTGCAAAGCCGTCTACACGGGTTCAAATCCCGTCTCCACCTCCAAGGACGATTAGCTCAGCGGGAGAGCGCTTCCCTGACACGGAAGAGGTCACTGGTTCAATCCCAGTATCGTCCACTGGTCCGCAAGGATCACCCGCGCGATTAGCTCAGCGGGAGAGCGCTTCCCTGACACGGAAGAGGTCACTGGTTCAATCCCAGTATCGCGCACGCAGTACACGCAGGTTCACCTGCGCGATTAGCTCAGCGGGAGAGCGCTTCCCTGACACGGAAGAGGTCACTGGTTCAATCCCAGTATCGCGCACTGTCACGAAGCCCCGGTCGTCTCGGCGACCGGGGCTTCGTCGTGCTCGCGCGGGCGGGCGGGCCGCCGGCACGGGTGCCGGGGCCCGCCGGGCGCGGTCAGGAGGAGAAGAGCATGCGGCCGAAGCTCTTCTGCCGGTAGTGACCGTGGTGGCCGCCGTGGTGCGGAGCGCCCCAGGCGGGTGCGGGGGCGGAAGGGTACGCCTGCGGCGGCGCGGCCGGCGGCGGAGCCTGCTGCGCCCACTGCGACTCGATGCGGGTCAGCGTCTCCAGCTCGCCGTAGTCCAGGAATATCCCCCGGCAGCCGCTGCACTGCTCGATCTGGATGCCGTTGCGGTTGTACGTGTGCATCTGTGCGTGGCACTTGGGACACTGCATGTTCGGGCTCACTCCTCGCCGTCGGTTCGCCGTCGCCGGAATGCATGCCCGCCGACGGTCGGTTCACCCTACGACGTGTGTTCGGCCGCCAACTCGGGCGGGAGCGACGCGATTCGGGCACATGCGTCGATCACGACCTGTTCCACCTCATCCGGAGTCCGGCCCTCCGCGGCCGACTTGGCCCAGGCGAGCGCGGCGGTCTGCACGGTCAGCGCCCGGGCCGGCACGTCCAGGGCGGGCCAGGGGTCGCCGTCGGCGGGTACGGCGGGTCCCCCGCCCGCCCGGTAGGCGTCCAGGAAGCGGAACCAGACGTCCGGCGGGAGCAGCCCGGCCGCGTACCAGGCGGCAGGGCGCGCCAAGTCCCAGGCCGGATCGCCGAGGCCCGCGTCGTCCACGTCGATGAGCAGCCAGCGGCCGTGCGGGCCTGGGTGGCGTACGAGCTGGCCGAGGTGGAGGTCTCCGTGGCAGAGGTGCCTTTCCCGGCCCGCCGGGGAGCCCGCCGCGCCCCGGGCCCAGCCCGGCAGCCCGCGCCACGCGGTGAGCACCGGCTCCACGGCCGGATCGGCGGGACGGGCGGCGCGCATCCGGTCGACGGCGAGCGCCGCCTTGACCGGGCCGCGCATGGCGGGAAGCCCGGCGGCGGGGGCCTCGGTGCGGTGCAGCCGGGCCAGGAGCGCCCCGGCCGCCTCCCAAGGAGCCGCGTCGGGATCGCCGGGGTCGACCGGGTCGCCGTGCGGCCAGAGGGTGACGGGGCGGCCGTGCAGCTCGGTGAGGTGGCGGCCGGGCGCCACGGGCAGCGGCGCCAGCAGGACGTCTTCCCGGCCCGGCCCGGCCGCCAGGCGCAGCCGCGCGGACAGAGCGGCCGTATCCGTGTCGGCGGCGTGGGCCTTGGCGACGACGGGGCCGCTGCGGACGACGATCCCGTCATCGCGTTCGGCGAGCACGGCGGGAGGCGGGCAGGGGCGGGGGCCGCAGCCTGCCGGGTGGGCCGCACGGTGGGCGAGGTCTCCCAGCGCGCGTACGAGTGCGGTGGTCACGGTCTCCCCGGTGGCACGGAACGGGCTGTGGCGGTCACGCCCCGGCAGAGGGTACGCGCAGGGAAGCCGCCGGGGGGCCGTGGCGGCCGGCGGCTCCGGGGCCGGGCGCGTCCCGGCAGGGCGTACGCGGACGGGTGGCGGCCGGAGGCGTTCCGCCCCGGACAGCGCGATGTCCGGTCAGCTCCCCAGCTGACCGGACAAACGCTGCCGTCCGCCGCACCCCCGTCCCCACGGGGCTGTTGGCCGGATGTCCCGGTCCGGACCGCTCTTCCGGACCCGGGGCGCCGCTCAGCGCCCCAGCATCACGCCCACGGACGACGCCTGTGTGACCACTGCGTCCCAGCCGCCGAAGACGACGACGAGCAGGGCCGCCAGGGGAAGGACCATGGCGGTCGCCACCAGCGGGTGGCGGCGGCCGGGCGCGGCGTACGAGCCGCGTGTCCGCGTGCGGACCACCGTCCGTGCTGCCGTGTCAGCCATGGTTCCTCTCCTGACCTGATGTGGGGCGGCGGGCGTTTGACCTCGGGGGACGAGTGCGACGCCCGCCGCTTGGACTCAACATTAGGGATTCGGGGGGCGGGCGGCGTCATGCCCGCGTACCGAATCCCGGGCCTCCCGGAGGATGAGCCGTGCCCGGTCGGCGTACTCCCCTGGGTGGAGACCGGGCTACGCGGGGTTGGGGTCTTCCCGGAGGGGGCGCTCGGAGGCGTCCTCCCTGGGTACCGGCTGTTCGACCAGGGCGAGGACCCTGGTCGCCATGAAGCGGGCCGTGCGCACCACGGACCCGTTCCTGGTGACTTCACTCACTTCGACCACGCCCCGGCGGACCGCGGTCTCCACCCGGCGGCCGGCCCGGGAGGCCACCACCTCGTAGGTCCGGGTGCTGTCCCCGGCGTCCACCACTATCTCGACTCGATCGCCCTTCACTGATCCAATCCCCCTTCTGCGACGGACCTTTGAGATCTCGCACGGGCCGGGGCGCCTGGATCCGCGGCTCCCTGACCACTCCTCAAGTCTCCCACCCGGCACTGACAATCGAATGCCCCGCGAGGGCGCGGCCTCTGAGCGCCCCGGGCGGCGGGTACGTAAGCTGTGCCTCGTCAGGCGTACCAGGCAGCGGGGATGGGCAGACATGGCGATGATGCGGCTCCGGCGCGAGGACCCGCGTGTCGTCGGCTCGTTCAGGCTGCACCGGCGGCTCGGGGCCGGCGGGATGGGTGTCGTCTACCTGGGTTCGGACCGGCGGGGCCAGCGCGTGGCGCTCAAGGTGATCCGGCCGGACCTGGCGGAGGATCAGGAGTTCCGCTCGCGGTTCGCGCGCGAGGTGTCCGCCGCCCGGCGCATCCGGGGCGGCTGCACGGCCCGGCTGGTCGCCGCCGACCTGGAGGCGGACCGCCCCTGGTTCGCCACGCAGTACGTCCCGGGGCCCTCGCTGCACGACAAGGTGGCCGAGGAGGGCCCGCTGTCGGCCGCCGAGGTCGCCTCGATCGGGGCGGCGCTCTCCGAAGGGCTGGTCGCGGTGCACGAGGCCGGGGTGGTCCACCGGGACCTGAAGCCGTCGAACATCCTCCTCTCCCCCAAGGGCCCCCGGATCATCGACTTCGGGATCGCCTGGGCCACGGGCGCCTCCACGCTGACGCACGTCGGTACGGCAGTGGGCTCGCCGGGCTTCCTCGCGCCCGAGCAGGTGCGCGGGGCGGCGGTGACCCCGGCGACGGACGTGTTCTCGCTCGGGGCGACGCTGGCGTACGCGGCGATGGCGGACTCCCCCTTCGGGCACGGCAGTTCCGAGGTGATGCTCTACCGCGTGGTGCACGAGGAGCCCCAGCTCTTCGATGTGCACGACGCGCTGGCGCCGCTGGTGAGCGCCTGCCTGGCGAAGGACCCCGAGGAGCGGCCGAGCACGCTCCAGCTGTCGATGCGGCTCAAGGAGATCGCGGCGCGCGAGGCGCAGGGGCTGCACGAGAGCCGGCCGCCCGTCCAGCGCTCGGCCCAGGAGGCGGACCGGCCGACGGGCCGGCTGGACGGCCCGTACACCGAGCAGCAGACCCGCAGGGCGGCCGGTCCGGCCCCGGGGTCGCGCCCGCAGAACCGGCCGTCGGCGGCGCGTTCCGCCCCCGCCCGCACCGGAGGCGGCAGGCCGGTGCAGCAGCAGCCGCGCGGGACGGCGCGGCCGGTCAGGCGGCCGCAGGGCACCAACGGGACGAACGGCAGGCCGGGCACCCGGCCCGGGACGCGGACGACCTCCACGGGGCGGCGCCCGGCCAACCCGAAGCTGCTGCGGCAGCGGCTCGTCGTCTTCGTGGTGGTGACGCTGCTGGTGGCGCTGGGCATCGCGGCGGCGCAGGGCTGCCAGGGTCCGGCCCGGGGGCTCGGTGTGGACCTCGGGCACGGCCGGAGCCAGACCCAGATCGAGCGGTAGTCAGCTCTCCGGGCGGCCCGTGGCCACCGCGTAGAAGGCGACCGCGGCCGCCGCGCCGACGTTCAGCGAGTCCACACCGTGGGCCATCGGGATGCGCACCCACCGGTCGGCGGCGGCGAGCGCGCGGGCGGACAGGCCGTCGCCCTCGGCACCGAGCATGAGGGCGACCCGGTCCATCCGGTGCGGCGCCGCCTCCTCGATGCTGACGGCCTTCTCGGCGGGCGTCAGCGCGAGCACCGTGAACCCCGCCTCGCGTACCGTCCCGAGACCCTGCGGCCAGGTGCCGAGGCGGGCGTACGGCACGGAGAACACCGCGCCCATCGAGACCTTGACGGAGCGCCGGTACAGCGGGTCGGCGCAGTCCGGGGAGAGCAGGACGGCGTCCATCCCGAGGGCGGCGGCGCTGCGGAAGATCGCGCCGATGTTCGTGTGGTCGTTGACGGCCTCCATGACGGCCACGCGGCGGGCGGTGCGGAGGAGTTCGCCGGCGTCCGGGAGGGGCTTGCGCTGCATGGAGGCGAGGGCGCCCCGGTGCACGTGGTAGCCGGTGACGCGCTCGGCGAGGTCCGGGGCGACCGTGTAGACGGGGGCGGGGCTCTCCTCGATGACGTCCCGCATCTGGTCGACCCACTTCGCCGACAGCAGCATGGAGCGCATGCGGTATCCGGCCTGCCGGGCGCGGCGGATCACCTTCTCGCCCTCGGCGATGAAGAGGCCCTCCGCGGGCTCCTTCCGGCGCCGGAGTTCCACGTCGGTGAGGCTGACGTAATCGCTGAGGCGGGGGTCGTCGGGGGCGTCGATGGTGATGAGTTCAGCCACGGTTCTGCTGCTGCCTTGTCCGGTGGGGGGTGCCGACTGTCTGGGTCCAGGGGCTCGCCGCGCCTGGTTACCCGTCGCTCGGTGCGAGGTCCGCGCCGACCTCCACGACGGCGCCGATGACGACGACGGCGGGCGGGCGGACGTCCTCGGCGGCCACCCGCTCGGCCACCGTCGCGAGGGTGGCGTCGACGCGGCGCTGGGCGGCCGTCGTGCCCTCCTGGACGAGGGCGACGGGGGTCTCGGGCGACCGGCCGTGCTCCACGAGGGTACGGGCGATGGCGCCGATCTTGTCGACGGCCATCAGGAGCACCAGGGTGCCGCGCAGCCGGGCGAGGGCCGCCCAGTCGACCAGGGAGCGTTCGTCGTCGGGGGCGACGTGCCCGCTGACCACGGTGAACTCGTGGGCGACGCCCCGGTGGGTGACGGGGATGCCGGCGGCGCCGGGGACCGAGATGGAGCTGGAGATGCCGGGCACGACGGTGCACGGGATGCCCTCGGCGGCGAGCGCCTGCGCTTCCTCCATGCCCCGGCCGAAGACGAACGGGTCGCCGCCCTTGAGCCGGACGACCGCCTTGCCGGCCTTGGCGTGCTCGATCAGCGCGTTGTTGATGGCCTCCTGGGCCATGTAGCGGCCGTACGGAATCTTCGCGGCGTCGATCACCTCGACGTGCGGCGGCAGTTCGTCCAGCAGGTCGCGGGGGCCGAGGCGGTCGGCGATGACGACGTCCGCCTCGGCGAGCAGGCGGCGGCCCCGGACGGTGATGAGGTCCGGGTCGCCGGGGCCGCCGCCGACCAGGGCGACGCCGGCGGTGCGGGTGCGGTGGTGCGGGGCGGCGATGCTGCCGTCGCGCAGGCCCTCCACGATCGCGTCGCGGACGGCGGCCGAGTGGCGCGGGTCGCGGCCGTGGGCGCCCGCGGTGAGCACGGCGACGGTGACGCCCTCGCTGCGGCCGGTGGCGGGGGTCCAGGCGGTGGCCGCTTCGGCGTCGTCGCTGCGGACGCACCAGGTGCGGGTGCGCTCCGCCTCGGCGGACGCGGCCTCGTTGGCCGCGTCGTCGTCGGTCGCGATGAGCGCGTACCAGGTGTCGGTGAGGTCGCCGTCGGTGTACCTGCGGCGCTCCCAGCGGATCTCGCCGGCGTCCGCCATCGCCTCGACGGAGGCGGTGGCGGAGGGCGACACGAGGACGATGTCGGCGCCGGCCGCGATGAGGGCGGGGAGGCGGCGCTGAGCGACTTGGCCGCCGCCGACGACGACTACGCGGCGCCCGTTGAGGCGCAGTCCGACGGGGTAGGCGGGGCGATCGGCGTGCTCGGCCATGGTGGTGCGGGCTCCTCGGGCGGTGCGGGGTGCGCGGGCCGCTGCGGCGGTGGAGCGGCGTGGGTGTGGTGGGTGAGGATCACGATACGGGGTGGGCGGGGGCGCCTGCGGCTGGCCTTGGCCCCCGCCCATGACCGCGCGGCCGGATCGAGCCCCTCCGGCGATGGAGGAGCGGGGGTGGGGGGGGCGGGCCCCCCCCCCCCGGCCCCCCGCCCCCCCCCCCCCCCCCCCCCCCGCGCACCGCGCCCCCCACGGCCACCCCCCCCCCGCGCGCGGCCCCCACCGCCCCCCCCCC
>NZ_JBHUXS010000004.1:40610-272714 GCF_042669245.1 Streptomyces sp. NPDC057249 | reverse complement strand
GGGGCAGAGCCCCCGCACCGGTGCCGCGCTACTTCTCCGTCACGCCCGCCGAGTCGAACGTCGCCACCTCGTGCATCGCACGCGCGGCGCTCTGCACGATCGGCAGCGCCAGCAGGGCGCCCGTGCCCTCGCCGAGGCGGAGGTCCAGGTCGACCAGCGGGCGCAGGCCCAGCTTGTTGAGCGCGGCCACGTGGCCCGGCTCAGCGCTGCGGTGGCCGGCGATGCACGCGGCCAGGGCCTCCGGGGCGATCGCCCGGGCCACCAGGGCCGCCGCGCCCGCGCTCACGCCGTCCAGGATCACCGGCGTACGGAGCGACGCGCCGCCCAGCAGGAACCCGGCCATCGCCGCGTGTTCCAGGCCGCCCACGGCCGCCAGGACGCCGATCGGGTCCGCCGGGTCCGGCTGGTGGAGCTCCAGGGCGCGCCGCACCACGTCGATCTTGCGGGCGTGCATCTCGTCGTTGATGCCGGTCCCCCGGCCCGTCACCTCGGCCGGGTCCATCCCGGTGTACACGCAGATCAGCGCGGCCGACGCCGTCGTGTTCGCGATGCCCATCTCGCCGGTCAGCAGGCCCTTGTTGCCCGCCGCCACCAGGTCGCGGGCGGTCTCGATGCCGACCTCGATCGCCGCGTGGACCTCCTCGCGGGTGAGCGCCGGTCCGGTGGTGAAGTCCGCCGTGCCCGCCCGTACCTTCCGGGGCAGCAGGCCCGGCATCGCGGGCAGTTCGGCGACCGCGCCCACGTCGACCACGCACACCTCGGCGCCCACCTGCGAGGCGAACGCGTTGCACACCGCACCGCCGCCGAGCATGTTGGCGATCATCTGGCCGGTGACCTCCTGGGGCCACGCCGTGACGCCCTGGGCGTGCACCCCGTGGTCGCCCGCGAACACCGCGACGGCCGCCGGCTCCGGGATCGGCGGCGGGCACATCCGGGACAGCCCGGCCAGCTGCGCCGAGATGATCTCCAGCATGCCGAGTGCGCCGGCCGGCTTCGTCATCCGCTTCTGGCGTTCCCACGCCTCGCCCAGCGCCTTGGCGTCCAGCGGGCGGATGTCGGAGATCGTCTCCTGGAGCAGATCGTGCGGAGCCTCGCCGGGCAGGGCGCGGCGGCCGTACGTCTCCTCGTGGACGACCCAGGACAGCGGGCGCCGCTTCGACCAGCCCGCCTGCATCAGCTCCGGGTCCTCGGGGAACTCGTCCACGTATCCCACGCAGAGGTACGCCACGATCTCCAGGTGCTCCGGCAGCCCGAGCGCGCGCACCATCTCGCGCTCGTCGAAGAAGCTCACCCAGCCCACGCCCAGGCCCTCGGCCCGGGCCGCCAGCCACAGGTTCTCCACGGCGAGCGCCGAGGAGTACGGGGCCATCTGCGGCTGGGTGTGCCGGCCGAGCGTGTGGCGGCCCCCGCGCGTCGGGTCGGCGGTCACCACGATGTTCACCGGGGTGTCGAGGATCGCCTCGATCTTGAGTTCCTTGAACTGCTTCGCCCGCGCCTTCGGCAGCGACTGCGCGTACGCCTCCCGCTGCTGCTGCGCCAGCTCGTGCATCGAGCGGCGGGTCTCGGCGGACCGGATGACCACGAAGTCCCAGGGCTGCGAGTGGCCCACGCTGGGCGCCGTGTGCGCGGCCTCCAGGACGCGCAGCAGCACCTCGTGCGGGATGGGGTCGCTGCGGAAGCCGTTGCGGATGTCCCGGCGCTCCCGCATCACCCGCAGGACCGCCTCCCGCTCGGCGTCGTCGTAGCCGGGCGCGGGGGGAGCCGTGGGGGCCTGCTCGGAGGCCTCGGCCGGTACGGGCTCCGCCTCGTCGCCCAGGTCCGGGGTCTCGATGACCTCGGGACCGGACTCGGACTCGGGGGCGGGCGCCGCGGGCTGTATCGACTGTCCGGCGACCGGGGCGTCGACCGGTTCCGCCGGGAGCGCGTCCGCCTCCGCCCCGGCTGCGGGGGCCGGCTCCGCCGGAGCGACGGCCTGCGGTTCGGCGGCGGGTGCGGGCTCCGGCTCGGGGGCGGGTGCGGGCTCGGCCACGGCCACGGGCTGCGGCTCGGGGGCGGGTGCGGCTTCATCCACGGCCACGGGCTGCGGGTCGGCGGCGAGTGCGGGCTCCGCCACCGCCACGGGCTCCGGCTCGGGAGCGGGTGCGGGCTCCGCCACGGCCACGGGCTGCACGTCGGCGGCGGGCGCGGGCTCCGGCTCGGGGGCCGGTGCGGCCTCCCCTGCCGGCACGGGCTGTGCCTCGGCGGCCGTCGCGGGCTCGGCGGCCGGTGCGGCTTCCGCCACCGGCACGGACTGCGGGTCGGCGGCCGGTGCGGGCTCGGCCACGGCCTCGGGCTGCGGCTCGACGGCCTGCACGGGCTCGGGCTCGGGAGCGGGCTGGGGCTCGGCGGCGGGGACGGGTTCCGCCACGGCCTCCGGCTCGGCGGCCGGCGCGGGCTGCGGTTCCTCGGCCGGGACGGGCTCCGCCACGACCGCCGGCTCCGCGGCCGGCTCGGCATCGGCGACCGGGGCCGGTGCGGGCTCCGCGACCACTGCCGGCTCGGGCTCCGCCACGGCGACGGGCTCCGGCGTCGCGGCCTGTTCCGGCTCCACCACGGCCACCGGCTCCGGGACCGGCTGCTGCTCGGCGACCGGTGCCGGGACCTCCGGCGCCACCGCGGTCGGTGCCTCGGCCGCGGGGGCCGCGGGCTCCGCGACGGGCTCGGGCGCGGCCTGCTCCGGGGCGGCCGGGGTCTCCGGCGGCACCGGCGCCGCCCACTGCTGGGCGTTCTGCGGCGGGATCTCGCCGAGCTGCGGGCCCGGAAGGGGCTGGTCCGCCGGCTGCGGGTCGAAGTACTCGGGTTCGGCGGTCGCCGGGCCCGCGTGGCGGGCCGGGGGCGCTCCGGCCGGGCCCCGGTCGGCGAGGGAGCGGACCACGCCGGCCCCCGACGTACCGCCGTAGGACGGCTCGGGCGAGGCCGGGCCGCGGTGCAGCGGGCGGCGGACGGGGGCCTGGGGCTGCGCGGCGGGGGCGGGGATGCGGACGGCGCCGAGGTCGACGGAGCCGGAATCGCGGCCTCCGGACTCGTGCGTACCGGGGCCGGTCCCGGGCAGCGGCGCGGCGGCGGCCTGGTGCATCGCGTAGGCGGGGGCCTGCTCCTGGAGCTGGACGGGGCCCTGGGCGTGCGCCGGGTCGGCCGGCTGGTAGTGCGGCTGGTACGCGCCCTGCGCGGCGGGGTCCGCGTAGTGATCCGTCGTCTGGGCGACCGGCTGGGGTTCGCCCCAGGCGCCCTGGGCGCTCGGCATCAGGAGGAGGTCGTCGTCCTCGGGGGCTTGCGCGGAGGGTTCAAGGTAGGTGTAGGAGTCGGGCGCGGGGACGCCCGGCTGCTCCACCGTGCCCGTGTTCTCCGGCAGTCCCTCGCCCGGGATCCGGCCGGTGTCACTCATGCGTTCCCCTCGCCCATCGTCAGTGCTCCTTCGGCCCTTCGCCCGGGACGCCCGGACACGGCACGCGGCGCTCGTCCGGTGGAACGAGCGGGCGCGCCGCGCGGCACGAGTCGGTCGCGGACATCCTGCATTCTCGCGGTCGTTCGCCGCCGAGGCAGCTCATTTCGCCACGGCCCGCTGTGGACTGCGCCACGTTGCGCGTCCCAGGGTGCCGCCGTACCACAACGGGGACCAAAACAGTCCCCTTTTCCGGACATTGACGAACGAAGCAACGAACGTCCGGGAGCGGTGCGACGATCGGCCAGCCTACCTCGCACCGCTTGCCGACGGGTCAGGGGGCAAGGTCCGAACGAAGTGCGGAAAGCAGAAAGACGACCGTGCGTTCGCGCTCCGACCAGGCGGTCGTGTCGAGTTCGACGGACTGGAGGAGTGAGCAGGAGACCGTGTAGCCGTTGCCGGCCAGTGCGGCGCCCAGTGCCTCGGCCTCGTCGCGGGTCGAGGCATGCGTGACGATCCGTTCCGGCCGGCGGTCCGCGACGGCGGTGGCGACGGGGACGCCGCCGCCTCCGATGCGTACGACATCGGGCTCGGGCAGCCGTTCCAGTACGTGCGGGGCGCGGCCCTCGACGACCTGGAGCTGTACGCCGGAGGCGCGGGCGGCGGCCGTGGTGCGGGCGCAGGCGTCGGGGTCGCTGTCCACGGCGAGGACCGCGGCGCCGAAGCGGGCCGCCTCGACGGCCAGCGCGCCACCCCCGGAGCCGATGTCCCAGACGAGGTCGCCGGTGCGGGGGCCGAGGTGGGCGAGCTGGGCGGCGCGCAGGACGGGGCCCTCGCCCTCGCCGCTCTCCCCCGTCGGGCGGGCGCCCGGGCCGGGGTGGGCGCCGGCGGGCAGCGCCCATCCCCGTACGCCCTGCGGGTAGGCGGGGTGGCGGCCGGCGATCCAGGCGCCGTCGGCCTGCCGCTCGGGGCCGCCGCCGATGACGATGACGACGTTGGGGTCGCGCCAGACGTGGTCGGCGGCGGTGTCCGAGGTGACGACGGTGACCTGTTCGCGGTCGGTGCCCAGCTCCTCGCAGATGACGAACGTGCGGTGGACGCCTTCGAGGAGCAGGGCGAGTTCGGCGGGTCCGGCGCCGGGCGAGGTGAGGACGGCGACCTTGTGGTGGGCGCGGCAGACGTTCACGGCGCGGCGCAGGGTGCGGGGGTGGGCGACGACCGTCTGGGCGTCCTCCCAGGGCATGCCGGCGCGGGCGAAGGCGGTGGCGACGGAGGAGACGGCCGGGACGACCTCGACCTCCAGGCCGTGCTCCGGGGCGCGCAGGGTGCGGACGACACCGAAGAAGCCGGGGTCGCCGTCGGCGAGGACGACGGCGCTGCCGCGGTGGACGGCGATGCGGCGGGCGGCGAGGTCGACGGAGCCGAGGCGGATGCGTTCGGCGCTCCGGGGGACTTCCGGCAGCGCGAGGTGGTGGGCGGCCCCGGCGACCAGGGTCGCGGCCGACAGCGCTGCGGTGGCCGCTCTGGTCAGCGGCGAGCCGTCCCAGCCGATCACTGTGACCCGGTCGGCCATCTTGGTGTCATTCTCCTGGAGTCGTCGCAGGCGGGGCGGGCTGCCCGGAAGCAGGCAGGGTGAGATTACCCGGTCCCCTCCGCCGGGGCTCCGGGGCCCCGGAGCCGGTCAGTTCCAGTCGTTGTAGGTGCCGTACCCGCCGGCGTCGGCGAGCTGTTCGGCGACGCCTTCCAGGTCCTCGGGGAGCAGGCCCCAGACGATGAGGTCGGTGCGGATGTCGGTCCATCCGCCGTCCGTGCCGTTCTCGGTCCGGGTGCGCGCTATGCGGGCGTTGCGCAGGACGCCCTCGCTGATGCAGCCGAGCTTCTGGGCGACCTGCTGGGAGGCGGTGTTGTCGGCGGCGGTGCGCAGTTCGATGCGCTCGAAGCCCTGGTCGCGGAAGAGCCACTGGGCGACGGCGAGCACGGACTCGGTGGCGTAGCCCTCGCCGCGGGCCCAGGGGGCGGTGATGTAGGCGGCCTCGGTGGACAGGGCGCGCCAGTCGGTGTTGCGGAGCCGTACGGAGCCGACGAGGCGCTGGGTCAGGAACTCGGTGACGGCCAGGGCGATCCCGTCGCCCTTGGTGCGGTGTGCCGGAGCGATTCTGCGCACCCAGCGTTCGGCGTCGACCTGGGTGTAGGGGTGGGGCGCGTCGGTCCAGGCGGTGACCAGCTCGTCGTTCATCATCTCGATGTACGCGGGGATGTCCGCCATGTCGAATGGGCGCAGCACCAGCCGGTCCGTGCTGATGGAGATGTCCGGGAAGGTGGAAGTCATGCGCAGCTCCATGCCGAAGACCGTGTAAATGCACAGCATGCAGCATCGCGGGGGGCGCGTGCATGGCCGGGTGGGTACGGCGGAGCCCCGCACCCCCCGGGCGGGGTGTGCGGGGCTCCGGCGGCAAGTGGTGCGTACGGGTCAGGACTTGGCGTCGCCGAAGGCCGGGACGACGGAGCCCTGGTAGGTGTCCTCGATGAACTTCTCGACCTCGTCGGAGTGGAGGAGCTTCACGAGCTTCTGGACGCGGGGGTCCTTCTCGTCGCCCTTCTTGACGGCGACGATGTTGGCGTACGGGTTGCCGTCGGCCTTCTCCAGGACGAGGGCGTCCTTGGCGGGCTTGAGGTCGGCCTCGATGGCGTAGTTGCCGTTGATGACGGCGGCGTCCACGTCGTTCAGGGCGCGCGGGACCGTGGCGGCCTCCAGCTCCTTGAACTTCAGGCCCTTCTTGTCGGTGATGTCGCTCAGCTTGGCACTGGTGCCGACGCCGTCCTTGAGGGTGATGAGGCCGTTCTCGGCGAGCAGCTGGAGCGCGCGGCCCTCGTTGGTGGTGTCGTTGGGGACGGCGATGGTCTGGCCGGCCTTGATGGAGTCGAGGCCCTTGACCTTCTTGGAGTAGAGGCCGAGGGGTTCGAGGTGGACGGTGCCGACGGAGACGAGGTGGGTGTCGTTCTTCTTGTTGAAGTCGTCCAGGTAGGGCTGGTGCTGGAAGAAGTTGGCGTCGACCTGGCCGGTCTCGGTGGCGGTGTTCGGCAGGACGTAGTCCGTGAACTCCTTGATCTCCAGCTTGAGGCCGGCCTTGTCGGCGAGGTTCTTCTTGACGAAGCCGAGGATGTCGGCGTGCGGCGTCGGGGACGCGGCGACGACGAGGGCCTTGGAGGTGTCGGTGCCGCCGCTCTTGGACGACGGGTCGGAGTCCGTGCCGCAGGCGGTGAGGCCGAGGGCGAGCGCGGTGGTGGCCGCGGCGGCGGCGGTGATCTTGATGCTGGTACGCACGAAAAGTGCCTCTTTCAGGTGGTGATGGTGGTGCGCCCGGACAAGGAGTGCGGGCTTGATGAGGAAGGGAAGTCTCAGGAGGTGCGGCCGCGGCGGGCCAGCAGGCGGACGGCGAGGTCGCCGATCAGCTGGACGAGGGTCACGATGACGATCAGCAGCGCGACCGTGATCAGCATGAACCGGTTGTCGAAGCGCTGGAATCCGTAGGTGACGGCCTTGGAGCCGAGCCCTTCGCCGCCGACCGCGCCGGCCATCGCCGAGTAGCCGATGAGCACGATGACGGTGGTGGTGATGCCGGAGACCAGGGAGGGCAGAGCCTGCGGGAGGAGGACCTTGCGGACGATCGTCGGGATGGAGCCGCCCATGGACTGGACGGCCTCCACGAGCCCGTGGTCGACCTCGCGGACCGCCGTCTCCACCAGCCGGGCGAAGAACGGGATGGCGCCGACGGCGAGCGGCACGATCATCGCGGTGGGACCGATGAAGGTGCCGACGACCCAGGTGGTGAACGGGATCAGGGCGATCAGCAGGATGATGAACGGCAGCGAGCGGCCGATGTTCACGATCACGCCGACGATCTTGTTCACCGGGGTGTTCTGGAGCAGTCCGCCCTTGTCGGTGAGGACGAGCAGGACGCCGAGGGGCAGTCCGGCCAGGACGGTGACGAGGGTGGACCACAGCACCATGTAGAGGGTGTCGACGGTGCCCTGCGTCAGCAGCGGCTGCATTTCGGACCAGGTCACTTCGCCACCTCCTTGGTGAGCGGTGCGGGTACGGGCACGGGTGCGGCTTCCACGAGCTCGGCCTGGAGGCCCTGTTCGCGCAGGAAGCCGATCGGGACGACGTTCTCCTCGAACCGGCCGGGCAGTTCGATGCGCATGCGGCCGATCTGCCGGCCGCCGACGGTGTCCATGGCGGCGCCCAGGATCGAGATGTCGATGTTGTACGTACGGGAGAGCTGCGAGATCACCGGGCGGGCGGCGGCCTCGCCGTGGAAGGTGACGTCCACGACGGTGCGGTCGGGCGCGGAGGCCGTGCCGCCGACCGGGAACAGCTCGTGGGCCAGCTCGGAGCCGGGGGTGGCGAGGAGTTCGCCGACGGTGCCGGACTCGACCACCCGGCCGCCCCGCATCAGCGCGGCGGAGTCGCAGATGGTCTTGACGACGTCCATCTCGTGCGTGATGAGCAGGACGGTGAGCCCGAGCTGCTGGTTGAGGTCGCGCAGGAGCTGGAGGATGGAGCGGGTGGTCTCGGGGTCCAGGGCGGAGGTCGCCTCGTCGGACAGGAGCACCTTGGGGTCGCCGGCGAGGGCGCGGGCGATGCCGACGCGCTGCTTCTGGCCGCCGGAGAGCTGGCCGGGGTAGGACCTGGCCTTGTCGGCGAGGCCGACCAGGTCGAGGAGTTCCAGGGCCTTGCGGGAGCGCTCGCGGCCGGTGACGCCGAGGATCTCCAGGGGGAGTTCGACGTTGCGCTGCACGGTGCGGGAGGCCAGCAGGTTGAAGTGCTGGAAGACCATGCCGATGCGGCTGCGCGCCTCGCGCAGTTCCTTGCCGGCCCGGCGGCCCCGGCCCGCGAGGGCGGTGAGGTCCTGGCCGGCCACGGTCACGGTGCCGGAGGTGGGGCGTTCCAGGAGGTTGACGCAGCGGATGAGGGAGGACTTGCCGGCGCCGCTGCGGCCGATGACGCCGTACACCTCTCCCTCGCGTACATGGAGGTCGACGCCGTCCAGGGCGGTGACCTCGCGGTCGCGCGAACGGTAGACCTTCGTGAGGCCCGTCGTGGTGATCACAGGGGTTTCCGTCACTGTCGAGTGCGCGGCGCGGTGTCCGCCGGGCACGGGGCATGCGTCCGGGGTGATCCGGACGTTTTCGATCGGACGTTCCGAGCGGCTCCCCGGGGCGTCCGGGCGCGGCGGTCACCGCGGGCCGGGGCCCGTGCGGGCTCGTTCCGCCGGGTGCGGACGGCCGGGGGGAAGGGGGCTCGCTTCGGGGCGCGAGGCTCGGTCGTGGGCCCTCAGAAGGCGCGCATTCGACACATACAACGAGCACCGGGCGTCGTGATCGCCTCGGTCGCAAGGGTGCGGCTGCTCGTCGTGGTCATGGGCACAAGTAAAACAGACGTGAGCTTCCGGCCGGACCGATTGTCCGAATAGCGGACAGTGGTGGATGGGCTGGCCCGGCAGACACGTATCGGCCGACGTATTCCAGCCATACGGCTCTGACCTGCATCGATGTGCCCCTGACCTAGCCGGTGCCCCCGCTCCGCCGACGCCCGGAAGCCGCGCGCCCTGTGGTCAAGGCCACGATCCAGGGCCGCCGTCGCCCTCCCCCCGCGAACCGGGGGCGCACGCGGAGGGCCCGGCGCGCCGTAATACCCTCGGCTCATGCTCGACGCCCTGACGGTCGCGGTAGCCGTGGCCGCCCTCGCCCTCGCCGCCTGGTGCGGATACGCCGCCTACCGGGACCAGCCCACCAAGGACTGGCACTTCATCGGCATGGCCGTCGTCTCGCTGCTGGCACTGGCGCAGCTGGTGACGGGGATCGTGCAGCTGGCCCGCGGCGAGCGGCCCGAGCAGGGCATGACCATCTTCATCGCGTACCTCGCCGGGGCCTTCCTCGCGGTGCCGGCGGCGGGCTTCCTGTCACTGAGCGAGCGGACCCGCTGGGGCTCGGTGACGGTGGCGGCGGGCGCGGTCGTCCTGGCCGTCCTCGAAGTACGGCTCTACGACATCTGGGGAAGCTGACCGTGACCGACACCGACACCACGCAGGCGGCGGCCGGCGAGAAGCGGCCCTTCGACCTCGGTTCCGGTCCCGGCCGGGTCCTCGTCTGGTTCTACGGCGTGTTCACCGTGGCGGCGGCCTCCCGTTCGATCGTCCAGATGATCCTGGACTTCGGCCGCGCGCCCCTGGCGTACGTGCTGTCGGCGGTCGCCGCGGTCGTCTACGGCTTCATCACGTACTCGCTGGTGCGCGGCGGCGAGCGGGCCCGCCGGACAGCGCTGGTGTGCTGCGCGGCCGAGCTGGCCGGCGTGCTGATCGTGGGGACGTGGACGCTGGTGGAGCCGTCCGCGTTCGCCGACGCGACCGTGTGGTCGTACTGCGGCCGGGACTACCTGTTCATCCCGGTGATCCTGCCGGTGACCGGGATGATGTGGCTGCGCCGCGCCCGGACCGCGTGAGGGCCCGCGCGCGGCGCTCGCCGTGCACCGCGGAGGCGGCTAGGCGCTGGCCACGTACGCGGTGGGTGCCTGGGCCTCCTTCTCCAGCAGGATCATCATGACCCCGTCACTGCCGGTCGCGTTGCCCACGGCGGCGTACCCCGCGCGCTGGTAGAGCCTCAGGTTGCCCTCGCTGCGGTGGCCGGTGTGCAGCCGGAAGCGGGTGGCGGCGCGCTCGTCGGCGAGGCCCGCCTCCGCCGAACGGAGCAGCCGGGCGCCGAGGCCGTGGCCCCTCAGCCGGGGGTGCACGCAGAGCTTGCCGATCCGGCCCGCGCCCTCCTCGTCGATCGAGCCCCGCACCGAGCCGACGACCTCGTCGCCGAGCCGCGCCACGTAGACCAGGTTCTCCGCGATCTCGGTGCGCACGGAGTCGAGGGTCTGGACGAGCGGGTCGATGCGGTAATTGCCGTACAGCTCCGCCTCGCTCTGGAAACAGAGGTACTGCAGCTTCAGAATCTCTTCGGCGTCCCGCACGTCCGCCGCCGAGATGATCACGCTCATGCCCATGTGCGCATGCCTCCCGCTCACCTGATCCGCCGGTTGTCTCCCGCACCTTTCCCACGGTCCAGGGGCGACAACCTCCGCCGCGAGCATTCTGCGCAGACATCCAAGGCATCGGGAACGGATGGGGCCCAAACTCCCCTGTGACATAGCCAACTCCCCTGCGATGTGACGGAAGCCGGGTGCTGACGGGGAGTCGGGCCCGCGGTCCTACCTCTTCGCCGCGAAGCCCGCCGCCGCGAGCAGGGCGGTGTCCGGGTTGTCGGAGAAGATCCCGTCGATCCCGGTCGCGAAGTACGCGGCGAACGCGCCGAACGCGTCCCCGTACGCGTTGGGGTCGCTGCCGCGCCGGAAGTCGGCGGGCAGGAAGGTGTTCTCGTTGCGCATCGTGTACGGGTGGAGGACGAGGCCCTGCGCGTGGGCGTCGCGCACCAGGGTCGTCGGCTCGGTGAGCCGGCCGGCGGCGTCCTTGGGGATGATCAGGTCCAGGGTGGGGCCGATGCCCTGCGCGAAGGAGGCCATCCACTTCAGCCCGGCCGGCTTCACCAGGTCGTCCGTGGTGCGCGGGTCGCCGGAGACCTCGAAGTCCCACGGCCGGGTGCCCGCGCCGGAGAGCAGGACGATGCGCGGGGTCGCGACGAGCCGGGCCAGCCGCTGGACGCTGCCGGGCTCGAAGGACTGGAGGATCGCCGGGGACTGGGCGCGGTGGCGTCCGTAGCGGCGCAGCAGCTTGGCGAGGGGTTCCTCCAGGCCGAGTCCGAGGCCCCGGAAGTAGCTGGGGTGCTTGGTCTCGACGTACAGCCAGACGGGCTTTCCGCGGCGGCGGCCCTCACGGTCGGCCCAGCGCAGGACCTCCTCGAAGGTGGGGACCTCCCAGCGGCCGTCGTACAGCGTGTTCTTCTGGCGGTTGGCCGGAATGCGCTCCTTGGCGCGGAGCGTCTTCAGCTCGGCGAGGGTGAAGTCCTCGGTGAACCAGCCGGTGAGGGAGGTACCGTCGACGGTCTTGGTCGTCCGGCGGTTCGCGAACTCGGGGTGGGCGGAGACGTCGGTGGTGGCGGTGATGTCGTTCTCGTGACGGCAGACGAGGTGGCCGTCGCGGGTGGGGACGAGGTCCTGCTCGATGATGTGCGCGCCCATGTCCAGGGCGAGCTGGTAGGAGCCCAGCGTGTGTTCGGGGCGGTAGCCGCTGGTGCCCCGGTGGCCGATGACGGTCGGGACCGGCAGGTCGAGGCGGTGGCCGCCGCGGCCGCCGTGTCCGCCGTTCCGGTCGGCCGCCTGCGCCGTTGCGGTGACGCCCAGGGCGGCGGTGCCAAGGACGGCGGCCCCCGCCCCGACGACGGTCCGGCGTCCCGGCGCGGCCTGCGCACGCTCTGTCATGAATGCTCCTCGCATGTGATGTACGGCACCTGTCGAGCGAGGATCGAGCGTAGGCAGGGGTACGGTCCTGGGGGCGGCACCTGGACGAACATGGCGCGAACACATGTCAACACGGCGTTTCCGACGCGTGAACCCGATGTGCGATCGGCCGGTACCCGCGAGTATCGTCCTCACCTGCATGGACCTTTACAATCCGTCGCCCCGGCCGGCCCGGCCACTACACCGGAGGAAGCGTTGTCCCGTCTCGCACTCATCAAGGCAGTGCTCGGACCGATCCTGCGCCTGATGTTCCGTCCCCGGATGGAGGGCATCGAGAACATTCCGGGCAGCGGGCCGGTGATCCTGGCGGGCAACCACCTGACGTTCATCGACTCGATGATCATGCCGATCTGCTGCGACCGTCCGGTGTTCTTCATCGGCAAGGACGAGTACGTGACGGGCAAGGGCCTCAAGGGCCGGCTGATGGCCTGGTTCTTCACGGGCGTCGGCATGATCCCGGTGGACCGGGACGGCGGGCGCGGCGGTGTCGCGGCGCTGATGACGGGCCGGCGGGTGCTGGAGGAGGGCAAGGCGTTCGCCATCTACCCGGAGGGCACCCGCTCCCCCGACGGCCGGCTCTACCGGGGCCGTACGGGCATCGCGCGGCTGACGCTGATGACGGGCGCTCCGGTGGTGCCGTTCGCGATGATCGGCACGGACAAGCTCCAGCCGGGCGGCTCGGGTCTGCCCCGGCCGGGCAAGGTCACGGTGCGCTTCGGTGAGCCGATGGAGTTCTCCCGCTACGAGGGCATGGACCGCGACCGCTATGTGCTGCGCGCGGTGACGGACTCCGTGATGGCCGAGGTGATGCGGCTGTCCGGCCAGGAGTACGTGGACATGTACGCGACCAAGGCGAAGGCCGCCTGATCCGACGGGACGTCCGAGAAGGGCCCGCTTCCCCCGGTCCGGGGGAAGCGGACCCTTCTCGTACGCGTCCTACTCGTGCACGATGCCCTCCTCCAGCTCCTGACCGCGCAGCAGGAACCAGGCGACGACCGCCGTCGCCACCAGGACGACGGCACCGACGACCGAGGCGAGGTGCAGCCCGCCCACGAAGGCGTCCTGGGCGGCGGTGACCATCTCGGCGGCCTCGTGCGGCGGCAGCAGGTGCGAGGACTCCACGGCGCCGCCGAGCGATTCGTGCGCGGCGTCCGAGACGGCGGGCGGGGTGCCGGGCGGGGCGGTGAAGTCCTGGTAGGCGCCGGTCACGATGGAGCCGAGCAGCGCGATGCCGAGCGCCGCGCCCAGCTCGTAGGCCGTCTCGGAGACCGCGGAGGCGGCGCCCGCGTGCTCCTTGGGGACGCTGGAGAGGATGACGTCGGACGTCACGGTGAACGCGAAGCCCGCGCCCACGCCGACGATCAGGAGCAGCGCGCCGATCAGCGGGTAGGCGGTGTCCCGGTGGACGGCGGCGACCGCGGCCAGCGCCAGGCCGATCGCGCCGAGCCCGCCGGACACCACCACCCGTACGGTGAACCGCCGGGCGACCGTGCCCGCCAGCAGACCCGCGGTGACGGCGCCGACGGCGGCGGGCAGTTCGGCGAGCCCGGCCTCCAGCGGTCCGCGGCCCTGGACCAGCTGGAGGAACTGGGAGAGGAAGAAGACGATCCCGGACAGGCCGAGGATGGTCAGCAGGTCGGCGAGGACCGCTCCGGAGAAGCCCCGGTGGTGGAAGAGCCGCATGTCCAGCAGCGGCGCGGTGAGCCGGAACTGACGGCGTACGAACCAGATCAGCGCCAGCAGGCCGGCGACGCCCACCAGGGCGGAGGTCCAGCTCGTGCCGTGGGCGGCCATCTCCTTGATGGCGTAGACGACCCCGATCATGCCGACCAGCGAGAGGCCCACGCTCGGCAGGTCCCACGGGCCGGGCGCCGGGTTCTTCGACTCGGGGATCATCTTGACGCCCACCGCCACGAGCACGGCCATGACGGGGAGGTTGATGAGGAAGACCGAGCCCCACCAGAAGTGTTCGAGGAGGAAGCCGCCGACGACGGGCCCGACGGCGGCGCCGGCCGAGGCCATCGCGCCCCAGATGCCGATGGCGAGGCTGCGCTCGCGGGGATCGTGGAAGAGGTTCCGGATGAGGGCGAGGGTGGACGGCATCAGGGTGGCGCCCGCGACGCCGAGCAGCGCTCGCGCCACGATCATCATCTCGGGCGTGTGCGCGTAGGCGTTGAGCACCGAGACCGCGCCGAAGGCGGTGGCGCCGCAGAGCAGCAGCTTCTTGCGGCCGATGCGGTCGCCGAGGCTGCCCATGGAGACCAGGAGCCCGGCGATCACGAAGGAGTAGACGTCACCGATCCAGAGCAGCTGGGTGCCGGTCGGCTCCAGGTCCTCGCTGAGGAACGGGGTCGCCAGGCCGAGCACGGTCGCGTCGACGGCCACAAGCAGCACGGCGAGGACGAGGACGGCCAGCGCGATCCAGCGCCCGGGGCGGTACGGATCGACGGGGGGCTCCGGGTGCTCTTCGACGCTGCTCATTGCTCCACGCTCCGGCGTGTGCCGCCGAGCAGCAACTCGGCGATCATGTAGGGGAAGTCCCGAGCGGCCACCCGGCCCGCCTGAACGGCCCACGCCCCGCTGCCGATGAGCCCGTACAGCGCCTCGGTGAGCCAGGCCGGGGTCAGGTCGATGCGGAATTCGCCGCGCTCCTGGCCGCGCCGGAAGAAGGCGGCGACGCGGGCGTCCAGCCGGTCCCAGCCGGCGTCCTGGTTGCCGCCCTCCCAGAGCTGGTTCTCCGTCACGAGGAACGAGAGCAGCCCGGCGCTCGGCTCGACGGCTCGGACGAAGCGGCGCAGCGCCTCCTCGCTCGTGCCCTCGTCCATCGCGGCGGCGTCGAGCGCGGCCTCGAACTCCCGGATGCCCAGCTCTTCCAACGCCCTGACCAGGGCGTCCCGCCCGGCGAAGTGCCGGTGCAGGGTGGCGCGCCCGATACCGGCCGCCTTGGCGACCTCGTCCATGGTGGCGTTGGATCTACGGGTCAGCAGGGCGGCGGCACTGCGCAGCACCTGCTCACGGTCAAAAGTCATGGGACAACACTAACCCGGATGAGACATCAACGTCTCGCCCGGGGTGCCCGGTCCGTTCTCGGTCAGTTCCAGGGCAGCGAGGCGCGGTGCCGCCAGTACGCCTCCGGTTCCTCCACCAGGGCCTCCAGCGTCGCGCGCCGTTGCTCGTCGAGGACGGGGACGGCCGCGTGCAGGTTGCCGGAGAGCTGGGCGACGGTGGCCGCGCCGGAGAGCACGACGCCGGCCCACGGCTGGTGGAGCACCAGGGCCAGGGCGACCGCGTCGCTCCCCACTTCCTCCTCGGCGGCGATCTCCCGCACGACGGCGGGCGCCTGGTCGCCGGCGAGCCTGCCGTTGGCCATGCCCTCCTTGACGATGACAGTGAGCCCGGCGGCGTGCGCCTCGGCGAGCGCGGGACCCGCCGAGGTCTCCAGCGCGTTGTAGGTGGCCTGGACCGTGCGGAAGAGGGGGGCGCCGTCGACGGTGACGGCGAGCGCGGCGAGGATCGCCTCGGCCTGGGCGGGGCCGCTGGTGGACAGGCCGACGCTGACGCCTCCCGCGGCCAGTTCGGCGAGGCGGGCGTGGAGCTCCTTGTCGGTGAGCGCCGGGCTGTCCGGGGTCACCGAGTGGATCTGGTAGAGGTCGAGCCGGTCGCCGAGCAGCGCGGCCGTCTCGGCACGCTGGCGCTCGAACGCGGCGAGGCTGTGGTCCTTGACCTCGTGCGCCTCCGCGTCGATGCCCCAGTCGGCGGTGTACGTGTAGCCCCATTTGCTGCCGACGACGACGTCGTCCGCCTCGGGGTGCGCGGCCAGCCAGCCGGCCAGGAACTCCTCCGCGCGCCCGTAGGAGCGGGCCGCGTCGAAGTAGCGGACGCCCTGCGCGTAGGCGGCGTCGAGGAGTTCGTGCGTACGGTCGCGCAGGGCGTCCGGCGAGCGGCCGGGGGGCAGGTCGCGGTCTCGGTGGACGTTGATGTAGCCGGGCCGGCCGACGGCGGCCAGGCCGAGCCCGATGTGGGCGGTGGGGGTGGTCGCTTCGGACAGTCGGGCGAACGGCATCGCGGGCTCCTCGTCGTCGGGCAGGACGCGGAGGGGTGCCGTAGCCGGCGCCGCGCGCCCGCCGGGGACCACGGGACATCCCTCACCCCTCAACGTAGCCCGCGCTGCCTTCCCGGCTACTTGCGCGCGTCCGCCCAGGCGTGCTGCACGGCCAGGTCGGCCTTGACCTCGGCCAGCTGGGTGGCGACGGCCGAGGGGGCGGTGCCGCCGCGCCCACTGCGGGAGGCGAGGGCGCCGGCCACGTTGAGGACGGTCCGGACCTCCGGGGTCAGGTGCTCGGAGATCTTCGCGAACTGCTCGTCCGTCAGCTCGTCCAGCTCGATGCCGTGGTGCTCGCACTCCTTGACGCACTCGCCGGCCACCTCGTGGGCGACGCGGAACGGCACGCCCTTCTTGACCAGCCACTCGGCGATGTCGGTGGCGAGCGAGAAGCCGGCCGGGGCCAGCTCCTCCATGCGCTCCCGGTTGACGGTGAGCGTCGCCATCATGCCGGTGAAGGCGGGGAGCAGCACCTCCAGCTGGTCGCAGGAGTCGAAGACCGGCTCCTTGTCCTCCTGGAGGTCGCGGTTGTACGCGAGCGGCAGGGCCTTGAGCGTCGCCATCAGACCGGTCAGGTTGCCGATGAGCCGGCCCGACTTGCCGCGGGCGAGTTCGGCGATGTCCGGGTTCTTCTTCTGCGGCATGATCGAGGAGCCGGTCGAGAAGGCGTCGTGCAGGGTGACGAAGGAGAACTCCTTCGTGTTCCAGATGATGATCTCCTCGGCGATCCGGGAGAGGTTGACGCCGATCATCGCGGTGACGAACGCGAACTCGGCGACGAAGTCCCGGGACGCCGTGCCGTCGATCGAGTTGCCCACCGAGCCCCGCTCGAAGCCGAGGTCGGCCGCGACCGCCTCCGGGTCGAGCCCCAGCGAGGACCCGGCCAGCGCGCCGGAGCCGTACGGCGAGACGGCGGTCCGCTCGTCCCACTGCCGCAGCCGCTCCGCGTCCCGGGACAGGGACTGCACGTGGGCCAGGACGTGGTGGGCGAAGAGCACCGGCTGGGCGTGCTGGAGGTGCGTACGGCCGGGCATGGCGACGTCCGGGTGGGCCTCGGCGAGGCCGACCAGGGCGTCCTGGAGGTCGGCGACCAGGGAGCCGATGACGCGGGCGTGGTCGCGCAGGTACATCCGGAAGAGCGTGGCGATCTGGTCGTTGCGGGACCGGCCGGCCCGGAGCTTGCCGCCGAGGTCGGGGCCCAGCCGCTCCAGCAGGCCGCGTTCCAGCGCGGTGTGGACGTCCTCGTCGGCGATGGTGCCGGTGAAGGAGCCGTCGGCCACATCCGCTTCGAGCTGGTCGAGCCCGGCGGTCATCCGGTTCAGCTCGTCCTCGGTGAGCAGGCCGGCCTTGTGGAGGACGCGGGCGTGGGCACGGGAGCCGGCGATGTCGTACGGCGCGAGACGCCAGTCGAAGTGGACGGAAGCGGACAGCCGGGCCAGCGCCTCGGCCGGTCCGTCGGCGAAGCGGGCGCCCCAGAGACGTACGTCGCCGTTGCCGTTGCCGTTGCTCACTGGGTGCTCCTCGGAAGTGCCACGATCATTGATAGGCATAACTATGCAGAGGTCTGCATGCTTTGTCAAAGAGGGTGCCGGGGTGGTCCGGGCGCCGGTACGGTCGGCCTCCGGACGCCTGGGGGAATCATGGACGACGCAGGGACGACGGTCCGGAAGCTGGCCGACGGTGTGCCGCTGCGCGAGGTGCTCGGGCGTGACTCGGCGGAGCACTGGGTGGCGGTCGATCTGGCGGTGCGGCGGCTGACGCCGGACCGCCTTCCGACGTCCGCCTCGCGCGGCGGACCGTCGCCGCTCGGGGACTGGACCGGCCTGCTGCCGTCCTTCCCGCGCGCCCGGGAGCGGACGGCCGCGGCGGATTCCGGGACCGCCCTCGGCCTGTGCCATCCCAGCGGCCGCATCCGGGAGGCCGCGCTCGACCGGGTGTCCCGCTACCCGGACCTGCTGCCCCTGGTCGTCGTGCGGTGCGCGGACTGGGCGGCTCCGGTACGTCGGCGGGCCCGGGCCGTGCTCGCCGAGGCACCCGCCACCGGGCTCGTCGCGCAGGCGGAGCTGATCCTGCTCCTGGGCCGGCGCGAGCGGGGCCGGTTCGCCGTGGAGCTGCTGGGCGGGGCGCTGCGCGAGGGCCCCGCCGAGCACCTGCACCCGCTGCTGGAGAGCGCCGACCGGGCGACGCGCCGGTTCGCCCACCGCGTCGCCGTCGAGCGCGGACTGCTGCCGCCGCTCCGGCTGGCCCGCATCGCCGCGCGGTCGGGGGACGCCGTCCTCCAGGACCTGTGCGCGGAGGCGGCCGTCGCCGCGGTGCGCGAGACGGGCCGCGACGACGGCGTCCTCGACACCCTGCTGACCGGCCGCTCGGGCCGCGTCCGGGCCGCCGGAGTCACCGCGCTGCGGCGGGCCGGGCGGTACGAGGAGGCGCGGACCCACCTGACGGACCGTTCGGGTGTGGTACGGGCCTGCGCCCGGTACGTGGTGCGCCGGGGCGGGACCGATCCGCTGCCGCTGTACCGGGCGCTGTGCGCCGGCGAGGCCGTTGCGCCGGGCGCCGCCGCCGGGCTCGGCGAGTGCGGCGACCGGAAGGCGGACGCGGACACGCTGTGGGCCCTGGTCCGGCACCCGGACCCGGCCGTGCGCGCGCAGGCGGTGACCGGGCTGCGCGCGCTGGACGCGGTGCGGCGGGAGGGGCTGATGCCGTTGCTGGACGACCCGTCATCCGCCGTGGTGCGGGCGGCCACCGGGGCGCTGCTCCCCCACGCGGCCGAGTTCCCGGTGGCGTGGCTGCGCGGGCGCGACGATCCGGAGTCGCCCCGGGCGGTGCGGGTGGCGGCGCGGCGGCTGCTGCGGGCGGCGGGCCGGTCCCGTACCGGCTGACGGGCCGTTTCGCGGGCGGCGGGCCGGTCCCGTACCGGCTGACGGGTCATTTCGGGGGCGGCCGGGCGACGCGCGGCCTAGAGTCCCTGGCATGCGAAGACTTGTGACTACCGCCGCCGTCCTGCTCGCCCTCGGCACCGTGGTCGGGGCCGGCCGGCCCCCGCTGGCCACCGCCCCGCTGCCGACCCGGCTCGCCGACACGGGCGGCGGCACCCAACTGATCACCGCCATGGCGGACTCCACCTCGTCCACCGCCGGCACCCTCACCTGGTGGGACCTGCGCGACGGGAAGTGGGTCGCCGCCGGGACCGCCGCCGCCCGGTTCGGCTCGAAGGGGCTCACCGAGGGCAGCACCCGTCAGCAGAGCACCTATACGACGCCGACCGGCCTGTACGACCTGCCGTACGCCTTCGGGGTCAAGGCCGCGCCCGCCGGCACGCGCTACTCGTACCGGCAGGCCACCACCAAGTCCTGGTGGTGCGAGGACAACGAGGCCGTCGACTACAACCGCTGGGTCGAGCCGCTGCCGTCCGACTGCCGGGCGTCGGAGTCCGAGCAGATCACCGCGTACCCCACGCAGTACGCCCGCGCGCTCGTCATCGGCTTCAACTACGACGAGCCGGTGCGCGGCCGGGGCGCCGGGATCTTCCTGCACGTCAACGGGAGCGGTGCGACCGCCGGTTGCGTCTCCGTCCCGGCGGACGCGATGGACCGCATCCTGGCCTGGGCCGATCCGGCCCGCAGCCCGCACATCGCGATCGGCACGCTGGCCGGCGCGACCGCGATCACCAACTACTGACCGCGGCGCCCGGCCTCAGCGCTCGTTCTGCGCGAGCCGCAGCAGATGGTCGGCGAGCGCCTGCCCGCCGGCCGGGTCGCGGCTGATCAGCATGAGCGTGTCGTCGCCCGCGATGGTGCCGAGGATGTCGTGCAGTTCGGCCTGGTCGATGGCCGAGGCGAGGAACTGCGCGGCGCCCGGCGGTGTGCGCAGCACCACCAGGTTGGCCGAGGCCTCCGCCGAGATCAGCAGCTCGGCGGAGAGCCGGCGCATCCGCTCCTCCTTGGCGGAGCCGCCCAGCGGTGCCTGCGGGGTGCGGAAACCGCCCTCGCTCGGCACCGCGTAGATCAGCTCGCCGCCGGTGTTGCGGATCTTCACCGCGCCCAGCTCGTCCAGGTCCCGGGAGAGCGTCGCCTGGGTGACGCTCAGCCCGTCGTCGCTGAGGAGCTTGGCCAGCTGGCTCTGGGAGCGCACCGGCTGCCGGTTGAGGATGTCCACGATCCTGCGGTGGCGCGCCGTGCGGGTCTGCGGCACCGAAGGCCCGCCGAACTCGGATTCCTGCGCCTCGGTCATCGTCGTCGCCTCATTCTCCGGAGCGCTTCTCTCCGGATCGTCCGTCCCCGTATGCCGCGTCGAGGGCGCCCGGCAGTGCCCGGAGGAACGCGTCCACCTCCGCGTCGCCGATGGTCAGCGGCGGCATGAGCCGCAGGACGTCGGGCGCGGGCGCGTTCACCAGGAGACCGGCACCCTGAGCCGCCTGTTGCGCCTGGGGCGCGAGGGGCTCGGTGAGCACGATACCCAGCAGCAGGCCGGAGCCCCGGACGTGGGAGACCAGGGGGTGCCCCAGCCCTTCCACGCCCTCCCGGATGCGCTCGCCGAGCCGCTTCACCCGGTCGAGGGCGCCGTCGGCGGCGAGGGTGTCCAGGACCGCGAGGCCGGCGGCGCAGGCGACCGGGTTGCCGCCGAACGTCGTGCCGTGCTGTCCGGGTGCGAGGAGGTCCGCCGCCGGCCCGAAGGCGACCGTGGCGCCGATCGGGAGTCCGCCGCCGAGCCCCTTGGCGAGGGTGACGAGGTCCGGCTCGACGCCCTGGTGGGCCTGGTACTCGAACCACGTGCCGCACCGGCCGATGCCGGTCTGCACCTCGTCCAGGACGAGCAGGGTGCCGGTGGCCCGGGTGATCTCCCTGGCGGCCTCCAGATAGCCCTTGGGCGGGACCACGACGCCGTTCTCGCCCTGGATGGGCTCGATGATCACCAGCGCGGTGTCGGTGGTGACGGCGGCCCGCAGCGCTTCCACATCCCCGTACGGCACATGCGTGACGTCGCCGGGGAGCGGGGTGAACGCCTCGCGCTTCTTGGGCTGGCCGGTGAGCGCGAGCGCGCCCATGGTCCGGCCGTGGAAGCCGCCGTCGGTGGCGACCATGTGGGTGCGTCCGGTCAGCCGGCCGATCTTGAACGCGGCCTCGTTGGCCTCGGCGCCCGAGTTGGAGAAGAAGACCCGGCCGGTGCGGCCGAAGAGTCCGAGGAGGCGTTCGGCGAGCGCGACGGGCGGTTCGGCGATGAACAGGTTGGAGACGTGCCCGAGGGTCGAGACCTGGGCGGTGACCGCCGCCACGACGGCCGGGTGGGCGTGGCCCAGGGCGTTGACCGCGATGCCGCCGACGAAGTCGAGGTACTCGGTGCCGTCCGCGTCCCACACGCGGGCGCCCTCGCCGCGCACGAGGGACAGCTTCGGGGTGCCGTAGTTGTCCATCAGTGCGTGCTGCCAGCGCTGCGAAAGTTCGGCGTTGCTCATGACTCCCCCTGTGCGTCGGGCACGACCATCGTGCCGATTCCCTCGTCGGTGAAGATCTCCAGCAGGATCGAGTGCTGGACCCGGCCGTCGATGACGCGGGCGGTCTCCACCCCGTTGCGTACGGCGTGCAGGCAGCCCTGCATCTTGGGCACCATGCCGCTGGACAGCTCGGGCAGCAGCTTCTCCAATTCGGTGGCGGTGAGCCGGCTGATCACGTCGTCGCTGTTCGGCCAGTCCTCGTACAGGCCCTCGACGTCGGTCAGGACCATCAGCGTCTCGGCGTCCAGCGCGGCGGCGAGGGCGGCGGCCGCGGTGTCGGCGTTGACGTTGTAGACGTGGTTGTCGTCGGCGGACCGGGCGATGGAGGAGATGACCGGGATGCGGCCGTCGTCCAGCAGGGCCTGGATGGCGCCGGTGTCGATGGCGGTGATCTCGCCGACCCGTCCGATGTCGACCGACTCGCCGTCGATGGTGGGCCGGTGCTGTACGGCGGTGATGGTGTGGGCGTCCTCGCCGGTCATGCCGACGGCGAGCGGCCCGTGCTGGTTGAGCAGGCCGACCAGCTCGCGCTGGACCTGGCCGGCGAGCACCATGCGGACGACGTCCATCGCCTCGGGCGTGGTGACGCGCAGGCCGGCCTTGAACTCGCTGACCAGGCCCTGTTTGTCGAGCTGGGCGCTGATCTGGGGGCCGCCGCCGTGCACGACGACGGGCTTGAGGCCGGCGTGGCGCAGGAAGACGACGTCCTGGGCGAAGGCCGCCTTCAGGTCCTCGTCGATCATGGCGTTGCCGCCGAACTTGATGACGACGGTCTTGCCGTTGTGCCGGGTCAGCCAGGGCAGGGCCTCGATGAGGGTCTGCGCCTTCGGGAGTGCGGTGTGCTTCCGCGCCGTCGTCATGAGCTGTACGCGCTGTTCTCGTGGACGTAGTCCGCGGTGAGGTCGTTGGCCCAGATGACCGCCGACTCGGTGCCCGCGGCGAGGTCGGCGGTGATCCGGACCTCCCGGAACCGCATGTCGACCAGGTCGCGGTCCTCGCCGACCGAGCCGCCCCGGCAGACCCAGACGCCGTTGATGGCGACGTTGAGCGCGTCCGGCTCGAAGGCGGCCTTCGTGGTGCCGATGGCGGAGAGCACCCGGCCCCAGTTGGGGTCCTCGCCGTGGATGGCGCACTTGAGGAGGTTGTTGCGGGCGATGGAGCGGCCCACCTCGACGGCGTCGTCCTCGGTCGCGGCGTTCACGACCTCGATCCGGATGTCCTTGGAGGCGCCCTCGGCGTCCCCGATGAGCTGCCGGGCCAGGTCGTCGCAGACGGTCCGGACGGCCTCGGCGAACTCCTTCTGCTCCGGGGCGATCCCGCTGGCGCCGGAGGCCAGCAGCAGCACGGTGTCGTTGGTGGACATGCAGCCGTCCGAGTCGACCCGGTCGAAGGTGGTGCGGGTCGCGTCGCGCAGCGCGGCGTCGAGCCCGGCTGCGTCCACGTCGGCGTCGGTGGTGAGCACGACGAGCATGGTGGCCAGGCCCGGGGCGAGCATGCCCGCGCCCTTGGCCATGCCGCCCACGGTCCATCCCTCGCCGCCGGCGACGGCGGTCTTGTGCACGGTGTCGGTGGTCTTGATGGCGATGGCGGCCTTCTCGCCGCCGTGCTCGCTGAGCGCCGCCGCTGCCTTCTCGATGCCGGGGAGCAGCTTGTCCATGGGGAGCAGGATGCCGATGAGCCCGGTGGAGGCGACGGCGATCTCGCCCGCGCTGTGGCCCTGGAGGACCTCGGCGGCCCTCTCGGCGGTCGCGTGGGTGTCCTGGAAGCCCTGCGGGCCCGTGCAGGCGTTGGCGCCGCCGGAGTTGAGGACGACGGCGGAGACCTCGCCGCTCTTGAGGACCTGCTCGGACCAGAGGACGGGGGCGGCCTTGACGCGGTTGGAGGTGAAGACGCCCGCGGCGGCGCGGCGCGGACCGTTGTTGACCACGAGGGCCAGGTCCGGATTGCCGTTGTCCTTGATTCCGGCGGCGATGCCCGCCGCCGAGAACCCTTGTGCTGCCGTGACGCTCACGGTGCGACTCCGATCGTGGAAAGACCTGTGTCCTCGGGCAGTCCGAGGGCGAGGTTCATGGACTGCAGGGCCCCGCCCGCGGTGCCCTTGGCAAGGTTGTCGATGGCGCTGATCACGACGATCCGCCCGGCCGCCGCGTCGTACGCGACCTGGATCTGCACGGCGTTGGAGCCGTACACGGCGGCGGTGGCGGGCCACTGCCCCTCGGGCAGCAGGTCGACGAACGGCTCGTCCGCGTACGCCTTCGCATAGGCGGCGCGCACGCTCTCGGCGTTCGTGCCGGGCTTCGCCTTCGCGCTGCACGTGGCGAGGATGCCGCGGGGCATGGGCGCCAGGGTCGGGGTGAACGAGACGGTGACCGGCTCGCCGGCGGCGGCGCTGAGGTTCTGGATCATCTCGGGCGTGTGCCGGTGCACGCCGCCGACGCCGTACGGGGACATGTTGCCCATCACCTCGGAGCCGAGCAGGTGCGGCTTGGCCGCCTTGCCGGCGCCGGAGGTCCCGGACGCGGCGACGACCACGGCCTCGGGCTCGGCGAGCCGCGCCGCGTACGCCGGGTACAGCGCGAGGGACACGGCGGTCGGGTAGCACCCGGGCACCGCGATCCGCTTGGTCCCGGCGAGGGCGGCGCGGCCGCCGGGCAGCTCGGGCAGGCCGTAGGGCCAGGTGCCGGCGTGCGGCGAGCCGTAGAATTTCTCCCAGTCACCGGCGTCCCGGAGGCGGAAGTCGGCGCCCATGTCCACCACCAGGACCTCGTCGCCGAGCTGCTCGGCCACGGCGGCCGACTGGCCGTGCGGCAGGGCGAGGAAGACGACGTCGTGCCCGGCGAGCACATCGGCGGTGGTGGGCTGGAGGATACGGCCGGCCAGGGGACGCAGGTGCGGTTGGAGCGCGCCGAGGGGCTGGCCCGCGTTGGAGTTGGCGGTGAGCGCGCCGATCTCGACCCCGGGGTGGGCGAGCAGCAGCCGGAGCAGTTCCCCACCCGCGTACCCACTCGCTCCTGCCACTGCTGCGCGTACCGCCATCGAAAGCCTCCTAGTCGATGGCATGACTATACGCAGTGATGCACTTTTATGCAAAGATCTTCCGCTGGAGCGGCGTCCGATCCGCCCTCTAGGGTGGCCCCATGGCGACGATCAAGCACTTCCAGGTGACCTTCGACTGCGCGGACCCCGAGCGCGTGGGGCGCTTCTGGTGCGCGGTGCTGGGGTACGTCCCGCCGGAACCGCCGGAGGGGTTCGACTCCTGGGACGCGTACAACGCCTCGCTGCCGGCCGAGGAGCGGAACACCTGGTTCGCGGCCTCCGACCCCACCGGCGCCGGTCCGCGCATGTACTTCCAGAAGGTCCCCGAGGGCAAGGCCGCCAAGAACCGGGTGCACCTCGATGTCCGCGTGGGCACCGGGCTCAAGGGCGAGGAGCGGCTGGCCGCCCTCGAGGCCGAGTGCGCGCGGCTCCTCCCGCTCGGCGCGGTGCGCGGGAGGCTGCTGCTCGCCGACGAGGAGAACGAGTCCTGCCTCAACATGCAGGACGTCGAGGGCAACGAGTTCTGCCTCGACTGATGACCGAGGCCCGTCTGCACCGTGTCGCCGTCCTCGTGCTCGACGGGGCCAAGCCGCTCGACGTGGGCATCCCGGCTCAGGTGTTCACGACCCGCGCGAGCATGCCGTACGAGGTACGGGTGTGCGGGGCTGCCCCGGGGCTGGTGACCGGGGGTGACGGGCTCGCGTACCACGTCACGCACGGGCTCGCCGCGCTGGCGTGGGCGGACATCGTCTTCGTACCGGGGTACCGGCAGCCGGACCGGGAGAATCCGCCCCGGGCGGTGATCGACGCCCTGGTCGCCGCGCACGAGCGGGGGGCGCGGCTCGCCGCCATCTCGACCGGGGCCTTCGCGCTCGCCGCGACCGGGCTGCTCGACGGGCGCCGGGCCACCACGCACTGGCACTACACACGGGCGCTCGCCGCGAAGTACCCGCTGGTCCGGGTGGACGAGAACGTGCTGTTCGTCGACGAGGGCAGCGTCCTCACCTCGGCCGGTGCCGCGTCCGGGATCGACCTGTGCCTGCACGTGCTGCGCGGCGACCTGGGCATCGCCGCGTCCAACCACGCGGCGCGGCGGCTCGTCGCGGCCCCGTACCGCAGCGGCGGGCAGGCGCAGTACGTGCCGCGCAGCGTGCCCGAGCCGCTGGGCGAGCGGTTCGCGGCCACCCGTGAGTGGGCGCTGCACCGCCTCGGCGAACCCCTCACGCTCGACGCGCTGGCCCGGCACGCGGCGGTCTCTCCCCGCACGTTCTCGCGGCGGTTCGCCGAGGACACCGGTTACACCCCGATGCAGTGGGTGATGCGGGCCCGCATCGACATGGCCCGCGAACTCCTCGAACGCTCGGAGCGCGCCGTCGAGCAGATCGCCGCCGACGTGGGGCTCGGGACCGGCGCGAACCTGCGGCTGCACTTCCAGCGCATCCTGGGCACCACCCCGAGCGAGTACCGGCGCACCTTCGCCAAGGGCGAATAGGGCATACCGCCGCCCCGGGGCGGCTGGCGGGATACTTGCGGACCGTGGCGATCACGCCGCTGTCCGGAGCGCGCGGCGAGCGCGATCGTTGAGGGCGAAGAGAGAAGGGACATCTCACGTGACTCGCATCGCCATCAACGGATTCGGCCGCATCGGACGCAACGTGCTGCGCGCGCTGCTCGAACGCGACAGCGACCTCGACCTGGTCGCCGTCAACGACCTCTCGGAGCCCGCCACCCTCGCCCGGCTGCTGGCGTTCGACACCACCGCCGGCCGGCTGGGCCGCCCGGTCACCGTGGACGGGGACACCCTCGTCGTGGACGGCCGCCGGATCAAGGTGCTCGCCGAGCGGGAGCCCGGGCGGCTGCCCTGGGCGGAGCTGGGCGTCGACATCGCCGTGGAGGCCACCGGCCGCTTCACCTCGGCGAAGGCCGCCCGCGCCCACCTCGACGCCGGGGCGAAGCGGGTGCTGGTCGCCGCGCCCTCGGACGGGGCGGACGTGACGCTCGCGTACGGCGTCAACAGCGACGCGTACGACCCCGAGCTGCACACGATCGTGTCGAACGCCTCCTGCACGACCAACGCCCTCGCGCCGCTGGCCAAGGTCCTGGACGACCTCGCCGGCATCGAGCACGGCTTCATGACGACCGTGCACGCCTACACCCAGGAGCAGAACCTCCAGGACGGCCCGCACCGCGACGCCCGCCGCGCCCGCGCCGCCGGCGTGAACATCGTGCCGACCACGACCGGCGCCGCGAAGGCGATCGGGCTGGTGCTGCCCCGGCTCGACGGCAAGCTGTCGGGCGACTCCATCCGGGTTCCGGTCCCGGTCGGGTCGATCGTGGAGCTGAACACCACCGTGGCGCGGGACGTGACCCGCGATCAGGTGCTGGAGGCGTACCGGACGGCGGCCGAGGGGCCGCTCGCGGGCGTACTCGAATACTCCGAGGACCCGCTCGTGTCGGCCGACATCACCGGCAACCCGGCGTCCTCCGTCTTCGACTCGGAGCTCACCCGGGTCGACGGACGCCACATCAAGGTGTCCGCCTGGTACGACAACGAGTGGGGCTTCTCCAACCGGGTGATCGACACCCTCACCCTGCTGGCCGGCCGCTAGAACGGGCGCGGGGGCGGCGCGCGGTCGCCCCCGACTCCCTTGGCCGCGCGCCGAGTTCACCCTCCGTTCGCCGTGCAACCTTCTCCGCGCCGTACGTGTCTCCTATGCGAGCCCTCACACCTCGTACGCCATTGGCTCCACGTACGCGAGCAAGGAGAATTTCGTGGGCATTCGCACCATGCTGACCGTGGCCGTCTGTGCCGCCACGGCGCTGACCGGCGGCGTGGCCGTCGCGGCGCCCGGCAGCGGACCCGCGGGCACGGCCGGGGGAACGGCAGGCACCACCGTCCGCGAGGACTTCAACGGTGACGGGTACCAGGACGTCGTCGTCGCCGCCTCCGGCGCCCCGGTCGGCGGACAGCCCTACGCCGGTTACATCACCGTGGCCTACGGCTCCGCCCAGGGCCTGAGCACCGCGCACACCACGACCATCGACCAGAGCACGCCGGGTGTGCCGGGCGATCCCGGGGAGGGCCACGGCTTCGGCTTCCGGATGGTCCCCGCCGACCTCGACCACGACGGTCTGACCGACCTCGCGCTGTACACCAGCGAAGCGGTCCCGGAGATGAACAACTTCGGCTCCGTCATCATCCTGTGGGGGCGCACGGGCGGCCTCTCCGGCGAGGGTGCGGTGCGCGTCCCCGGCCCCGCGAACGAGAGCATCGGGAACAACGTCATCGCCGGCGACTTCAACGGCGACGGCGACGCGGACCTGATGATGGCGCACGGCTGGGGGGACGGGGACCTCGAACAGCGGAGCGTGCTGTACGGACCGTTCAGCCGGTCCGGGGAGCCGGTCCGCGAGCAGCGGGTGACCATGTTCACGTCGGACAACTTCATGGACAACCCCGCCGTGGGCGACTTCAACGGCGACGGCATCGACGACCTGTGCACCTTCTTCAGCTACGAGGAGCACTCCGAGGGAGGGAGCCTGTGGCTGGGCACCCCCGCGGGCCTCTCGACGACCTCCACCCGGCTGCCCTCCGGCTCGTCCCCGGCGGTCGGCGACTTCGACCACGACGGCAAGGACGACCTCGCCGTCCGCGTGGTGCCGAACGGCATCTACGAGGACTTCCCCGCGGACCCGGGCACCGTCAAGATCTACTACGGCTCGGCGTCCGGGGTGAGCACCACCCGGACCCGGGTGATCACCCAGGACACCGCCGGCGTGCCGGGTGTCGGCGAGAAGGGCGACCAGTTCGGCGCCCGGCTGAGCGCGGGCGACGTCAACGGCGACGGGTACGACGACCTCGCGGTGGGCGTGCCGTTCGAGGCCCTGGAGTCCAAGGCGGGTGCGGGCGCGGTGGTGCTGCTGAGGGGCGGGCCCGGCGGGCTGAGCGGCACCGGCGCGAAGTCCTTCCACCAGGACACGACGGGCATGCCCGGGGTGGCGGAGACGGGTGACCACTTCGGCGGTGCGGTGCGGCTGCTGGACGTCACCGGGGACGGCAGGGCGGATCTGACGGCCGGCGCCCCCGACGAGAACCTGGAGGCGATCGCGGACGGCGGCGCGGTCTGGTCGCTGCGCGGCACCTCGACGGGGCTGACCACCACCGGCTCTCTCGCCTTCAACCCGGTGGACCTGGGCACCCTCGTGAAGCAGGCACGGTTCGGCTCGAACGTGGCCGGCGACAACGGGGCCGGGCTCTACAGCTACTGAGCAGACCGTGGGGCCCGTTCCGCAGCCGCGGAACGGGTCCCACGACGTGCTTCAGGCGTCAGGAGCGCTCGTCGCGCGCCTTGGCCTCACGCTCGGCGTTCCGCTCCTTGATGCGGATGTTCTCCTTGCGGACGTCCGCCTGGGTGGCGCGCTCCTTCCGCAGCCACTCGGGGTTGTCCTGCTTCAGGGCGTCGATCTGCTCGGTGGTCAGCGCCTCGGTGACCCCGCCGCGGGCCAGGCCCGAGATGGAGACGCCCAGCTTGGACGCGACGACCGGGCGGGGGTGCGGGCCGTTGTTCCGCAGGTCGCGCAGCCACTGGGGCGGATCGGCCTGGAGGGCCGCCAGCTCGGCGCGCGAGACGACACCCTCCTGAAATTCGGCGGGGGTGGCGTCGAGGTACACACCCAGCTTCTTCGCCGCGGTCGCGGGCTTCATCGTCTGGGCGGTCTGGTGGGACTTCATGAGGTCAAGGGTATCCAGCGCGTGCGGCGCCCTCGACCACGGCCGGTAACCTGGCGGGGTGACAGGCCCCGAAGCAACCCCCTCGTTCCGGCTGGCGTACGTCCCCGGAGTGACCCCCGCCAAATGGGTGCGGATCTGGAACGAGCGCCTGCCGGACATCCCCCTGGCCCTCGTCCAGGTCCCCGCGCACGGCGCCCAGGAACTGCTGCGCGCCGGTGACGCCGACGCAGCGTTCCTCCGGCTGCCGGTCGAGGGCACGGACCTCAGCGCGATCCCGCTGTACACGGAGACCACGGTCGTCGTGGTCCCCAAGGACCACCTGGTCGCGGCGGTGGACGAGCTGTCGGTCACGGAGCTGGCCGACGAGATCGTGCTCCACCCGATGGACGACGCCCTGCCCTGGGAGCAGCTGCCCGGGCGGCCGGCGCTGGAGCGGCCGGCGACCACGGCGGACGCCGTCGAGCTGGTGGCGGCGGGCATCGGCGTCCTCGTCGTCCCCCAGTCGCTGGCACGGCTGCACCATCGCAAGGACCTGACGTACCGGCCGCTGACGGACGCGCCGGAGTCGCGCGTCGCGCTGTCGTGGCCGCAGAAGAAGACCACCGACCAGGTGGAGGACTTCATCGGCATCGTGCGCGGCCGGACGGTGAACAGCTCGCGCGGCCGGGCGGGGGCGGCGTCCGCCGCCCAGCCGAAGGCCAAGGACAAGGACAGGGCGAAGCGCGCGTCCGGTACGGGCTCGGGGAAGGGCTCCCGGGGCGGATCGGGCCGTTCCGGCGGAGCGAAGGGGGCGGCGCGGGGCGCCAAGGGCGGCGCCGCGCCGAAGCGGGGCAAGCCCCGCCGGAGGCCGTGACCCGCGCCGTCGTCGGACCCGCCCGCGGCATCGGGAGGACCTGGAGGACTCGGCGCCCTGCACGGGCGGCGGGGCGGAGCTCCGCCGGACCTGCCACCGCCGGATCGGCGAGTACGCCCACCACGGCGGTCACGCGGGTCTGCTCCGGGAGCGGACCGGCGGGAGGGCCGGTGTCCGGCGGGCCGGGCGTCGGGCACGTTCGGGCGGATGTCAGGATGGTTGTATGACGAGCCAGGTTTACTTCGACATCACCATCAACGACGAGCCCGCCGGGCGGATCGTCTTCAATCTGTTCGACGACATCGTTCCCAAGACCGCCGAGAACTTCCGCCAGCTGGCGACCGGCCAGAACGGCTTCGGCTACAAGGGCTCCTCCTTCCACCGGGTCATCCCGGAGTTCATGCTCCAGGGCGGCGACTTCACGCGCGGCGACGGCACGGGCGGCAAGAGCATCTACGGCAACAAGTTCGCCGACGAGAACTTCCAGCTGAAGCACACCAAGCCGGGTCTGCTCTCGATGGCCAACGCCGGACCGAACTCGAACGGTTCGCAGTTCTTCATCACGACGATCGTGACGTCCTGGCTGGACGGCAAGCACGTCGTCTTCGGCGAGGTCGCGGACGAGGACAGCATGGTCCTGGTCAAGCGCATCGAGGGCCTCGGCTCGCAGAGCGGCCGCACCCAGGCGAAGATCACCATCGCGGACTCCGGCATCCTCTGAGCCCGGCCCGCACCGAACGCGCCGTCCGACGTCTCCCGTCGGGCGGCGCGTTTCGCGCATCCGGGGACACATGCACTGTCAACCGATAGTTGACACGCACCCACTGTCAACTTACGGTTGACACATGACGCATCCCGTAGTCCCCTCGCAGCCCATCCGTCTCGACGACCTGATCGCGGCCATCAAGAAGGTGCACACCGACGCCCTGGACCAGCTCCAGGACGCCGTCATCGCCGCCGACCACCTCGGCGACGTCGCCGACCACCTGATCGGCCACTTCGTGGACCAGGCGCGCCGCTCCGGCGCCTCCTGGACCGACATCGGCAAGAGCATGGGCGTGACCCGGCAGGCCGCCCAGAAGCGCTTCGTCGCCAAGGACCCCGGCGAGGGCGCCGCCCTCGACCCGAGCCAGGGCTTCGGCCGCTTCACGCAGCGTGCCAAGAACGTGGTGATGGCGGCCCAGAACGAGGCCCGGGCGGCCGGCAACACCGAGATCGGCACCGCACACCTCGTCCTCGGCCTGCTCAGCGAGCCCGAAGCCCTCGCGGCGGCGTTCATCAAGGCCCAGGGCGTGGTCCTGGACTCCGTCCGGCAGGCGGCCGCCGAGGCACTGCCCCCGGCCACCGAGGGGGAGATCCCCGAGCTGATCCCGTACAACGCCGACGCGCGCAAGGCGCTGGAGCTCACCTTCCGCGAGGCACTGCGGATGGGGCACAACTACGTCGGCACCGAGCACATCCTGCTCGCCCTGCTGGAGCACGAGGACGGCTCCGGCGTGCTGAGCGGCCTCGGCATCGACAAGGCGGCCGCCGAGCAGGCCATCGCCGAGGCGCTGTCGATCCTCACGGCCGGCAAGGAGACGCCCGCCTAGGAGGGGTGACCCGCCCGGCCGCCGTCGACGTCGGCCCGCCCCGCCGCGTCCGCCCCCGGCGGGCCCCTACTCCAGGCGCAGGCTCCAGCGGCGCGAGCGGCCGGAGAGGGTGACGGTGGAGAGCGGGCCGACGTCGACGTTCCAGTACGTGGCCGGCGGGGCCTTCAGCGCGTACACGAGGGCGGCCCGGACCACGGCGGGTTCGGCGACGGCGACGATCGCGCCGTCACAGGCGGGGCGGGTGTCCAGCCAGCCGCCTATCCGCGAGATGAAGGCGAGCAGCGGCTCTCCGCCGTGCGGCGCGGAACGGGGGTCCGCCAGCCAGGCGTCCACGGCCGCCGGCTCCCGGGCGGTGACCTCGGCGAGGGTACGGCCCCGCCACCGCCCCATGTCGCAGTCGCGCAGGGCCGGCTGGACCAGGGGGTGGAAGCCCAGCGCCTCGCCGGTGGCCCGGCTGCGCGGGGTCGGCGAGCAGTAGCGCAACTCGGCGGAGCCCAGGGGCGCCAGGGCCGGGGCGGCGAACTGCACCGCGTACCACCCGGCCTCGTCGAGCGGCCGGTCGTCGTCGAATCGCTCGCCGAGCAGGGCGGAGCCGCGCGCCGCGGCGAGGAGCGTGACCCGAACACTCATGGCCGCGATCGTGGGGCGGATCGCGACGCGGGTCAAGAGGTCGTTCGCGCACTCCTACGCCGGAGTAGGTCAGGGGACGGGCGGCCGGACCGCCGGGGTGCCCTCCCAGGCGGTACGGAGTCGGCGTACGCCCTCCGTGAGCTCCGGCGGCCCGGCGACCGAGGCGAAGCTCAGGCGGATGTGCGCCGCCGGGGGTTCGGCGGAGAAGTACGGGCGCCCCGGGGCGACGGCCACGCCCGCGCGCAGGGCGGACTGCACCATCGCGGACTCGTCCGTGCCCGCCTCGGAGCCGGGCAGGGCCAGCCAGAGGTAGCCGCCCCCGGCCGGCACGTGGGGCAGCCCGAGGCCCGGCAGGGCCGTCCTCAGGGCCGCCGTCATGGCGGTGCGGCGGGCGCCGAGTTCGGCCGACACGGCGCGCAGATGGCGGGCCCAGGCCGGCGAGCCGACCAGTTCGAGCGCGGCCTCCTGGAGCGGCCTGGGGACGAAGAAGCTGTCCACGATCTGGATGGAGCGCAGCCGCTCCAGGGCCGGGCCGCGGGCGGCCAGCGCGCCCACCCGCAAGCTGGGCGACGCGGCCTTGGTGAGCGAGCGGGTGTGGACGACGACACCGTCGGGGTCGTCGGCGGCGAGCGGCCGCGGCAGCGGGCCCGCGTCGTCGTGCGCGAGGAGCCGGGCGAAGTCGTCCTCGATGACGAAGGCCCCCGCCTCCCGGGCGATCCGGACGACCTCGGGGCGCCGGGCCGCGGAGAGCACCGTCCCCGTCGGGTTCTGGAACAGCGGCTGGCAGACGACGACGCGGGCCCCGGTCGCCCGGAACGCGGCGGCGAGCAGGTCGGGGCGGATGCCCTCGGAGTCCACCGGGACCGGCACCGGCCGCAGCCCGGCCGCGCGGGCCGCCGCCAGCATGCCGGGGTAGGTGGGCGACTCCACCAGCACGGGCGCGCCGGGCGGGGCGAGGGCCCGCAGCGCGGTGGCCAGGGCGCTCTGTCCGCCCGCGGTGATCAGCACGTCGGCGGCGCCGAGCGACGGCCCGATGTCGCGGGCGAACCAGGCGCGCAGTTCGGTGAGCCCGTCGATGGGCGGGCGGCTCCACGCACCCGGGCGGCGGCCGGCCCGGGCCAGGGCGGCCGCCAGGGCCCGTTCGGGCTGGAGCGAGGCGTGCAGATAGCCGCCGTTGAGCTCGATGACCCCGGTGGGCGGGGCGGCGAGGCTGAACAGGAGGCCGGAGACGTCGACGCTGCGGGGCACCGCCTCCGGGGAGCCGGCGCCGCTGAGCGAGACCTCCTGCCAGGAGGTGTCACCGGCCGGGGGCGCCGGGCGGGCGGCGGGCTGTGCCCGGTAGGCGCCGGAACCGGGGCGGGTCACGACGAGCCCTTCGGCGGCGAGCTGGGCGACGGCCCGCGACACGGTCGCGGGGCCGGCCCGGAAGCGCTCCACCAGGGCCCGGCTCGACGGCAGCTTCTCACCCGGCGAGTAGCGGTCGAGCTCGGACCGCAGGATTGTTACCAGATCCGCCACACTGCTACGCTCATGCATGAGGATAAAGAGTAGCGCTACTGCGCCGAAGACGATAGCGGTCACCGCCGCCGAGGTCCGCCCGAGCCCGTCCGCCCCGGCCCGCCGGGGAACGCTGCTCGCGCTGCTGGGCGTGGTGACGTTCTCGCTGACCTTCCCCTCCACCGCCTGGGGCCTGGAGAGCTTCGGCCCCTGGACCCTCGTCGCGCTGCGCGGTCTGCTCGCGGCGGCGGCGGCCGGCGGATTCCTCCTCGCGGGCCGGGTCCGGGTGCCGGCCCGCGAGCACTGGGCGGGGCTGGCCGTCGTGGCCGGCGGGGTGGTGGTCGGCTTCCCGCTGCTGACGACGCTGGCGCTGCGGACGTCCACGACCTCGCACGCCGCGGTGGTCGTGGGGCTGCTCCCGCTGACCACGGCGGTCTTCTCCTCGCTGCGGACGGGGACGCGTCCGCCCCGCGCCTTCTGGGCGGCGGCGGTGGCCGGGGCGGCCGTGGTGATCGCCTTCACCGTGGCGCAGAGCGGCGGGGCGCTGTCGGCCGGCGACCTCTTCCTGTTCGGTGCGCTGCTGGTGTGCGCGGCCGGGTACACGGAGGGCGGCAGGCTGGCGAAGGTGATGCCGGGCTGGCAGGTGACGGGCTGGGCGCTGATCCTCACGCTGCCGCTCAACCTCGCGGGCGCCGCCGTCGCGCTGGCGTACGAGCCGGTGCACCTGAACACGCACGGGGTCGTCGGGCTGGTCTGGGTGTCGGCCGTCTCCACGTTCCTCGGGCTGTACGTCTGGTACCGGGGCATGGCGGAGATCGGGGTCGCCCGGGCCAGCCAGCTCCAGCTCGCCCAGCCGCTGCTCACCCTGTTCTGGTCGTTCTTCCTGCTCGGCGAGGAGATCGCGGCGGCGGCCCCGGTGGCGGCCGTCGCGGTCCTGGTCTGCATCGCGCTCACCCAGCGCGCGGTCCGCACCCGGGCCTAGACTGGTCAGCAGCACGGCACGCAACGCCACCCGCGAGGAGGTCACTCCCGATGGAGGCACACCAGGGCGACCGGCTGCTGACGCACGGCAGGACCGTGGGGCAGCACGACCGGGTCGCGGAGGTCGTCGAAGTGCTCGGGACCGGGGGCTCTCCCCCGTACCGCGTCCGCTTCGAGGACGGACACGAACATCTGCTCGCGCCGGGCCCCGACACCGTCGTCCAGCACACGGGCTGCGCGTCGGGCCGGGACGCGGACATCACCTGACCGTCAGCGCGGCGGCCTCGCGCGGCTCCGGTAGTGGTCGGCGACCACCCGGTCCATCGCGCCGATCCGGTCCGCCGCCACGCTCTTCGCCGAGAAGTACGCGTGACCGCGGACCTGGTCGTGCCCGGCCGCGAGGTCGATGTGGCGGGACAGCTCCGCCGGGTCCTGCCAGGCGTCGGGCTGGGCCGGGTCGCCGCACTTGTACAGCGCCTCGCCGATGAAGAGGTCGACGCCCGTCCCGCGTACGGTGTCGGACCACCACGGCACGAGCGCGGCGTAATCCGCGGCGGCGTTGCCGATGTGCCAGTACAGCTGCGGGACGACGTGGTCCAGCCAGCCCTTCTTGATCCACCCGCGCGTGTCCGCGTACAGGTCGTCGTACGTCTGCACCCCCGCCCGCGTCCGCGAGCCCGCCGGGTCCGTGTCCGCGTTGCGCCAGACGCCGAAGGGGCTGACGCCGAAGCGGACGCCGGGCTTCAGCGCCTTGACGCGCTCGGACATCTCGCGCACCAGCCGGTCCGTGTTGTCGCGGCGCCAGGCCGCCCGGTCGGGGAAACCGGCGCCGTACTTCTCGTAGGCGGCGCCGTCCGGGAAGCTCTGGCCGGCCACCGGATACGGGTAGAAGTAGTCGTCCCAGTGCACGGCGTCGATGTCGTAGCGGCGGACCGCGTCGAGCATGGCGTCCTGGACGAAGGCGCGGACCTCGGGCAGGCCCGGGTCGTAATAGAGCCTGCCGCCGTACGGGAGTACCCAGCCGGGATGGCGGCGCGCGGGGTGGGAGGCGGTCAGGCGGGACGGGTCGGTGTGGTTGGCGACCCGGTACGGGTTGAACCAGGCGTGCAGCTCCAGGCCCCGGTCGTGCGCCTCCCGGACGGCGGTGCCGAGCGGGTCCCAGCCGGGGTCCTTGCCCTGCGTCCCGGTCAGGCACTCGGCCCACGGCTCGTACGCCGACGGCCACAGCGCGTCGGCGGTCGGGCGGACCTGGAGGATCACCGCGTTCAGCTTCCGCGCCACCGCCCGGTCGAGGTGGGCGGCCAGCTCGTCCCGCTGCGCGGCGGCGGACAGGCCCGGCTTCGACGGCCAGTCCGTGTTGGCGACGGTCGCCACCCACATGCCGCGCAGTTCGCGCCGGACCACGTCCCGCCCGCCGGCGGGCCCCGGCCACCCCCGCGCCCGCCGGGGCCGCGCCACCGCGTCACCGGCCACCGCGGCCGCGCCCACCACCCCGGCCGCACCCGTCATGAAGCCTCTCCGGGCCATTCCTCGCATCGCGTCGCACCCGCTCTCTCTCCGTACATCCCATCCCTGCCGTATCCCGGCATTCCGGGCACAGGGGGTGTCCAGAGCCGAGCATGCACGCCCCGGCCTGCCATCCTCGGGAAGGCGCGGAGTAACGTCGGGGAGTCGTGGTGGAGCCCGGAACCAGACGGAAGCCGCCGAACGGGAACAGCGAAAGGCACGAGGTGACGGACTCTATGGCCGACATTGCACGCGTCGGAGTGGTGGGCTGCGGCCAGATGGGCGCGGGCATCGCGGAGGTGTGCGCGCGCAGCGGCCTCGACGTCAAGGTGGCCGAGACGACCGGCGAGGCGCTGGAGATCGGCCGGACCCGGCTCCACAACTCCCTGTCGAAGGCCGCCGAGCGCGGCAAGATCACGGCGGAGGAGCGCGACGAGACCCTGGGCCGGCTCAGCTTCACCACGGACCTCGGCGAGTTCGCCGACCGCGACCTCGTCATCGAGGCCGTCGTGGAGAACGAGCAGGTCAAGACCGAGATCTTCCAGGTGCTCGACCAGGTGGTGACCCGCCCGGACGCGATCCTGGCGTCCAACACCTCCTCGATCCCGCTGGTCAAGCTGGCCGTCGCGACCTCCCGCCCGGACCAGGTCATCGGCATCCACTTCTTCAACCCGGCGCCGGTGCAGCGGCTCGTGGAGCTGATCCCCGCGCTGACCACCTCGGACGAGACGATCAAGCGCTCCGAGGCCGTGGTCCAGGACATACTGGGCAAGCACCCGATCCGCGCCCAGGACCGCTCCGGTTTCGTCGTGAACGCCCTGCTGATTCCGTACCTGCTCTCGGCGATCCGGATGTTCGAGTCGGGCATCGCCAGCCGCGAGGACATCGACAACGGCATGGAGATGGGCTGCGCCCACCCGATGGGCCCGCTCAAGCTCGCGGACCTCATCGGCCTGGACACGGTCGCCTCGGTCGCGGACTCGATGTACGCCGAGTACAAGGAGCCCCTGTACGCCGCTCCCCCGCTGCTCCAGCGCATGGTCGACGCGGGCCGGCTGGGCCGGAAGACGGGGTCGGGGTTCTACCCGTACGCGTGACGCCTCGGACCCGTACGCGCGGGGGCCGCGGAGCCCTCGCGCGTACGGGACGCGGCTCAGCCCAGTCGTAAGTGGTGCAGCATCAGCAGGCCGGCCGCCATGCCCGCCGCCGGGACCTCGCCGCGGGCGACCAGGTCGGGGATCAGCTTCAGGGGTATCCACTCGCGGCGCGAGGATTCGAAGGCGTCGCGCGGTTCGCCCGTCCAGTCGGCCTCCTCGCCCCAGTAGAAGTGGTGCCGGGCGTCGGTGAGGCCGTTGGAGGGTTCCACGGTCAGCAGCGGGTTGAGCGGGCCGGGGCGCCAGCCGGTCTCCTCCTCCATCTCGCGGGCCGCCGCCACCGCCGGTGATTCGCCGTCCTCCACGACGCCCGCCGCCAGCTCCCAGCCCCAGCTGTCGGTGATGAAGCGGTGCCGCCACAGCAGCAGCACCTCGTTCGCCGCGTTGACGACGGTGGCCGCGGCCACCGGGCGCAGCCGGATGACGAAGTGGTCGAGCCGGCCGCCGCCGGGAAGCTCGACATCGGCCAGGTTGACCCGGAACCAACGGTTCTCATACACGGGTTGCTCGTTCAGGTTCGTCCACTGCACGGTTCTGCCACCTTTCGATCGCCGGTGGCCGTATCGCAGCAGACTTCCGCTCACAGCGGTACGCGCAGCGCCCCCTCCACGCGGGCAGCCGCCCGTTCCGCGTCGGCGCTCCCGCCGGCGGCCAGCTCCGCGCGGACCGCCAGCAGCCGGTCCCGCAGCCGCTGCGACTCCATGCCCCGGGCCCGGTCCGCCATCTCGACCGCCGTGGCCGCCGCCCGGTCCGCCTCGCCCCGGCGCAGCTCGACCGTGGTGAGCACGGCGAGGCGATGGACCCGGCCCCGGTCGTGCGCGGGGCTGCGGACCGCCGCCACCGCGTGCTCCCGGGCGGCCGGCAGGTCCCCGAGGCTCAGCAGCGCCTCCGCCACCTGCACATCGACCAGGCCCGGCTGCACGTAGCCCGTCTCGTCCGGCTCCCGGCCCGGCCTGATGCGGGCGGCCTCGGACTCGGCGCGGCCGATGCACGCCAGCGCGCTGCCCCGGTCCCCGAGCCGGGCGTACGCCTTGGCCTGCATCGCGTGCAGGTCGGCCGCGAGCGCGGGGGTGATCTCGCGGCCGGCCGCGCGCAGGGCGGCCTCGGCGAAGGCGACGGACTGGCGGAACTCGGCGAGGAACAGCGACTGGTTGACCAGCAGCGCGATCACATAGCCGCCGAGCGCCCGGTCCCCGCTCGCCTTGGCCAGCCGCAGCGCCTGGTGGAAGTAGCGCTGGGCGAGACCGTGTGCGTCGGAGTCGTAGGCGCAGATGCCCGCCACGGCCACCAACGCGCCCGTCGCGCGGTGCAGCTGACGGCCCGTCGCGTCGCTGTAGCCGCCGCGCAGCAGCGGGGCGGCCCCGGCGTTGAGGAAGCCGACGACGCGCGCCCGCGTCGCGATCCCGCCCGCCCTGCGGTACATCAGTTCGTAGTGGTCACGGGCGGCCCGCAGGGTTTCCAGATCGGCCGCGCCGACCCCGGACGGCCCGGCCCTCGACACATCGGCGTCCTCCGGCGGGTTCTCCCACTCCCAGACGGGCATCACGGCACCGGTCCCGGTGACCGCCGGAGCGGTGACGACGTGCGGGCGCTGCTGGGCGTCGCAGCGCCACACCCCGGTGGCCCGTTCCACGAAGCCGGTGAGCGAGGAGCCCCGGACGGGCGGGTGGCCGCCGTCGGGGACCGCCATGCCGATGTCGTCCAGCGACACGGCCCTGCGCAGGCGGTTTCCCAGTACCTCGCAGATCAGGTCGGGCACCTGGCCGCGCGGGCGCTGGCCCTTCAGCCAGCGGGCGACGGCGGTGTGTTCGTACCGCAGTCCGAGACCGCGCGCCCGGCCGGCCCGGTTCACATGGGCGGCCAGTCCCGCCCGGGAGACACCGGCCTCCTCGATCAGGGCCTCCAGCGCGGTATTGGGCTCCCTCGGCCCCATGTGCCCCTCCGGTGGTTCGGCACGCCAGGACGTGTCGCCCCAGTGGAGCACGATTCACACGGGGTGTGAACGGAATGCCCGAACCGTCCCTCCGCGCACGCTGCCGGAGCGGCCGGCGGCTCGCTTGAATGAATGCCCTCGCAGGGCGCGGACGGGCCGTCTGCTCCCCCTCGTACAGCAAGGCGGCCCGCAGCCGCGCGGTCCCCCCGCCGGCCTGCCCGACACTCCGCGGCGGAGGCGGACGGCGAGCACACAGGAGGGGCGTGTCCGGTGGCCGGACACGCCCCTCCTTCTCGTGCTTCGCGCGGTGACTACGCTCCGCGCAGCACCGCGCCCGTACGCTCGGCGGCCAGGGCCACCGCCGCGTCACGGGCGGCGCTCGCTTCATCGACCGTCAGCGTCCGGTCGGTGGCGCGGAAGCGCAGCGCGTACGCCAGGGACTTGCTGCCCGCGCCGATCTGCTCGCCGGTGAAGACGTCGAACAGCCGCAGCGACTCCAGCAGTTCGCCCGCGCCCTCGCGGAGCGCGCGCTCCACGTCGGCGGCCGGCACGTCCTCGCCGACGACCAGCGCGACGTCCTGGGTCGCCACCGGGAAGGTGGAGATCCGCGGGGCCCGCAGGACGCCGTCGACGGCCTGCTCCAGAATGTCGAGGTCGACCTCCATGGCGCAGGTGCGCTCGGGGAGGTGCAGCTCCTTGATCACGCGCGGGTGCAGCTCGCCCGCGTGCCCGAACAGGGTCTCCTGGCCGGCCACGGTCACGTACAGCGCGGCGCAGCGGCCCGGGTGCCAGGGGGCGTGCCGGTCGGCGCGGACGGTGACCTCGACCCCGGCCTCGCGGGCGACGGCACGCGCGGCCTCGACGGAGTCCGCCCAGTCGGCCGGGCGGCCCTCGCCCCACCAGCCGGCCTGCTCGCGGGCGCCCGCGAGGACGACGGCGGCGCGGCGCGGCTGACGCGGGAGCGCGGCGTCGAGCGCCGCGATGTCCTGGTCCGAGGGGCGGCGGTCGACGGGCAGACGGACGGGCTTGGTCTCCTGGCCGGTGGGCCTGAAGACGAGACCGGTCTCGAAGAGCGCGAGGTCGTGGCTGCCGCGGCCGTCGTTGCGCCGCAGTGCGCCGAGGAGGCCCGGCAGCAGCGTGGTGCGCAGCGAGGGCTCCTCGTCGGAGAGCGGGTTGACCAGCTTGACCGTGCGGCGGCGGGCGTCGTCCGCCTCCAGGCCGAGCTGGTCGAGGACCGCCTCGCCGATGAACGGGTAGTTCAGCGCCTCGACGTAACCGGCGCCCGCGAGCGCCCTGCCGACGCGGCGGTGGAGCCGCTGGCGGTCGGTGAGGCCGCGGCCGGAGGGCGGCGTCGGGAGCGTGGAGGGCAGGTTCTCGTAGCCCTCCAGGCGGATGACCTCTTCGGCCAGGTCGTTCGGCTCGGTGAGGTCGGGTCGCCAGGACGGCGTGGTGACCAGGAGCTCGTCCTGCCCGTAGACGTCGCAGCCGACCTCCTGGAGGCGGCGGACGACGGTCTCGCGGCCGTAGGCCACGCCGGCGACCTTGTCGGGGTGGTCGGCCGGCATCGTGATGGTGCGGGGCGCGGACGGGGCGCTGACCTCGGTGACGCCCGCCTCGGCGGTGCCGCCGGCCAGGAGGACCAGCAGGTCGACGGTGCGCTGCGCGGCAGCGGCGGCGGCCTGCGGGTCGACGCCGCGCTCGAAGCGCTTGGACGCCTCGGAGGGCAGCTTGTGGCGGCGCGCGGTGCGGGCGATCGAGATCGCGTCGAAGTGCGCGGCCTCGATGACCACCTCGGCGGTGTGCGCGCCCTCGGCGGCGTCGGCGATCTCCGTGTCCGCGCCGCCCATGACGCCCGCGAGGCCGATGGGGCCGCGGTTGTCGGTGATGACGAGGTCGCCGGAGTCCAGGACGCGGACCGCGCCGTCCAGCGTGGTGAGCTTCTCGCCCTGCTCGGCGCGGCGGACCCCGATCGGGCCGTCGATCCGGGTCCGGTCGTAGGCGTGCAGCGGCTGGCCGAGTTCCAGCATCACGTAGTTGGTGACGTCGACGGCGAGCGAGATCGGGCGCATGCCCGCCTTCTGCAGCCGGCGCTGCATCCAGATCGGGGTGCGGGCCTCGGGCTGGAGTCCGACGACGGTGCGCGCGGTGAAGCGGGAGCAGCCGAGGGGGTCGGAGACCTTGACCGGGTAGCCGTAGGCGTTGGGCGCGGGCACGTCCAGGAGCGCCGGGTCGCGCAGCGGCAGGCCGTAGGCGACGGCGGCCTCGCGGGCGACGCCGCGCATGGACAGGCAGTAGCCGCGGTCGGGCGTGACGGCGATGTCCAGGACCTCGTCGCGGAGCTCCAGGAGCTCGATCGCGTCGGTGCCGACCTCGTACTCGGGCGGGAGCACGATGATCCCGTGGGTGCCGTCGTCCCCCATGCCGAGCTCGTCGGCGGAGCAGATCATGCCGTGCGAGGTCTTGCCGTACGTCTTGCGGGCGGCGATCGCGAAGTCGCCGGGGAGCACGGCGCCGGGCAGGACCACGACGACCTTGTCGCCGACGGCGAAGTTGCGGGCGCCGCAGACGATCTCCTGCGGTTCGCCGGTGCCGTTGGCGGTGCCGACGTCGACCGTGCAGAAGCGGATCGGCTTCTTGAAGCCCTCCAGCTCCTCGATGGTCAGCACCTGTCCGACGACCAGGGGGCCGGTGAGGCCGGCACCGGTCTGCTCGACCGTCTCGACCTCCAGGCCGACGGCGACCAGCTTGGCCTGCACGTCGCGGCCGGTCTCGGTGGCCGGCAGGTCGACGTATTCCCGCAGCCAGGAAAGCGGGACGCGCATCAGATCTCCATCCCGAAGGGCCGGGTGAACCGGACGTCACCTTCGACCATGTCTCGCATGTCTTCGACGTTGTGGCGGAACATCAGCATCCGTTCGATGCCGAACCCGAAGGCGAATCCGCTGTACTTCCGGGGGTCGACGCCGCAGGCGGTGAGCACCTTGGGGTTGACCATGCCGCAGCCGCCGAGCTCGATCCAGCCCTCGCTGCCGCAGGTGCGGCAGGGGCGGTCCGGGTTGCCGACGGAGGCGCCGCGGCAGACGTAGCAGACCATGTCCATCTCGGCGGACGGCTCGGTGAACGGGAAGAAGTTCGGCCGCAGCCGGGTCTTCATGTCCGGGCCGAAGAGCGCCTGGACCATGTGGTCGAGGGTGCCCTTCAGGTCGGCCATGGTCAGGCCCTCGTCCACGGCGAGCAGCTCGATCTGGTGGAAGACCGGGGTGTGCGTGGCGTCGAGCTCGTCGGTGCGGTAGACGCGGCCGGGGCAGACGACGTAGACGGGGGGCTCGCGGTCGAGCAGGGTACGGGCCTGGACCGGGGAGGTGTGCGTACGCAGGACGACACCGGACTCGTCGTTCTTCGCGCCGTCGGCGCCCTGGACGAAGAAGGTGTCCTGCATCTGCCGGGCCGGGTGGTCGGGCACGAAGTTGAGGGCGTCGAAGTTGAACCACTCGGCCTCGGCCTCGGGGCCCTCGGCGATCTCGTAGCCCATGGCCACGAAGACGTCGGCGACGCGCTCCATGAAGGTCGTCAGCGGGTGGCGGGCGCCGGCCGGGGTGCGGTCGTAGGGCAGGGTGACGTCCACCGCCTCCTCGACCAGCACGCGGGCGTCACGCTCGGCCTCCAGCTCCGCCTGGCGGGCCGCGAGGGCGCGGCCCACGGCGGCGCGGGCCTGGCCGACGCGCTTGCCGGCCTCGGCCTTGGCCTGCGGGGGCAGTGCGCCGATCTCGCGGTTGGCGAGCGACAGGGGCGAGGTGCCACCGGTGTGCGCGGTCTTCGCCTGGGCGAGCGCGTCGAGGTCACCCGCGGCGGCGAAGGCGGCGAGCGCCTCGTCCCGGATGCGCTCGATCTCTTCCGGTTTCAGTGCCTCGACCTCGACTGGGTCGTACGACTTGTTCGGTGCCGACATCTCTTCCCGTACTTCCGATTGGCTGAGTGCTGCGCTTACCGGGGGATACTCCCGGACCCCCGTGACCTCGCTCGAAGACCGGAGGACGCAAAGGTGCCAAGGGTCGAGTCTAAGGGTCGCGGGGCGGGTGGGGCGCCCGTGGGCCGCTCGGGGCCTTAACTCAGGTAGGCCGGCGTGCTCACGGGCAGCATAAATCGGAACTCCGCGCCGCCTCCGGGGCCGCGGCCGACCGTGATGGTACCGCCGTGAGCCTCGACGATGCCCTTGACGATGTAGAGGCCCAGGCCCGTGCCGCCGCGCTTGCTGCCCCGCCAGAAGCGGGTGAAGACGCGGCTCATGGACTCCTCGGGGATGCCGGGACCTTCGTCGCTCACGGTGACGGCCGCTCCCCTCTCGTCGCTCTTCGCCGGTGCGGGTGCCACGTCGATGGTGACAGTTCCCTCGCCGTGCCGCACCGCGTTTTCCAGCAGGTTGCCGAGCACCTGGTCGACCTTGTCCGGGTCGGCCCACACCGCGGGCAGCGGCTGGCAGGTGCGGACGAGGAAGCGGCCGGGGTCCTGGCCGGCCGCGGTGTGCGCCTGCACGTGGCGCTCGACGGCGGCGGACAGGTCGACGGGCTGGCGGCGCAGCTCCAGGCGGCCGGAGTCGATCCGGGAGATGTCCAGGAGCTCGGTGATGAGGCGGGTGACCCGGTTGGCGTCGGCGTACACCGTTTCCAGCATCAGGCGCTTCTGGTCGTCGGTGAAACGTTCCCACTTGGCCAGGAGCGTCGCCGTGAAGCCCTTGACCGAGGTCAGCGGCGAGCGCAGTTCGTGGGCGACGGTCGCGATGAGCTCGGCGTCGCTGCGCTCGGTGCGGCGGCGGGCCTCCGTGCCGCGCAGGCTGACGACCAGGCGGCGGACGGGGCCGGTGGGGGCCTCGCGCACATAGCGGGCGGAGACCAGGACCTCGCGCCCGCCGGGCAGCAGGAGGTTGCGCTCGGGCTGGCCGGTCCGGGTGGCGAGGCCGCCGTACGGGTCGGTCAGCTCCCACCAGCGGCGGCCCTTGAGGTCTTCGAGCGGCAGCACCTGCTCCACCGGGCGGCCGAGGGCGGCGGCCTTGGGCACGGCGGTGATGCGGACGGCGGCGGCGTTGAAGCAGATGATCCGGCCGGTCCCGTCGGCGACGACGAGCCCGTCGGGGAGGTCGTCGGGGTCCAGCCCGAGGCCGCCCGCCGCGGCGTCCGTGACGGCGGGGCCCTGAGGTCCGCCGTCGGCGCGCACGACAGCCGCGTGTGCCGCGCGCGGCCCGCTCATGCCGACAGCCATTCCCGTACCCCACTCTCGAACCGGTGCAGTGGGCCCCCGAGTGCGTCACCCTACTAGTCGTTGGTGACGCAGCGACACCCTGTGGCGGCTCTCCGTCGAAGTGGAGGGCGCGGAGAGGGCTCAGCCGGTGGTGCGGCGGGGGCGCTGGGCGCGCGCGGAGGCGTAGAGGCAGACGGCGGCGGCGGTGGCGAGGTTCAGGCTCTCCGCCTTGCCGTGGATCGGCACCCGTACCACGGCGTCGGCCAGGGCGCGGGTCTCCTCCGGCAGGCCCCACGCCTCGTTGCCGAAGACCCAGGCGGTGGGTCCGCCCATGGTGCCGGCGTCCAGTTCGTCGTCCAGGTCGTCCGCGCCCGCCCCGTCGGCGGCCAGGATGCGGACGCCCGCCTCGCGCAGCCCGTGTACGGCCTGTTCGACGGGGACGCCCACGGCGACCGGCAGGTGGAAGAGCGAACCGACCGAGGCCCGCACCGACTTGGGGTTGTACAGGTCGACGGAGGCGTCGGTCAGGACCACCGCGTCGGCGCCCGCCGCGTCGGCGCAGCGCAGCACCGTGCCGGCGTTGCCGGGGTCGCGGACGTGGGCCAGGACGGCGACGAGCCTGGGCCGGGCCGCGAGGATCGCGTCGAAGGGCGAGTCGAGGAAGCGGCAGACCCCGATGAGGCCCTGCGGGGTGACGGTCTGGGAGACGTCGGCCAGGACGTCGGGACCGGCGAGGTGGACGCGGGCGCCGGCCGCGTGGGCGGCGTCGACGATGGCGGCGTAGCGGTCGGCGGCCTCGACGGTGGCGAAGAGTTCGACCAGGGTCGGCTGTCCGTCGTCGCCCCGGTGCTCGGCGGCCTCGCGCACGGCCTGCGGCCCCTCGGCGATGAACCTGCGCTCCTTGCCGCGGAAGTTGCGCCGGGCCAGCCGCCGGGCGGCGGCGACCCGCGGCGAACGCGGGGAGATCAGTTCGGGGATGCCCATGATCGGCGGCGAGCCTCTCTGCGTACGAGGGTGCGGGTCGTGGCGGGTGGAGCCGGGGGTGCAACGCACCGGACCCGCAGACGGCGAGCGCCTGCGGGTCCGGCTCAAACCAGGAAGTGCGGCCTGGGGGTCAGGCGGCCTTCGGGGCGTTGACGTCGCTCGGGAGGGCCTTCTGGGCGACCTCGACGAGGGCGGCGAACGCGTTGGCGTCGTTGACCGCGAGCTCGGCCAGGATCTTGCGGTCCACCTCGATGTTGGCGGCCTTCAGACCCTGGATGAGGCGGTTGTACGTCATGCCGTTCTGGCGGGCAGCCGCGTTGATGCGCTGAATCCAGAGCTGACGGAAGTCGCCCTTGCGCTTCTTGCGGTCGTTGTAGTTGTAGACCAGGGAGTGGGTGACCTGCTCCTTGGCCTTGCGGTACAGGCGCGAACGCTGACCGCGGTAACCGCTGGCCTGCTCGAGGATCGCCCGGCGCTTCTTGTGGGCGTTGACTGCCCGCTTGACGCGTGCCACTTGTTAACTCCTTGTAGCGGGGCCGTGGTCGTACTCACACGACCCGGAAACGAATTGGTCCCGGTCGGATCGAGGGCGTGTCCCCGGGCTCACCGGGGACGACGGCCTCACTTGCCGAGAAGCTTCTTGACCTTCTTGGCGTCGGCCGGAGCCGCGACGACCGTGCCGGTCAGCGAGCGCGTCTTCTTGGACGACTTGTGCTCGAGCAGGTGGCGCTTGCCGGCCCGCTCGCGGAGCACCTTGCCGGAGCCGGTGATCTTGAAGCGCTTGCTGGCACCGCTGTGCGTCTTGTTCTTCGGCATCGCGCCGTTCTCTCCTCGTCAGTGGCGCCCCTCTCGGTGCGGGCACCGGACTGCAGGGGCGTCAGATCTTGGTGGTGGTTCCGGGGGGGACCCGGGGGTGCCTGGGTGGCACCCCCCGCGGTCACGCCTCGGAAGGTGTCTCGGCCTCGGGCGCCGCCTCGGCCGGAGCCTCGGGGGCCTTCTCCGCGGGCGCGGCGTCGGGGGTGTTGTTCCCCTGGCGCTCCGCCTTGCGGGCGGCCTGGGCCTCGCGGGCCTCGGCCATGGCTTCGGTCTTCTTCTTGTGCGGGCCCAGAACCATGATCATGTTCCGGCCGTCCTGCTTCGGGTTGGACTCGATGAAGCCGAGTTCCTCCACGTCCGAAGCGAGACGCTGGAGCAGCCGGAAGCCCAGCTCGGGGCGGGACTGCTCACGACCGCGGAACATGATCGTGATCTTGACCTTGTCGCCCTGCTTGAGGAACCGGACGACGTGACCCTTCTTGGTGTCATAGTCGTGCGGGTCGATCTTCGGCCGGAGCTTCATCTCCTTGATGACCGTGTGCGCCTGGTTCTTGCGCGCTTCACGGGCCTTCATGGCCGACTCGTACTTGAACTTCCCGTAGTCCATGAGCTTGCACACGGGCGGACGGGCGGTTGCCGCCACCTCGACCAGGTCGAGGTCGTACTCCTGTGCGAGTTCCAGGGCCTTGGCAAGCGGCACAATCCCGACCTGCTCGCCGCTGGGACCGACAAGTCGCACCTCGGGCACGCGAATCCGGTCGTTGATGCGGGGCTCGGCGCTGATGGATCCTCCTCGGTAGCACCACGCGACCGCCTGGCGGACAGCCGCGTAACGTCTGTTTCAGACAGACCAACCGCATCGGAGCAAGAAAAATGCCCCGAACGGGACACAGGCGGGGCTCCTGGAAAACCGGAACACCGCCACGGTGAACCGCGGGGCGCATCGGGCGGCTCCATCGTCCGTACGGAACGATGGGCACCACCTGACCGGTGACCCGCCGCCCTGAGGGCGGCCAGGTGGGAGAGCGGAGCCTCCACTTGTGGGCCGGGCACATAGCTGTCCGGCCGGTCGTCACCCTAGGTTAGCAGCTCGGCGGGGCGGGCACCAACCGGCGTGCGCACCGGCTCCCGCGGGCGGAGGCCGGCCGCCGGGGGCCTATCGTAAGGCGCATGAGTGACGCGACCCCCAGCAGTGATTCCCCCGGCTTCGACGAGATGGCCCGCGACATCGCGGAGGTGCCCGCCGTCGAGGTGATCGTGACGGTCGCCGTCAACCTGATGAGCGCCGCCGCCGTGAAGCTCGGCCTGACCGAGGACGGCGACGCGCACAAGGACCTGGACGAGGCCCGCAAGCTGGTCCACGCGCTGGCCGGCCTGCTGGACGCCAGCACCACCGAGATCAGCTCCTTCCACGCCGCCCCGCTGCGCGACGGCCTGAAGTCCCTCCAGCTGGCCTTCCGCGAGGCGTCGCTCGTGCCGGACGAGCCGGGGCAGGGCCCGGGCGAGAAGTACACCGGCCCGGTCTTCGGCTGAGCGCCGGGTCCCCCTTTCCTTCCGTATGTCCGTGAGCCCCCCGCCGGTCCTTCCGGCGGGGGGCTCACGCGCTTCGGGCAGGGGTCAGACCTCCGCGGCCGTCTCCCCGCCGCGCAGGGAGGGGTGCGTCAGCCGGTGGGCGAGCGCCGCGAGGAGGCCGCCCACCAGCGGGGCCACGATGAACAGCCACAGCTGGGAGAGGGCCGCGCCGCCCGCGAACAGGGCGGGACCGAGGCTCCGGGCCGGGTTGACCGAGGTGCCGGTGAGCGGGATGCCGACCAGGTGGATCACCGCCAGGGCGATGCCGATGGGCAGCCCGTCGAAGCCGACGACCGCCACCTTGTGGGTCACCGCGAGGACCACGAAGACCAGCAGGAAGGTGAGCACCACCTCGGCGAGGAAGGCGCCGCCGAGGTTGATGTGGACGTCGGAGCGGTCGCCGTAGCCGTTGCTCCCGAAGTGCCCGCTCGTCTTCAGCCCCGGCACCTGCTTGGCCAGCAGGAACAGCAGCGCCGCGCCGGCGATGCCGCCGGTGAACTGCGCGATCCAGTACGTCACGGCCGTGCGCACGTCGATCCGCCGGGCGGTCAGCATGCCGAGCGTGACCGCCGGGTTGATGTGGCAGCCCGAGATCGGACCGAGGGCGTAGGCGAGGGCGAGGAGCACGAAGCCGAAGGAGAGGGCGATGCCCACGACCCCGATGAACTCGGTGCACAGCACCGCCGAGCCGACGCCGAAGAAGACCAGCAGCAGGGTGCCGAGGAACTCCGACACGGCTGTCCGCATCTGCATACAACCACCTCGCGAAGATCATCCCTTTTCTTCGCAATTCTGCGGCTGTGTTCGGTTTCGCGCGCGCTGAACCGTACGGGCGGTCAGCGCGTGAACAAGGGCTCACCCGGCGTGCGCGCCCCGGCCGGGAGCAGCGCGAGGTCCAGGCCGCGGACCAGCCGGGCGCGCAGCACCTCGTCGGCCGCCAGGGCGCGGGCGACGCGGCCCGCCGCCTGGGCCGGGTCGGCGTCCGCCGCCAGGACCAGCGCGAGGGTGCCGTCGGCGCTGCCGGGGCCGAGATGCGCGCGGAGCACGGCGGGCTCGGCGGCGACGGCCGCGCGGACGGCGGCGGTGACCGCGGGGTCGTCCAGCGGGTCCGCGCTGGCGCGGCCCTCGGCGAGGGCGCGCAGGGCGGACCCGGTCAGCTCGAAGGCCACCGGCCCGGCGAGGTCGAGCACCACGGTGTCGGCCTTCTCGTGCGCGGCGGCCTGGAGCGCCTGGTGCAGGGGTACGGCGACGGGGCGGGCCTGCGGGTCCCACCGGGCCAGCGACGCGGTGGAGGTGAAGGCGGGCAGGGCGCGGCGGTCCCCGGCCTGGAGGGTGGGCACGGCCATGTCACTGGTCTTCTCGCGCCGCAGACCCCGCTCGTCCTCCTCCACCTCGCCGAGGACGGCCACGACGGGCACCAGGAGCCGGGCTCCCTTCAGCGCTTCGAGGACCGGCGCGACGGCGGTGCGGTCCTCGGCCCAGGCGGCGAGCGCCGAGGCCAGGGCGGGGTCGGCGGTGCCGTCGTCGTCGGAGTAACCGGGGTCCGGGATGTTCTTCTGCGCCACAGGGCGAGCGTAGTGCCTGGCCGGCGGGGCCCGGTCAGCGGTTCCGGGTGAAGGGGGAGCGCCCGCGCCACAGCAGCGCGCCGGCCGCGAGCAGGAGCAGGCCGAGGCCCCCGGCGGCCGGGGCGAGCCATCCGGCCGGTCCGTCGTCCCCGGGCTCGGGCGTGGGCCCGGCGCCGAAGTACCGCTTGCGGTAGCCGGCCGGGGCGGAGTCGCCGCGCGCGGTGTCGGAGCGGAGGCCGCCGCCCGCCTCGATGGCCGCGGCCGGGTCGACGATCCCGTGGCCGCGTGCGTCGTCGCGGCCACCGGCGGGGGCGTCGCGCGCGGTGTCGGTGAGCAGCTTCCTGATCTGCGCGGGCGTGAGCCCGGGGTGCGCGGACTTCACGAGGGCCACCGCCCCGGAGACGAACGCGGCGGCGGCGGACGTGCCCCACTCCACGTAGTACTTGCGGTCGGGCGCCGGTACGACGATGTCGTCGCCGGGGGCGCTCACGGTGGCGTACCAGCGGCGGGTGGAGAACGAGGCGTGGGTGCCGTACCGGTCCACGGCCGCGACGGCGATCACCCCGGGGTAGGCGGCGGGGTACGAGATGTGGTCGCCCTTCTCGCCTCCGTTGCCGGCCGAGGCGACGACGACGGCGCCCTTCCGCAGGGCGTACTGGACGGCGGCGTCCTCGCCGGGCTCGGGGTGCGCGGACTCGCTGTCGTCGCCGAGCGAGAGGTTGATGACGTCGGCGCCGTGGTCGGCGGCCCAGCGGATGCCGTCGGCGAGCGCGGTGCCCCGGGTCCTGCGGGCCTCCGCGCGGTCCGGGTCGCTCGCTTCGAGGATGACGCGGACCGGGAGGATCTTGGCCTCGGGCGCGATGCCGAGGACCCCGTCGGCGCGTCCGCTGCCGTGGCCCCGGCCCGCGATGATCCCGGCCATGGCCGTGCCGTGCCTGGCCCATGCCTTGTCGCCGCGCCCGGCACCGAAGCCGATGAGGTCCTTGCCGGGCAGGACCTGGCCGGCGAGGTCCGGCAGACTGCCGTCGACGCCGGTGTCGACGACGGCGACGGTGACGCCCTCGCCGCGCGTGGTCTCCCAGGCCCGGTCGGTGTGCAGCGCGGCCAGGCCCCACTGCTGGGCCCGGATGGTGTCGGCCCCGGCGGGGGTCGCGGGGAGCAGGGCGAGGGCGGTGGCCGCGCAGAGGACGCCCAGGGCGTGTTTCATTCCGGCTGCTCCGTGAGGTGGGCCACGTGGGTGCGCAGCGCGCGCTCGACCCCGTCGGACAGGCCCTTGGCCTCGTGGCCGAGACCGGCCTGCGCGGCGGGGGTGGTGGCGCCGGTGGCCATGGCCCGGTCGGCGGGCTGCGGCGGGCTGCTCACGCGTCCGTCGGCGAATCCGGACACGGCGAAGGCGACGACCGGAATCCCGGTCAGGACGTGGACGGACCAGCTGGCGCGCTGCCGGGCGCCGAAGGAGGCGGCGGGGCTGTCCTTCACGGGGTAGGTGCGGGGCAGCAGGTCGGTGCGGCGGTCGAGGTGCCGGCCGGCGAACCGGGCGCCGAGGCCCCGCATCGCGTCGGGGTCGGCCTCGGTGAAGGCGAGCCCGACGGTGGTGACGCTGCTGGCGGTCGCGTCGGTGTAGGTGGCGCGCAGGACGTGGGCGCAGCCGACCGTGCGCAGCGTCTTGGCGAGCAGCGGGTCCAGTGCGTCGGCGCAGCCGCTGTCGGGCGCGACGGCGAGCCTCGTCCAGACCCGGTCGGCGCCGCCGGGCCCTGCGCCGTCGCCCTTCAGGGTGCGGGGGAAGAGGGAGTCCACGGGGATGCTGTGCCAGGCTTCCCGGCCCACGGTGTACGCGCTGCGGGCGGCGGGACCGTCGTCGGGGCCGCCGGTGAGCCGGGTGCCGACGGCGGCCCCGGCGATCAGCCCGAGGCCGAGCACACCGCAGACCCCGGCGGCCACGGTCCGGCGGGGGCGGCGCGGCCGGGCCGGGGATTCGGGTGGTGGGGCGGCGGGGGGCGGCCAGTGGGCGGAGGCCGGTGCGGGCCCCCTGTGCGGTGCCGGGGCGGTCGCGTCCCGGGCCGGGGACGGTCGCGGCGGGTCCTGCTCGGCGGCGGCCGGCGGCGGTGCGTCCGGGCGGGGCGGGGGCGTCGGGCGGGGCGGGACGGGGGAGCGCCGTGCTTCGGTGCTCATCCGCCCCCCTGGTCCGTTCCGTACCGCGCGTCCCCCCGCCTGCGGACGGGGCCCCGTTCGCCGCGTGGGCGTCACTCTACGGGCTGGGGAGACCCTGGTGGGAGCGGGCGGTCCGGGCACCGGCGGATCTGCACGGATCTTCCCCCTACCCAGCGGTAGAACCGTCTGGCAAGCTGCGGCCATGACTGCCCGAGCCACTGACCGGGCCCGTTACGACCGGGCCACCGCCCATCTCGACGCTCCCGTCGCCGTCGTGGATCTGGAGGCGTTCGACGCCAACGCGGACGATCTCGTCCGCCGGGCGGCGGGCAAGCCGGTCCGGGTGGCGAGCAAGTCGGTGCGCTGCCGGGCCCTGCTGGAGCGGGTGCTGGCGCGGCCCGGCTTCGCCGGCATCATGTCGTTCACGCTCGCGGAGTCGCTGTGGCTGGCCCGGGCCGGGTTCGACGACGTGCTCCTGGCCTACCCCTCCGCCGACCGCCCGGCGTACGCGGAGCTGGCCGCCGATCCGAAGCTCGCCGCCGCCGTGACGGTGATGGTGGACGACCACGCCCAGCTCGACCTGATCGACGCGGCGCGGGCGGGCGGCACCCAGGAGATCCGGGTCTGCCTGGAGCTGGACACCTCGCTGCGGATGCTCGGCGGCCGGGTCCGGATCGGGGCCCTGCGGTCGCCGCTGCGCTCCCCCGCCCAGCTGGCCGACCTGGCCAGGTCGGTGGTCCGGCGCCCCGGTTTCCGGCTGGTCGGGCTGATGGCGTACGAGGGGCACATCGCGGGTGTCGGGGACGCGGTGGCGGGGCGTCCGCTGCGGTCCAGGGCGATCCGGCTGATGCAGGCCACGGCCCGGAAGGAGCTGGCGGCCCGGCGGGCCGAGGTGGTGCGGGCGGTCCGGGCCGTCGCGCCGGACCTGGAGTTCGTGAACGGCGGCGGTACGGGCAGCGTGCAGCACACGGCGGCGGAGGACGCGGTGACGGAGATCGCCGCCGGTTCGGGGCTGTACGTGCCGCGCCTGTTCGACAACTACACCTCGTTCACCGCCCGCCCGGCGGCCCTGTTCGCGCAGCCCGTGGTGCGGCGGCCGGGCGTGGGCGTGGTCACGGTGCTCGGGGGCGGCTATCCGGCGTCGGGCGCGGCCGGGGCGGACCGGCTGCCGGTCCCGTATCTCCCGGAGGGGCTGCGCTACGACCCGCAGGAGGGCCCGGGCGAGGTGCAGACCCCGCTGCTCGGTGCCCCGGCCGACGATCTGCTGATCGGTGACAAGGTGTGGTTCCGGCACGCGAAGGCCGGTGAGCTGTGCGAGCGGTTCGACGCGCTGCACCTGATCGAGGGCGACCGGGTGACGGCGACGGTTCCCACGTACCGGGGCGAAGGCCGTACGTTCCTCTAGGGCGTGCGTTCGACGGAGCTGCCGACGCCGCCGTCCGTGGCCGTGCCTCCGATGGGGCGGATGCCCTTCGTGAGGGTGTCCATGAGGGCCAGCGGCGGCCCGTCGGGTCCCGCGTCGAAGGCGTACCGCACGATGACGGGCGACTCACTGCCGACGGGTGAGGGGAAAGCGAGGGACTGAACGTAGCCGCCGGGGCCGTTGGCGGTGGTGACCTTCCAGCGGATGTAGTAGCCGGTGCGGCCGGCCACGGTGACCTCGCCGGCGGCGGTCTGCCGGTGGCCGGTGATGCCGCCGTGGGTGCGCCGGCCGAGGATGTCCTCGTCGTAGGCGCGGTCGGCGGCTTCGCCGATGTCCTCCTGGGCGAGGGCTTCGGGGGTGGTGGCGTCGGTGCCGCCGGGGGTCCGGGTGGTGACGGTGCCGGGGTAGCAGTACGAGGAGGACGCGCCGGGGCAGTCGTACGACTTCTCGGTGCGCATCGTGAGGAGCTGGCCCGAGGTGCGCTCCGGCCGCTCCCAGCCGTCCGGGATGGGCAGCGTGATGCCGTTGAGCTGGTCGGTGAGCACGTCGGCGTCCTCGTGCACGGGTGTGCCGTCCGGTGTGGGGTCGTCGTCGCCGGGGACCCCGTCGGTGCCGGTCCGGGTGGGCGACTGCGAGGCGTGGGCGGCCGGGGCCGCCGGGTCGTCGTTCCGGGTGAGGAGCACGGCCCCGGTCACGGCGGCGCCGACGACGACCGCGCCGGCGGCCACGAGGGCGACGGCCCGGGCGCTCCCGCTGCCCCGCGGAGCCGGGGCGGGGGCCGGGGCGGGGGCCGGGGCGGGGGCGTGGGCGGGCGGGGCGGCGGGCGCCCGGGTGTGGGCGGTCCAGGCCGTCCCGTCCCACCAGCGCTCGGTGCCGGGCGCGGAGGTGTCCGGGTACCAGCCGGGCGGCGTCGGGTAGCTCATCGCTCCACTCTAGAGAGCGGCCTACAGCGGGGTGACGTAGGCGCCGGAAATGCCGCCGTCCACCAGGAAGTCGGTGGCGTTGACGAACGAGGAGTCGTCGCTCGCCAGGAAGGCCACGGCGGCGGCGATCTCGGTCGCCTCGGCGAACCGGCCGAGCGGGATGTGCACCAGCCGGCGGGCCGCCCGCTCCGGGTCCTTGGCGAACAGCTCCTGGAGCAGCGGGGTGTTGACCGGCCCGGGGCAGAGCGCGTTGACGCGGATGCCTTCGCGGGCGAACTGGACGCCCAGTTCGCGGGTCATGGCCAGGACCCCGCCCTTGGACGCGGTGTACGAGATCTGCGAGGTGGCCGCGCCCATCCGGGCCACGAAGGAGGCGGTGTTGATGATGGAGCCCCGGCCCTGGCGGCGCATGTAGGGCAGGGCGGCCTTGCAGCACAGGTAGACGGAGGTGAGGTTGACGTCCTGGACGCGTTTCCACGCCTCCAGCTCCGTGCTGAGGATGGAGTCGTCCTCGGGCGGCGAGATGCCCGCGTTGTTGAAGGCGATGTCGACCGATCCGTAGGTGTCGTCGGCCGTGCGGAACAGCTCGGCGACCTGTCCGGGGTCGGTCACGTCGACGCGTACGAAGGTGCCGCCGACCGCTTCGGCGGCCGCCTCGCCGGCCTGCGCGTCGATGTCGCCGCAGACGACGTGCGCCCCCTCGGACGCGAGCCGGTGGGCGGTGGCCAGGCCGATGCCGCTGCCGGCGCCGGTGATGACGGCGGTGCGGCCGACGAGGCGGCGGCAGATGGTCCCGTGGTCCGTGGTCATGGGCGGTCAGGCCTCCGTGCTCAGGAAGACGTTCTTGGTCTCGGTGAAGGCGGTGAGGGCGTCGGGCCCCAGCTCGCGCCCGACGCCGGACTGCTTGAACCCGCCGAACGGGGTCCAGTAGCGCACCGCCGCGTGCGAGTTGACGGAGAGGTTGCCCGCCCGGACGGCCCGGGACACGCGCAGGGCGCGCCCCACGTCACGGGTCCAGAGCGAGCCGGCGAGCCCGTAGTCGGTGGCGTTGGCGAGGCGTACGGCGTCCGCCTCGTCCTCGAAGGGCAGCACGACGGCGACGGGCCCGAACACCTCCTCGGTGGCGACGGGCGCGTCCGCCGGGACGTCGGTGAGGACGGTCGGCGGGAACCAGAAGCCGGGCCCCTCGGGCGCGCTCCCCCGGATCGCGGCGGCGCCCTCGGGGACGAAGCCGCGTACGCGTTCGAGCTGGGTACGGGAGATGAGCGGGCCCATCCGGGTCTTCTCGTCGGCGGGGTCGCCGACGGTGTACGCGGCGACGGCGGGGGCGAGGTGGGCCAGGAAGCGGTCGTACACGGAGCGCTGGACGAGGATGCGGGTGCGGGCGCAGCAGTCCTGGCCGGCGTTGTCCAGGAAGGAGTCGGGTGCGGCGGCCGCGGCGGCCTCGATGTCGGCGTCGGCGAAGACGATGCCGGGGCTCTTGCCGCCGAGTTCGAGGGTGACCCGCTTGAGGCGGTCGGCGCACTTGGCCATGATCCGCTTGCCGGTGCGGGTGGAGCCGGTGAACACGATCTTGGCGACGCCCGGGTGTTCGACCAGGGCGTTGCCGGCCTCGTCGCCCGCGCCGGGCAGGACCTGGAAGAGGTGTTCGGGCAGGCCCGCCTCCAGGGCGAGCTGCGCGAGGCGGAGGGCGGTGAGCGGGGTGGTCTCGGCGGGTTTCAGGAGCACCGCGTTGCCGGCGGCGAGGGCGGGGGCGGTGCCCCAGGCGGCGATAGGCATCGGGAAGTTCCAGGGGGCGATGACGCCGACGACGCCCAGGGGTTCGAGGATCGTGAGGTCGAGGCCGCCGGGGACGGGGATCTGCCGGCCGTTGAGCCGTTCCACTCCCCCGGCCGCGTAGTCGAGCAGGTCGCGGACGTTGCCGGCCTCCCAGCGGGCGTTGCCGATGGTGTGGCCGGCCTCCCGGACCTCCAGCCGGGCCAGTTCCTCGGTGTGGGAGTCGACGGCGGCGGCGAACCGGCGCAGCAGCCGGGCCCGGTCGGCGGGGGCGAGCGCGGCCCAGGTGAGCTGGGCGGCGGTGGCGCGGACGACGGCGGTGTGGACGTCCGGGGCGGCGGTGGCGGGGACGGTGGCGACGAGCTCTTCGGTCGCCGGGTTCAGGACGTGGTGCTCGTGGATCACGGGGTCCTCACAGCGGTCGTGGTCTCGCAGGCGTCGTGCTCACAGGCGTTCGAAGGAGCGGCGCAGTTCCCAGTCGGTGACCGCCGCGTCGAAGGCGTCGAGTTCGACGCGGGCCATGGTGCGGTAGTGCGCCACGACGTCCTCGCCGAACGCCTCGCGGGCGATATCGCTCTCCTCCCAGAGCGCGGCGGCCTCGCGCAGGGTGGCCGGGACGTGGTCGTAGGCGGCGGTGTAGGCGTTGCCCTCGCAGGGTTCGGGGAGTGCGAGCCCGTGCTCGATGCCGTACAGGCCGGCGGCGACGAGTCCGGCGACGGCCAGGTACGGGTTGACGTCGCCGCCGGGGAGCCGGTTCTCGAAGCGCAGCGAGGCGCCGTGGCCGACGACGCGCAGGGCGCAGGTGCGGTTGTCGTGGCCCCAGGCGACGGCGGTCGGGGCGAAGGAGCCGGGGCGCAGCCGCTTGTACGAGTTGATGTTCGGCGCGAAGAGGAGGGAGAGGTCGCGCAGGGCGGCGAGCTGACCGGCCAGGAAGTGCCGCATCACGGGTGACATGGCGCCGTCCGCCCCGGCCATGACGGAGCGTCCGGGGTCGGTGGTGGAGCGCAGCGAGAGGTGGATGTGGCAGGAGTTGCCCTCGCGTTCGTTGAATTTGGCCATGAAGGTGAGCGCCATGCCCTCCTGGGCGGCGATCTCCTTGGCGCCGGTCTTGTAGACGGCGTGCTGGTCGCAGGTGACCAGGGCTTCGTCGTAGCGGAACACGATCTCGTGCTGGCCGGGGTTGCACTCGCCCTTGGCCGACTCGACGGCCAGGCCCGCGCCCGCCATCTCGTTGCGGATGCGGCGCAGCAGGGGCTCGACGCGGCCGGTCCCCAGGACGGAGTAGTCGACGTTGTACTGGTTGACGGGGGTCAGGTCGCGGTAGGCCCGGTCCCACGCCTGCTCGTACGTGTCCTTGAAGACGATGAACTCCAGCTCGGTGCCGACGTGGGCGGTGTAGCCGTGGTCGGCGAGGCGTTCGAGCTGGCGGCGCAGGATCTGCCGGGGCGCGGCGGTGACGGGCGCGCCGTCGGCCCAGGCGAGGTCGGCGAGGACCAGCGCGGTGCCCTCGTGCCAGGGCACCCGGCGCAGGGTGGTGAGGTCGGGGCGCAGGGCGAAGTCGCCGTACCCGTTGTCCCAGGAGGACATGGCGTAGCCGTCGACGGTGTTCATGTCGGTGTCGACGGCGAGGAGGTAGGCGCAGCCTTCGGTGCCGTGGCTGACGACCTCGTCGAGGAAGAAGGGGGCGGCGAAGCGCTTGCCCTGGAGCCGTCCCTGCATGTCGGGGAAGGCCAGGACGACGGTGTCGATCTCCCCGCCGTGCACGAGGCGGCGCAGGTCGCCGAGGGCGAGCGGGGCGGTGCGGTCGGACACGGACGGGTCCTCTCCTCGCGGGCCGGCGGGCGCGTACAAATCTAGGGCGAGGGCGGGTGTTGTGGGTACGGTGCCGGGGTGTTCCGCGCGCCGTACGAGGGAGGGCACCGGTGAACCGTCCGCTGGTCGGGATCAGCACCTACCTGGTGGCTTCGGCGCGCTGGGGCGTATGGGACCTGCCGGCGGCGCTGGTGCCCGCCGGCTACACCCGCATGGTGCGGGAGGCGGGCGGCCTGGCCGTGCTGCTGCCGCCGGACGAGCCGGAGTCGGCCGCTCGGACCGTGGCCCGGCTGGACGCGGTGGTGGTGGCGGGCGGTCCCGATGTGGAGCCGGCGCGTTACGGGGCCGCGCGCGACCCGCGCACCGGGCCGCCCGCGCCGGAGCGCGACGTCTGGGAGGCGGCGCTGATCGGCGCGGCGCTGGAGTCGGGGACGCCGTTGCTCGGGGTGTGCCGGGGGATGCAGCTGCTGAACGTGGTGTGCGGGGGCACCCTGATCCAGCATCTGGACGGCCACGGCGGCCCGGACGGGGCGCCGGGCGTCTTCGGCTCGCACCGGGTGACGCCGGTCCCGGGCACCCGGTACGCGTCGCTGGCGCCCGCCCCGTGCGAGGTCCCGGCCTACCACCACCAGGCCGTGGACCGGCTCGGTACCGGCCTGGTGGCGTCGGCGCACGCGGCGGACGGCACCGTGGAGGCGGTCGAACTCCCCGGCGGCCACTGGGTCCTGGGGGTGCAGTGGCATCCGGAGATGGGCGACGACTTCCGCGTGGTGCGGGGCCTGGTGGAGGCGGTGCGAGGTTAGCCGAGGCGGTGGCGCAGCCAGGTCAGGGCGGCGGCGCCCTGGGCGGCCTGGAAGGCCCGGAGCGTCGGCAGGCCGGGCGGGTCGGGGCGCAGCGCGTGCTCCGCGAAGTACCCGGCGACGGCGGCGAGTACGGCGGTGACGGCGTCGGGGTCCGCGTCCCGGCCGAGCGGGTGGGCGGTGAACAGGGCGTCCGGGTCGGGCCCGGGCGGTCCGGAGGCGTAGCCCTGGGCGGCCACGCACGGGAGCATCACCAGCAGGTCGAACCAGGGCGCGGCGCGCACCGCGTGCGGCCAGTCCACGAAGACGGTGCGGTCCTCGGTGAGCAGGATGTTGTCGGCGCGCAGGTCGCTGTGGGCGAGGGTGTCCCCGGCGGCGGCCTCGGGCCAGCCGGCCTCCAGCTCCGCGAGGACGGCGAGGTGGCCGGCGGCCCAGGGGTCGAGGCGGGCGTGGCCGCCGGCGGCGTGCAGGGTGCGCCAGCCGTCGAACATCGAGGACTTGCCCCAGGCGGCCGAGGTCACCTCGGCCGGGGCCGGGGTGAGGGCGTGGGAGAGCGCGCCAACGGCCGTCAGGACCCGGTCCAGCTCGGCCCGGTCCCAGGGCACCCGGGGCTGGCGGCCGTCGATGTCCTCCAGCACGAGGGCGACGCAGCCGCCGTCGTCGTACGAGCCGAGCAGCCGGGGCGCCGGGGCGTGCGGCGGCAGGGCGGCCGTGAGGCGGGCCTCGGCGCGGTGCATGGCGGGGCTGTCCGGGTTCACCTCGGCGCTCACCGCCTTGACGAAGGCCCGGCCGCCGTTCGCGAGCCGGACCCGGGCCGCGACTCCGGGCGAGAAGCCGCCGCTCTGGCTGCGGGCCTCGGTGACCGGTGCGCCGAGGATGTCCTCGACGGCCTCGCGTACGGCGGCGGGCAGGCCGGACCAAGGGAGGCGGACGCCCTGCGCGGGCGGTGCGGTGGCGGTCATCGGCGCGTGCCTCCCGGTCCGTCCGGTGCGGTGGCGGCCGTCCACGTCAGAGGGGTGGGGCCGGAGGGGTCTCCGTACCCCAGCGAGCGGTACAGGCCCTCGCCCTCGGGGGTCGCGGTCAGGTTGATCCGCGAGCACCCGGCCCCGACCAGGTGGTCGTGGACGGCCCGGAAGGTCCGGCGGGCGTATCCCTGCCGCCGGTGGCCGGGGTCGGTGGCGACGGACGCGATGTGCCCGACGTACGGGGCGCGGCCCGGCCGGGGCAGGGACCACATGTACTGGCCCACCGTGCTGGACAGCAGCCGGTCCCCCGCGTCGATCACATAGGCGACGAAGTGCGGGTCGCCGGCGAGCCGTTCGCGGAAGTACGCCTCGCACACCGGGGTCCAGTCGGGCTCCGGGACGATTCCGGCCGAGGCGAGCATGATCCGGCGCAGCCGGGTGACCTCGGCGGCGTCCTCGGCGCCGGCCCGTCTCAGGTGCGGCGAAGTGTTCATGCGTCGTCCTTTCGGTGGGGTGCCGTGCCCCGCAAGGGTGTCGTGCCCGGCCGGGCGGCGTCGCCCCGTTTTCCGGCGCGGACTCCGAGGTCCTCGCCCGTCGCGGCGCCCGCGGCCACCGGCACCCCGGCCCGGAAGACCCTAGGGCGCCGTCCCAGGGGGTTCCGACCGGGTCAGCGTGAGCAGGTCGCGGGCCGGGCCCGTGGGGCGGTGGCCCGAGGGCCAGACCGCGCGCAGCTGGCGGCGCAGCCGGGCCCCGGCGATGGGGACCTTGACCAGGCGGCGGGCGGACAGCTCCTCGCCGAGCGCGAGCTCGCTCAGGACGCAGGGGCCGGCGCCGCTCTCCGCCGCGCCCTTGACGGCGGTGGTCGAGGAGAGCTCCAGGAGCGGCGGGGCCAGCGGGCCGTGGACGGCGAGCGCGGCGTCCAGGACCTGGCGGGTGCCGGAGCCGTGTTCGCGCAGGATCAGCGGGGTCGCGGCCAGCTCGCCCGGGGTCAGCGGGGTGCGGCGGCGGGCCCACGGGTGGGCGGGGGCGACCACGACGACGAGGCGGTCGTGGGCGATGACCGTGCCGTCGAGCCCGGCCGGGACGGACAGGCCCTCCACGAAGCCCAGGTCCGCCTCGCCGCTCAGCAGCCGTTCGGCGACCACCGCGGAGTTCCCGGCGAGCAGCGAGACGGCGGTGCCGGGGCGTTCGGCGCGCAGGGCGATGAGCCAGCCGGGGAGCAGGTACTCGGCGATGGTCATGGAGGCGGCGACCCGCAACCGGGAGTCGCGGCGGTCGCGCAGCGCCTGGGCGCCCGCGTCGAACGCCTCGGCGGCCTCCACGACCCGGCGCGCCCAGTCGGTGACCAGGGCACCGGCGTCGGTGAGCCGGGAGCCCCGGGGCGAGCGGTCGAGGAGGGCCAGGCCGAGCTGCCGTTCCATCGAGCGGACGCGGCTGCTGGCGGCGGGCTGGGTGATGCCGACGTCCCGGGCGGCGCGACCGAGGCTGCCGTGCCGGGCGACGGCGAGGAGCAGTTCCAGCGCGCCCAGGTCGGGCACCCGGTGGGACAGGGGGGTCGGCGGTTCGCTGGACATAAGTCCACCTTATGACCTCATAGGGCGGTGCTCCCTGGTGGGGCCACCCGGCGCCGCAGAGGATCGTGGCATGGCCATCTATCTGCGGACCCGCACCTCTCCCCCGTACTCCGGCGCCCTCCGGGGGCCCGCGCTGCGGCACTTCGGCCCCAACTGGTACGCCACGGTGATGGGCACCGCGATCGTCGCGAGCGCGGGTGCGGCGCTGCCGGTGCGGGTGCCCGGGCTGCGCGGCGCGTGCACCGTGGTGTGGCTGTTCTCAGCGCTGCTGCTCGCCGCCGTGCTGGCCGCCCGTGCCGGGCACTGGGCGGCCCACCGCGACCAGGCGCGCGCCCATCTCGCGGACCAGGCCGTCGCGCCGTTCTACGGCTGCCTGTCGATGGCGCTGCTGGCCGTCGGGGGCTCCGGCATGACCGTGGGCGAGGACCTCATCGGGCACCGGGCGGCGCTCGCGCTTGACGTGGTCCTGTACACGGCGGGCACGGTGACGGGTCTGGTGGCGGCGGTGGCGGTCCCGTATCTCATGATCGTGCGCCACCGGCCGGAGCCGGGCACCGCGTCGCCGGTGTGGCTGCTGCCCGTGGTGGCGCCGATGGTGTCGGCCGCGCTCGGCCCGCTGCTCGTGGCGGAGCTGCCTGCGGGGCAGGGGCGCGAGGCGCTGCTGCTGGGCTGCTACGCGATGTTCGGGCTGAGCCTGCTGGCGACGCTGGTGATGCTCCCGCTGGTCTTCGGCCGGCTGGTGCACGGGGGCCCGCTGCCGCTCGCGCTGACGCCCACCCTGTTCCTGGTGCTCGGCCCGCTGGGCCAGTCGACGACCGCGGTCAACGCGCTGGCCGATGTGGCGCCGGGTGCGATCGGGGGCCCGTACGCCTCGGCGCTGCGGGCCTTCGCGGTGCTGTACGGGGTGCCGGTGATGGGCTTCGCCCTGATGTGGCTGGCCCTGGCCGTGGCGCTGGTGGTGCGGGCGGTACGGGGCGGGATGACGTTCTCGATGACCTGGTGGGGCTTCACGTTCCCCGTCGGCACGTGTGTGACGGGCGCGGCGGGCCTGGCCCGGCACACCGGTCTGACCGCGTTCACCTGGCTGGCCGTCGCGTTGTACGTGCTGCTGGTGTCGGCGTGGGCGGTGGCGGGGGTGCGCACGGTGCGCGGGCTGCTCAGCGGGGCGCTGCTCGCGGCGCCGCAGCGGCGGGCCGCGGTGGCGGCCCGTACCGCCTGAGCACGACGTCGACGGCCCCGGACGCGCTCAGCGCCGGGGGTCGGACGTCGCGTCGATGTGTTCGGCGACCGCGACGCACAGCAGCCGGGTGCCGGGGAGCGTGGCCCGCCAGCGGTGGCGGACCCCGCCGGACAGGAAGAGCGTGTCGCCCTGGACCAGCCGGTAGGCCCGGCCCTCGGCCTCCACTTCGGCGGCGCCCTCGGCGACGTACAGGAGCTCGTCGTTGCGGTGCTGGAACTCGCGGCCGAGGTCGAGCTCCCCGGTGAATTCCAGGGCGCTGAGCTGGTGGCGTCCGCGGACCACCCGGTGCACCCCGTCCTCGTGGGCGGCGCGCACGACGTCGACCGCGCGCGCGGAGTCCGCGGCGGCGCGCAGCCGGGCCGTGGTGGTCTCCAGCGCTTCGGCGACCCGGTCGAGCGACCGGGCGCTGGGTCTGGCGCGCTCGTTCTCGATCTGGCTGAGGAACGGTACGGAAAGGCCGCTGCGCGAGGCGACGGCGGCCAGGGTGAGTCCCAGGGACCGCCGCTGTCGGCGGACCGCGGCGCCCACCCGGAGTGTTTCCTTCTCGTCCATGTCCGGCTCCCTCCCGACTCGCCATCCTTCCGGTTGTGGGCCCGTCGCGCACACCGTTACGCCAGGACGGCCCGGAAAGTGAGCACACCGGCACGCCGGAAGGGGTGGGCCGCGCCGTCGGCGCGACCCACCCCTTCACGGGTTGCGGCCCTGGTGGGGGCCGGTGACGGCTCCTACTGGGGTGCCATCTTGTCCGCGATGCCCGGGTTCTTCTTCATCCAGGCCCTCACGGCTTCCTCTTCGTGCCCTGTACCGCGCTTCTGGATCTGGTTCTCCAGGCCGGCGAGCTGCTTCTCGCTCAGCTTGAAGTCCTTGAACCACTTCGTCAGCCGCGGGTAGTTCTCCGGGAACTCCTTGGAGGCGATGGTGTGCAGCCGGTCGCCCTCGCCGAACGCCTTCTTCGGGTCCTGGAGCTTGGTCATCCTGTACTCGCTGTACGCCCAGTGCGGGGTCCACAGCAGTACGGCGACGGGCTCCTTCTTGGCGTACGCGCGCTTCAGCTCGGCGAGCATGCCGGGCGTCGAGGAGTCGACGACCTTGTACTCGTCGTCCAGGCCGTAGGCCGGGAGCACGTTCTTCTTCAGGTTCTCCATCGTGGCGGTGCCGGGCTCGATGCCGATGATGCGGCCCTTGAACTCCGCGCTCTTGCCCTTGAGGTCGGCCAGGGACTTCACGTCCTTGACGTAGTCGGGCACCGCGACCTCGATGGAGGTCGGGCCGTACCAGGAGCCGATGTCCGTCAGCTCGGAGCCGTACTTGTCCCAGTAGTTCTTCTGGGTGAACGGGAGCCATCCGTCGAACTGCACGTCGATCTGGCCGCGCGACATCGCGGTGTACATCGGACCGACCTCGAACTGCTTGAGGTTGATCTTGTAGCCCCGGTCCTCCAGGACGGCCTTCCACAGGTACGTGGCGGCGATGTCCTCCTCCCAGGGGAACCAGGCCATCTCGACCGGGCGGTCGCGCTCGTCCTTGCCGCCCGCGCCCTCGGCCGGGGCGGACTTCTTCACCGGGGTCCACTTGTCGGCGACATCCGGGTTGGCCTTCAGCCAGGTGCGCACGGCCTCCTGCTCCTTGCCGGAGCCGCTCTTCTGGATCTGGGCCTCAAGGCTGGTGAGCTGGTCCTCGCTCATCTTGAAGTCCTTGAGCCACTTGCCGACCTCGGGGTTGTCGGCGGTGAAGCCCTTGCGGGTCAGGGTGTGGATGCCGTCGCCCTTGCCCCAGAGGTTCTTGGGGTCCTTGAGCTTGGTCAGCTCGAACTGGTTGTACGCCCAGTGCGGCGACCAGAGCGGGACGACGATCGGTTCCTTCTTGGCGTAGGCGCGCTTCAGCTCGGCCAGCATGGACGGCGTGGAGCCGTCGACGACCTTGTACTCCTTGTCCAGGCCGTAGCCCGGCAGGATCTTGTCCTTGAGCAGGCCCATCTCACCGGCGCTCGGCTCGATGCCGACGATCCGGCCCTTGAAGTCGGACGCCTTGCCCTTGAGGTCGGTCAGGGACTTCACGTCCTTGACGTACGTGGGGACGGCCAGCTCCAGCGAGGTGGGGCCGTACCAGGAGCCCATGTCCTCCAGCCGGTCCTTGTACTTCTTCCAGTACGAGGCGTGGGTGACCGGCAGCCAGGAGTCGGTCTCGAAGTCGATCTGGCCGCCCGCCATGCCGGTGTACAGCGCGCCGGCCTCGTACTGCTTGACGTCGACCTCGAAGCCGCGGCGCTCCAGCAGCTCCTTCCACAGGAAGGTGGAGGCGATGCCCTCGTCCCACGGGATGTAGCCCATGCTGATCTTCTTGCCGGCGCCGATGTTCTTCGTGTCGGAGGCCGCGACGGCCTCGTCGTCGGAGGAGCCGAAGATCCCCATGCCGCCGGCGACGAGCGCGAGGGCGACGACGCCCGCGACGGCGACGACGGGCTGCGGGCGGTGGTGCCAGATCTTCAGGCCGCCGGCCATCGACTGCGCCTTGGCGAGCGCGCGGCGCGCGAGCGGGGAGACCTCGCGGCCGAGGGCGCTGGTCATCCGGTCCAGGTACATGGCCAGGATGACGATCGAGACACCGGCCTCGAAGCCCAGGCCGACGTCGACGTTGCCGATGGCCCGGTAGACGGAGCCGCCGAGGCCGCCGCCGCCGACCATGCCGGCGATGACCACCATGGACAGGCCCAGCATGATGACCTGGTTGATGCCCGCCATGATCGTGGGCAGGGCCAGCGGCAGCTGGACCCGCAGCAGGGTGTTGCGGGACGTCGTACCGAACGCCTCGGCCGCCTCGACCAGCTCGCCGTCGACCTGGCGGATGCCGAGTTCGGTCATCCGGACGCCCGGGGGCAGCGCGAAGATGATGGTGGCGATGATGCCGGGAACGACACCGACACCGAAGAAGATCACGCCGGGGATCAGGTAGACCATGGCGGGCATGGTCTGCATGAAGTCCAGGACCGGCCGGGTCACCGCGCTCACCGTCTTGGAGCGGGACGCCCAGATGCCGAGCGGCACGGCCAGGACCAGCGTGACGATCGTCGCGACGAGCACCAGGGTGAGCGTGTCCATCGCCTCGTCCCACAATTCGACCGAGTCGATGAGGGCGAAGCCGACGAAGGCCAGGATTCCGGCGAGCAGGCCGCGCAGCCACCAGGCGATGACGGCGACGATGCCCGCGAAGAGCAGGGGCGCGGGAGCGGAGAGCACGGCGGCGATGCCGTCGAACATGCCGCTCACGACGGAGCTGATGAAGTCGAAGAGCCAGGAGAGGTGGTTCTGGAGCCAGTCGACCGCGGAGTCGACCCAGTCACCGAGATGGAGCCTAAACACCGGCCACCTTCTTCAGCGAGGTGGCGGCGTCCTGGGAAGCCTGGGCGGGGGTCATCGGCTCGCCGAGCACGGCGAGCAGCCGCTCGCGGGGCACGACGCCGAGGAGCTTGCCCTTGCCGTCGGTCACGGCGACCGCGACCCGGCTCTGCGAGCAGGGCGTGAACAGCTCGATGATCGGCGTGGACTCGGTGACCGAGGCCGGGGTGGACCGCAGTACGTCCTCGGCGCTGCGGATCTCCTTGCCCTGGTCGCAGAGGGTGCCCATGACGGTGTCCGTCTCGGCCATGATCGCGCCGGCGGTCAGCACCCGGGCACGGTCCACGTCCTGGGTGAAGGAGGCGACGTAGTCGTTGGCCGGGGTGACGAGGATGTCCTCGGCGGTGCCGAGCTGGACTATCTCGCCGTCGCGCATCACGGCGATGCGGTCGCCGAGGCGCATGGCCTCGTTGAGGTCGTGGGTGATGAAGACGATGGTCTTCTTCAGCCGCTTCTGGAGCTCCAGGAGCTGGTCCTGCATGTCGCGGCGGATCAGCGGGTCGAGCGCGCTGAAGGACTCGTCCATCAGGAGCAGGTCGGCGTCGGTGGCGAGGGCGCGGGCGAGACCCACGCGCTGCTGCATGCCGCCGGACAGCTCGTCGGGCCAGGACTTCTCCCAGCCGGCCAGGCCGGTCAGCTCCAGGGCCTCGGTGGCGCGGCGGTTGCGCTCGGCGCGCGGGACGCCCTGCACCTCCAGGCCGTACGCGGCGTTCTCCAGGACGCTCCGGTGGGGGAAGAGCGCGAAGTGCTGGAACACCATGCTGATCTTGGTGGAACGGACGTGGCGGAGCTCGGCGGGGCTCAGGGCGGTCAGGTCCTGGCCGTCGAAGAGCACCTGGCCGGAGGTGGGCTCCAGCAGGCCGTTGAGCATCCGCAGCAGCGTGGACTTGCCCGAGCCGGACAGACCCATCACGACGAAGATCTGGCCCGGTTCGACGGTGAACGATGCGTCGATCACCGCTGCGGTGGTTCCGTCGGCGCGCAGGGCGTCGCGGCCGGTGCCGCTCCGCAGCTTCTGCACGGCTTGATCGGGTCGTCTGCCGAACACTTTGTACAAGTGCTCGGCTTGCAGCCTGGACACATACACCTCACGCGTTGAACCGAGAACGGTCTGCCACCCCCGCCGGCAGACCGTGGAGCGGCACGGATTCTGTCCGCATGGCACGTGCAGTAGTTGAAAATGCGACGTGGTCCGCTCCGATGGCGCGCCTGCCCCCGCTTACTCGGAGCAAACACAAGAGTGACCTGGATCACATGAATCGGGCCGGTTTTCCGGGAACCGCGTCCGCGGCGGCCACTGTCGGTGCCGTGCGGCATCATCGGCGTGTGACGCGACGCCTGATGCTCCTCGACACCGCCTCCCTCTACTTCCGCGCCTACTTCGGCGTGCCCGACTCGGTGCGCGCGCCGGACGGCACCCCGGTCAACGCCGTGCGCGGGCTGCTGGACTTCATCGGCCGCCTGGTACAGGACCACCGGCCGGACGACCTCGTCGCCTGCTGGGACGCGGACTGGCGGCCGCAGTGGCGGGTCGACCTCATCCCCACGTACAAGGCGCACCGGGTGGCGGCCGAGACCGCGGCGGGCGTGCCCGACGAGGAGGAGACCCCGGACACGCTGGCCCCGCAGGTGCCGGTCATCGCGGACGTGCTGGACGCGCTGGGCATCGCCCGGGTCGGCGCCGAGGGGTACGAGGCGGACGACGTCATCGGCACGCTGACCGGGCGGGCGGCCGGCCCGGTCGATATCGTCACCGGTGACCGGGACCTGTACCAGCTGGTGGACGACGCACGCGGGGTGCGGGTGCTCTACCCGCTGAAGGGGGTCGGCACGCTCCAGGTGACCGACGAGGCGTGGCTGCGCGAGAAGTACGGGGTGGACGGCCCCGGATACGTGGACCTGGCGCTGCTGCGCGGTGACCCGAGCGACGGTCTGCCGGGGGTGCCCGGGATCGGCGAGAAGACGGCGGCGAAGCTGCTGGACGCCTTCGGCGACCTGGCCGGGATCATGGCGGCGGTGGACGATCCGGCGGCGAAGCTGACGCCCTCCCAGCGCAAGCGGCTCGACGAGGCCCGCGCCTATGTGGCCGTCGCGCCGAAGGTGGTGCGGGTCGCCGGTGACGTACCGCTGCCGGAGTTCGACCCGGCGCTGCCCGCCGCGCCCCGCGATCCGGCCGCCCTCGACGCGCTCGCGACCCGGTGGGGGCTGGGCGGGGCGCTCCAGCGCCTCCACTCCGCACTGCGACCCTGAGGTGTTAGGTTAGGTGACCCTAAGGGTGATCTCGGCATCGGCCGACGGTCTCCGATTCCGGCAGCAGGGAGCAGACCTCGTGGCAGAACGACCGGAGCGGCGGGCACCGCAGGCCCGGGGAGCGCAGGTCCTGCGCACCGAGCGGATCACCCCGCACATGATCCGGGTGGTGCTCGGCGGCGACGGTCTCGCCGACTTCGCGCTCGCGGGCTTCACCGACCATTACGTCAAGCTGTGCTTCGCCCCCGAGGGCGCGGACTACGCCCACCCCTTCGACGTGGCCCGCATCCGCGAGGAGTACCCCCGCGAGCTGTGGCCCACCACCCGTACCTACACGGTGCGTTCCTGGGACCCGGCCGCCCGGGAGCTGGCGATCGACTTCGTGGTGCACGGCGACGAGGGCCTTGCCGGGCCCTGGGCGGCGGGCGCGAAACCGGGCGACCAGGTGACGTTCCTGGGCCCCGGCGGGGGTTACGCCCCCGACGCCTCGGCGGACTGGCACCTGCTGGCGGGCGACGAGAGCGCGCTGCCGGCCGTCGCCGCCGCGCTGGAGCAGATGCCGCCGGGTGCCGTGGTGCACGCGTACGTCGAGGTGGCGGACGCGGCCGAGGAGCAGAAGATCGCCACGCCGGACGGCGTGGCGGTCACCTGGCTGCACCGGGCCGGCCGCCCGGTCGGCGAGGCGCTCACCCGGGCGGTGCGGGAGCTGGAGTTCCCGGCCGGCCGGGTCCAGGCGTTCGTGCACGGCGAGGCGGGCTTCGTCAAGGAGATCCGCCGCCACCTGCGCCTGGAGCGCGAGATCCCGGCCTCCCGGCTGTCGATCTCGGGTTACTGGCGGCTCGGCCACGACGACGAGGCGTGGCGCTCCGTCAAGCGCCAGTGGAACGAGCAGGTGGAGCGCGAGCAGGAGAGCGCGGTCTAGGCGTACGACCCGCACGGTGCCCCGGTCCGGCGGACCGGGGCACAGCCGTGTCGCGGCTCAGGCCCGGGCCGCCTCGGCCTCTCCCCCGGCCTCCTCCGCCGTCCCGTCCCCCGGCGCCCCGTCCTCGTACGCGCGCGCCGACGCCTCCGCGTGGGCGAGCCGCCGCAGCGCGCCGAACATCGCCTCGCCCAGGACCGTGCCGACGACCACGCTCTCCACCAGGTCCTCCCGCGCCGCCCCGCGGCTGACGTAGCCGAGGTCGATGAGCGCGGCCTGTTCGGCGACGACCGCGTACCGGTCGAGCAGGTCGATGAACGCGCCGTGCCCGGCCCCGCGCAGCGCCACCAGGACCTCGGCCAGTGACTCCGCTCCGGCGCTCGCCGGCCCGGCACGCCAGCCCATACGCTCGATCAGTCCGGCCACTTCTTCGCGGGCTTCCTCCAGTTCGGGCCCGGGGGTGGCGCTGGACGACGGCACGAGACGCTTGGCCGCCACCCCGAGGACCTTGTGCACCGGCTGAGCCGGGTCCTCCGTGGCCCGCAGGACGTCCCGGATGGCCGACAGCGGAAGTCCGCCCACGTCGAGCAGGGCCCGGATCAGCCGCAGCCTCCGCTCGTGCCCGGCGTCATAGCTCGCCTGATTGGGGCTCGTCAGCCGGCCGGCGGGCAGCAGCCCCTCCCGTACGTAGAACTTGATCGTCGGTACCGGCACCCCGGACCTGCGGCTCAACTCACCCATGCGCACCGCGCGTTCGCTCCCTCTGCTTGCCAATCAGGCACCCATCATAGATAGTTCGACATGGATAGCGGAGAGCGCCACTATCTATAATCGAAACGAGTATCAAGGGGGACCTCATGCCTCAATGGCGTACCTGGCACCGCCCGTTAGTCGTCTTCGCCGCCCTGATGGCAGTGATGACCGCCGCCTCCGGCCTCGGCCTGCTGGTGGACGACCGGGTCCTGGCGGGCGCGGCGATCTGGGCCAAACCCTTCAAGTTCGCGGTGTCCTTCGTGGTGTACGCGCTCGCGCTCGCCTGGATGCTGACGCTGGTCACCCGGGGCCGGCGCACCGGCTGGTGGGCCGGAACCGTCGTCGCCGTCGCGAGCCTGGGCGAGATGGTGATCATCACCGGCCAGGTGATCCGCGGGAAGCGGAGCCACTTCAACGTGGCCACACCCTTCGACAACATGCTGTTCCAGGTCATGGCGGTGACCGTCGTCGTCCTGTGGGCCGGCACCCTGGTCATCGCCGTCCTGCTGCTGCGGGCCCGGATCGCCGACCGCGCCTCGGCGCTGGCGATCCGCGCGGGCGTCCTGCTGGCCCTCGCCGGGGCCGGCTTCGGCTACCTGATGACCCGGCCCACCCCGGAGCAACGGGCGGCCGACCGGCGGGGCGCGGCCGATGTGATCGGGGCCCATGCGGTCGGTGTGCCGGACGGCGGCTCCTCGATGCCGTTCACCGGGTGGTCGACGACCGGGGGCGATCTGCGCGTCCCCCACTTCGTGGGTATGCACGCGCTCCAGGCCCTCCCGCTGTTCCTGCTCGCGCTCGTGGCCCTGGCGCCGCGGGTGCCCCGGCTGCGGGACGCGCGGGTGCGGCTGCGTCTGGTGCGGGTGGCCTCCGGCTCGTACGGGATGCTGGTCGCGCTCGTGCTGTGGCAGGCATTGCGCGGCCAGCCACTGGTCCACCCGGACGGCGCGACCCTCGCCGCCGCCGCGGTCCTCGCCGCCGCCACCGCCGCCGGGACGTACGCGGCCCTGCGTCCGGGCCGGAAGGGGACTCCCGGCCCGGACGGCCGAACGGTGGACGGGCCGTCCGTCAGACGGACTTCTGGTACGAGCGGAAGGTGCGCGTCGACAGCGCCACCGCGGCTACCGCGAGCAGCAGCAGCCCGCCGCAACGGACGGCGACCAGCTGCCAATCGGGGTCGGCGCCCAGCGCGGAACGTCCGGCCACCATGGCCCAGTTGACCGGGTTGAAGGCGGCGATGTCCCGCATCCAGCCGGGCATCTGGCTCGGGGCCATGAAAGACGTGGACAGGAAGGTGAGCGGCATCAGCAGGAAGGTGTTGATCCCGATGATCGACTCCCGCTGCCGCACGATCATGCCCACCGCGTTCGAGAGCGCCCCGAAGACCGTGCCGAGCAGCACCGAGGCGACGACGAGGATCAGCAGACCGGCCGCCCCGCCCGGATAGCCGGCCCCGGCCGCCCGGCCGAGCAGCAGGATGACGACGGACTGGGCGGCGGTGGCGATGCCGTTCTGCACGACGTTGGCGTTCATCAGGGCGTTCCGGCTGACCGGCGTGGTCAGGAAGCGGTTGAGCGTGCCGCGCTCGATCTCCTCCAGGGTGCCCATCCCGGCCCACATGCTCGATCCCAGCGCACTCATCACGACGATGCCGGGGACGAGGTAGTCCAGGTAGGAGGTGGTGCCGAAGCCGCCGAGCTCGACCACCTTCCGGAACAGGTTGCCGAAGAGGAAGAGCCAGATCACCGGCTGGATCAAGGAGATCGCCAGGAAGACGGGCTGCCGGAGGATCGACATCAGCTGCCGCTGCGTCATGTACCAGGTGTGGGAAAGGACCTGACCGCTCATCGGGCGCCTCCCGCGAGGGCCGGCTCGGGGGCGGTCGCCGCGCCCCCGGACTCGGCCTCCTGGAAGCGGCGGCCGGCGTACCGCAGATAGACGTCGTCCAGCGAGGGGCGGGCGACGGTGGCCGCCGCGACGGTGGCCCCGGCCCGCTCCAGGGCGGCCAGCAGTACGGGTACGGCGGCTGCACCGTCCTCGGCCCGGACGCTGACCCGGCGCCCCTCGGCCACCGCCTCGTGCACCCCGGGCAGCCCGGTGAGCGCGGTGACGGCCTCGGGACCGGCGTCCGCGCGCAGCTCCACATGGACGGCGTCGCCGCGCAGCTCGCCCTTGAGCTCGTCGGGGGTGCCCTCGACCACGATCCGGCCGCGGTCGACGATCGCGATGCGTTCCGCGAGCCGGTCCGCCTCTTCCAGGTAGTGCGTGGTGAGGACGATGGTCAGGCCCTCGTCGCCGGCCAGCCGGGATATCTCGTCCCACATCGCCGTGCGGGCCTCCGGGTCGAGACCGGTCGTCGGCTCGTCCAGGAACAGCACGTCCGGGCGGTGCATCAGCCCGAGCGCCACGTCCAGGCGCCGCAGCATGCCGCCGGAGTACCCCTTGACCAGGCGCTTCCCGGCGTCCGCGAGGGCGAACCGCGCCAGCAGCTCGTCGGCCCGGCGCCGCACGGCGGCCCCCCGCATCCCGTACAGCCGGCCCTGGAGGAGCAGGTTCTCGCGGCCGGTGGCGACCGGGTCGGCGCCGGACTTCTGGGCGACGACTCCGATCGCGCGGCGCACCCGGTCCGGGTGGGCGAGGGCATCGTGCCCGGCGACGGACGCGGTCCCGGAGTCGGGGCGGGCGAGGGTGGTGAGGATCTTGACGGTGGTGGACTTCCCGGCGCCGTTGGGCCCGAGGAGGCCGAAGACGGTGCCGGCGGTGACGGTGAGGTCCATGCCGCGCAGTGCGGTGACCCCTCCCGGATAGGTCTTGACGAGTCGTCGCGCCTCGACGGCGGGCGCACGGGTGCTCATGGCGGAGCTCTCCTGTGTTCGGCCGGGCGTCCGGTGCTCCGGACGCCGTCGGGCCGGACCGTGTGAGGAGTGCCGGGCTATCCTGGGTGTGCCGCACCTCGATCGCCCGGGCCGCCTCCACGGCTGTCCGGCTCTGGGGTTCGAGACCCCGGCGCGGGCTGCTGCAACAGCCCCGCCGGGGCCCTTTCTGCTGTTTTACTCCCGGTCGTCGAGGTCCTGCCAGTCCCGGGGGACCTCGCCGGTCTCGTGGAACGACCTCCACTCCTCGATGCCGCTGACGGCGGCCTCGTCGATCTCCTTGCGGAAGGTGCGGACCCACTCCAGCTGCGCCTCCAGCATGTGGAGCTGGTACTCCGTCTCCACGACGAAGATGCGCGGCAGCGAGTCCCCGAGCTGAGCGAGCACTCCGCGCAGCGCCGCGGCCTGCACGGTCTGCGCCTGTTCGCGGTCCGCGAGGAGTTCCGCCACCTCGTCCGGGGGCAGTGCGGGGAGCAGGGCCAGCGCCGTGTCGAAGACCGGGTACTCCTCGGCCGGCACCGCGATCAGGTCGGACAGCCAGTGCAGCATCTCGGTGCGCCCGGCCTCGGTGAGGCCGTAGAGCGTGCGCTCCGGGCGGTTGCCCTGCCGCTGTACGCCCGCCACCTCGACGTACCCGTGCTTCTCCAGGTTCTGGACGACGGTGTAGAGCGAACCGAAGTTGATCTTGACGCTGTGCTGCTTGCCGCGCCTGCGGAGGGTCTGGGCGATCTCGTACGGATGCATGGACCGCTCGGCGAGCAGCACCATCACCGTGAGCGCCAGCGGATTGCCGAGCTTGCGCCGCTTGGCCACCGCCACCCCCTCCGCTCTTTCCTCGGACCCGAATACTCGTCACCGAACATAGCTCGATTCCCGAAGACGCGTCAACCACGATGTATCGCGTTTCCCCGTGCCGGCTTCCGCGTCCGGCCGGGCAGACGTGGAAGGATCTCCGGCTTCCGGCCAATCCGCCCGGGCACCGGCTCCGAATCACTTCCGGAGAGCGATGACCACCGAAGGGAACCCCGCGTGAAAGAAGCCGTGTACATCAGCGGAACGGCCTCGGCGGGGCCCGACCTCCAGGAGCTGATGGGCCGGGTGGCCCGGGGCGACCAGGAAGCGTTCGCCCAGGTCTACGACGTGGTGAGCGGGCCGGTGCTCGGGCTCGTCCGCGGGGTCCTGCGCGATCCCGCCCAGTCGGAGGAGGTCGCCCAGGAGGTCCTGGTGGAGGTGTGGCGCACCGCGTCCCGCTTCCAGGCCGCCCGGGGCAGCGCCATGAACTGGGTGCTGACCCTCGCCCACCGCCGCGCCGTCGACCGGGTCCGCTCGGCGCAGGCGTCGGCCGCCCGCGAGCACAAGGCCGCCCTGCTCGACCGCACCCCGGCCTTCGACGAGGTCACCGAACAGGTCGAGACCCGGCTGGAACGCGAGCAGGTCCGCCGCTGCATGCGGACGCTGTCCGAGCTCCAGCGGGAGTCCGTCACCCTCGCGTATTACCGGGGGCTCACCTATCGGGAGGTGGCCGAACTGCTCGCGGTGCCGCTCGGCACGATCAAGACTCGACTGCGCGACGGGCTGATCCGGATGCGCGACTGCCTCGGGGTGACCTCATGACCGACGCCGGACTCCACACGCTGACGGGCGCCTACGCCCTGCACGCCCTGCCCGACACCGAACGCCGCGACTTCGAACGGCACCTGGGCGACTGCGAAGCCTGCTCCACCGAGGTCCGCGAGCTCTCCGAGACCGCGACCCGCCTCGGTCTCGCCGTCGCCACCCCGGCCCCCCGGGAGCTGCGGGAGCGGGTGCTCCGGGAGATCACGACCGTACGCCAGGAGCCGCCCGCCGTCCCCCGCCGCGAGCGCTCACCGGACCGGCGGGGCGGGGCGGCCCGGTGGTCCCGGTTCGCCCTGGCCGCGTGCCTCGCCGCGGCGGCGGGCTTCGGCGGGATCGCCGTGTGGCAGCACCAGGAGGCGCGCGACGCCCAGCGGCAGGCGGACGCGGCCCGGCTCCGGGCCGAGCGGGTGGCCCGCGTCCTGGCGGCGCCCGACGCGAAGACCGCCTCCGGCACGCTGGCGGACGGGGCGAAGGGCACGGTGGTGGTCTCCCGGAGCGAGGACCGGGCGGTGTTCCTGGCCTCCGGGCTGGCCGAGGCGCCCAGCGGCAAGGTCTACCAGCTGTGGTTCGACGACGGCGGCACGATGCGCCCGGCGGGCCTGATGCGCGCCACGGGCCCGTCCTCGACCACGTACACCACGCTGCTCGACGGCCCGGTGGGCGGGGCCACGGGCATGGGCGTCACCGTGGAACCGGCGGGCGGCTCGGCTCGGCCGACCTCGGACCCGGTGGCGCTGATGGAGCTGCCGGCGTGAGCGGCCGGCCCGGGGCACCGGGCCGGCCCCCTTAGCCCCCGCTCGGCGGGCGCGGGAAGAAACCGCTGGTCCGCGCGGCGTACGCGGCGAAGCCGGGGCGGTCGGCCAGGTGCCGTTCCAGCAGGGCCTTGCCGCTGCCGCCGATGAGCAGATACGTCATCAGGGCGGGCGCGAGCAGCGTGGCCGCGGCGGCGGCCGGGGCCTGGCAGACGATCAGGAACAGGCCCCACCAGACGCAGAAGTCCCCGAAGTAGTTCGGGTGCCGGGTCCAGGACCACAGCCCCCGGTCCATGATCCTGCCCCGGTTGCCGGGGTCGGCCTTGAACCGGGCCAGCTGGTGGTCGCCCACGGCCTCGAAGAACATGCCGACCGCCCAGAGCGCGGCCCCGGCCCAGGCGAGGGCGTTCACCGGTCCGGTGAGGTGACCGGCCGCCTGCACCGGGAGCGAGATCAGCCAGACCAGGGCGCCCTGGAGCAGATACACCTTGCGCAGGGCGTACAGGTGCGGGCTGCCGGGCGCCTTCGCGAGCATCTTCGCGTACCGCGGGTCCTCGCCGTGCCCGCGTCCGCGCCGGGCGATGTGCCAGGCCAGGCGCACCCCCCAGACCACCGTGAGCACCGTGGCGAGGAGCCTGCGCGTGGCGTCCCCCTCCCCCGCCGACAGGCCGTACGAGACGAGGGCGACGGCGGCGAAGCCCAGCCCCCAGGCGACGTCCACGCCCCGGTGCACGCCCTTGCGCACACCGACGGCGAACGCGACGAGCAGGACGAGCAGCGCGGCGCCCGCGCAGGGCGCCAGGCCCCGCGCGAACGCCTGCCAGGCGAAGCCGCTCATGCCGCGTCCCCGGCGCCGCGCAGCGCCTCACGGGTGGCCGGCATCCCGGAATCCCCGTCGCCACCGGGCCGTACGGCGAGGATCTGGTCCACGCCCATCCGCCGTTCCACGAAGGCCAGGGCACCACCGGCCAGGTACAGCCGCCAGACCCGTACGGTCTCCTCCCCCACCAGGGCCGCGAACCGCGCGTGGTCCTCCTCCAGGGTCCGGCGCCAGGCGTCGACGGTCCTGACGTAGTGCTCGCGCAGCCCCTGGACGTCGCGCACCTCCAGGCCGGCGCCCTCCAGCAGCGCGACGGTCTCCCCGAGCGGGCGCATGTGCATGTCGGGCGCGATGTACGCCTCGATGAACGCGCCGCCGCCCGGGGCCTCGTGCCCGCGCGACATCTGCTGGACGAGCACCCGGCCGCGCGGGCGGACCATGCCGTACAGGGTCGCCGCGAAGGCCGGGTACTGGGCGTCGCCGACGTGCTCGCCCATCTCGATGGTGGACACCGCGTCGTAGCCGCCCTCGTGCCCGGGGGCGTCCGCGATGTCCCGGTAGTCGCGGCAGCGCACCTCGACGAGGTCGTCGAGGCCGCGCTCGGCCACCTGGCGGCGCACGTACGCGGCCTGTTCGGCGGCCAGGGTGACCGCGGTGACGCGGGCGCCGTGCCGCTGGGCCGCGTACAGCGTCAGCGAACCCCAGCCGCAGCCGATGTCCAGCAGCCGTGACCCGGGGCGCAGTCCGAGCTTGCCGCAGATCAGCTCCAGCTTGTCGCGCTGCGCGTCCGCGGGACCGTAGTCGGGCTCCTCGCTGGTCCAGTAGCCGCAGGAGTACGCCATCGTCTCATCCAGCAGGAGGGCGTAGAAGGCGTTGGACAGGTCGTAGTGGTGGCTGATCGCGGCCCGGTCGCGGGCCTTGCTGTGCAGGGCGCCGTCGAGTCCGGTGGCGCGGGCGGCGGGCACCGGCGGCCTGGGACCGGCGGCACCGAGGCGCACCGCGGTACCCGCGGCGCGGAGCCGGTCGGCGAGGCGGGGGCGCGGTGCCGTGAGCCCGCGTTCGCGTACGGCGCGGCGCACGGCCCGCAGCCCTTCGCCGAGGTCGCCCTCGATGTCGACGTCGCCGGTGATGTACGCCTCCGCGAGGCCGAGTTCGCCCGGTTCCCACAGGAGCCGGCGCAGGGCGCGGCGGGTGCGGACCTGGATCAGGGGGCCGTCGGCGGGGCCGGTCTCGCTGCCGTCCCACATGCGCACCCGGACCGGGAGCCGGCCGCCGAGGAGGTGCTCGACGAGGGGTTCGAGGCGCTGGGCCGCCCCGTGGGCGGGGCGCTTGTCGGTGAGTGTCATGCCGTTTCCTGTTCCTGACGGGTCAGCAGCAGCTGCCGCACATCGAGGTAGCCGGAGCGGAATCCCGCTTCGGAGTAGGCGAGGTAGAGGGTCCACATGCGGCGGAAGGTCGCGTCGAAGCCGAGCGCGTCGACGGCTTCCGCCTCCGCGGTGAAGCGTTCGCGCCACAGCCTGAGCGTTTCGGCGTAGTGCGTGCCGAAGCCGTCGGACCGTTCGACGCGCAGCCGGGTGTGGGCGGCCGTGACCCGGTCGATGGCCTCGGTGGACGGGAGGAGGCCGCCCGGGAAGATGTACTTCTGAATCCAGGTGAAGGTGTCCCGACCCGCCCGCATCCGGGCGTCGGGCATGGTGATGGCCTGCAGGGCGATCCGGCCCCCGGGGCCGAGCAGCCGGTCCAGGGTGCGGAAGTAGACGGGCCAGAACGCGGCGCCGACCGCCTCGATCATCTCGACGCTGACGATCGCGTCGTACCGTCCCTCGATGTCCCGGTAGTCGCACAGCCGGACGTCGACCCGGTCCTGGTGGCCCGCCGCCGCGATCCGGCGGAGGGCCAGGTCGCGCTGCTCGCGGGAGAGGGTGACGGAGACGACGTGGGCGCCGCGGGCGGCGGCGCGGATCGCGAGTTCGCCCCAGCCGGTGCCGATCTCCAGGAGCCGGGTGCCGGGCCCGACGGCGGCGAGGTCGAGCAGCCGGTCGATCTTGCGGTGCTGCGCGGCCGGGAGCAGGGCCGGTTCGGCGGGGAAGCCGCGGAAGACGGCCGACGAGTAGCTGAGCGTCTCGTCCAGGAAGAGCGCGAACAGGTCGTTGGACAGGTCGTAGTGGTGGCTGATGTTGGTCCGGGCCCCCTCGCGGGTGCCGGTCTGGGCCTCGGGGTGGCGGCGCGCCCACAGTCCGCGCAGCCGTTGCAGGGGGCGCGGGACCAGGGTGGCGACCTGGCCGGCCAGGACGGTCAGCACGCCGACGGGGTCGGGCGCGTCCCATTCCCGCGCCATGTACGACTCGCCGAAGCCGATGAGTCCGCCCGCGCCGATCCTGCGGAAGAAGGCGTCGGGGTCGCGGACGTCCAGCAGCGGGCCGCCGAGCCCGATGTCCTCGCGTCCGCCGAGGCGCACGCGCAGCGGCAGCCGGGCCAGGGCGTGGCGGACGATCCGCTCGGCGAGGGCCGTCCGGAGCCGGGAGGCGCGGGGCAGCGCCACGACGTCCGGCCAGCGTGCCGGGTCGATGCCGGCGTCCGGGGCGGGCGCGGGCACGGCCGGGGTACGGAATGTGGAGGCGGTCATCGCATGCCCTCCTGGGTGCGGTGGTGGGGGCGGGGCCGGACGGGCAGCCCGCGCAGGTAGAGGCGTATGCCGTGCAGGCGGATGGCGGCCGAGACGACGGCCGTGGACCAGGGGTGCCGCAGGGCGAGGCCGAGCAGGACACGGGCGGTCGCCGGGCGCCTCTCGCCCCGGACGGTCGCGGTGAAGGGCCGGGAGCCCGCGCGTTCCAGGTGCACCGTCAGCCGCAGCGCCGGGCCGGGTTCCGGCAGCCGCATCCAGTACGCGCCGTCGGTGCCGAAGAACGGCGATACGTAGAACTCCTTGCTGGTCACCGCCCGCCCCCGGTCGTCGGGGCGCAGCAGGTAGCAGTGGCGTTCGCCGTACGTGTTGTGCACCTCGGCGACCGTGCACAGCGGGGTGCCGTCGGCGCGCCGGCACCAGTAGACGGTGAGCGGGTTGAAGACGTGTCCGAGGACCCGGGCCTGGGTCAGCATGAGGACGGTGCCGTCGGCGAGGTCGATGCCGCGGGCGGCCAGGAAACGGGCGAGCCCGGCCCGCACGGTCGGGGCGGTGCCGCCGAAGTGGTCGCGGGGGTCGAAGCGGGCGAGGAAGCGCAGGGCGCGCGGCAGCGGCGGGGGGCCGTCGGGGTCGGTCAGCCACAGGTAGGTACGGTGGTGGAAGGCGTACCGGGTCGGCGCGGTCCGTATGTGGGTGATCGTGCACGGGTAGAGGGCGTTCACCAGTCCACCCCCAGGGCCGCCGCGGCCTCGGCGCCGGAGCGGCAGCCGTCCTCGTGGAACCCCCAGCCGTGGTAGGCGCCCGCGTAGGCGGTGACCGGCCCGGACAGGGCGGGCAGCCGGGCCTGGGCGGCCACGGACTCCGGGGTGTGGACGGGGTGTTCGTAGAGCATGCGGGCGCGGACGAGGCCGGGGGCGACCCGGTCGGCGCCGTTCAGCGTGACGACGTAGGTCTCCGGGGCGTCGAGCCGCTGGAGCCGGTTCATGTCGTAGCTGACGGTGACGTGGGAGGCGTCGGCGGCGCAGTCGGGCATCAGGTAGTTCCAGGAGGCTCGGGCGCCCCGCGCCGTGGGCAGCAGCCGGGTGTCGGTGTGCAGGAGGGTCGCGTTGCGGGAGTAGCGGAACGCGCCCAGGGTGCGGGTCTCGTCGTCCGTCGGGTCGGCGAGGAGGCGGAGGGCCTGGTCGGGGTGGGTGGCGACGACGACGTGGTCGAAGGCTTCGGCGGTGCCGTCGTCCGTGGTGACCTCGACGCCGTCGGCGTGCCGGCGGATGCTGCGGACCGGCGTCGCGGTGCGCACGGCGGAGAGCTGCTTGGTCACGCGGTCCACGTAGGTGCGCGAGCCACCGGTGACGGTGCGCCAGACCGGGGAGCCGCCGATCGTGAGCATGCCGTGGTGGTCGAGGAAGCGGAAGAGGTGGCGCGCCGGGTGGCGCAACGCGGTCACCGGGTCGCAGGACCAGACCGCCGCCACCACGGGCGTCAGGAAGTGGGCGGTGAAGTAGGGCGAGAAGCGTCCGCGCGCGGCGAACTCGCCCAGGGTCAGGGTGTCCGCGTCCGGCCCGCCGTCCCGGAGCAGCCGCCGGGCCAGCCGGTGGAAGCGGGGCACGGCGGCGAGCATCCGCGGATAGGCGGGGTCGCGGAAGGACGCCGGACGGGCGAGGAGTCCGGCCGCGCCCCGGGCGCCCGCGTACTCCAGGCCGCATCCCTCGCACCGGACCGACATGCTCATCTCCGACTCCTGCGTGGGCACGGCGAGTTCCGCGAAGAGCCGCAGCAGGTGGGGGTAGGTGCGCCGGTTGTGCACGATGAAGCCGGAGTCCACGTGGTGGACGCGGCCGTCGGCGCCGGGCAGTTCGTGGGTGTGCGCGTGGCCGCCCGCCCGGTCGTCCGCCTCGAACAGCGTCACCTCATGGGCCTTTCGCAGGATGTGAGCGGCGGTCAGTCCCGCCACCCCGCTGCCCACGACGGCCGTGCGTCGCCGCCTGTCACTCATACCGCTCCCTCCGGAACATCCGCGCCGCGCGCCCTTCCCTCGGTGGTGAAGGGGCGGCGGACGCCTCTCGGAGGTGGTTCGTTACCGGTGGCACGGCGGATTGGCCGGAGCCGGCTCTCATCCGATCGGGTGACAGACCAATCCGCCGGCCCGCGGGCTCCGAATCCCCGTCGTGAGTGAAGATCGGAACGATCCGGAGAGCGGGGCCGCCGGGCCCCGGCGGCCCCGCGTGCTGCGGGCGGCCTGTGCCGCGCTCAGCGGTGTGATCGCCGGGTTCTGCGCCCTGGCCGTCGCCGAGCTGGCGGCGGCGGCCGTACGCCCGGAGGCGGGTCCGGTCACGGCGGTGGGCGGTGCGGTGATCGACCGCACTCCCCCGGCGCTGAAGGACTTCGCCGTACGGAACTTCGGGACGAACGACAAGCTGGTCCTGGAGCTCGGCATCCTGGTGATCCTGGCGTTGTTCGCCGTGGCCGTCGGGCTGCTGGCGCTCCGTCACCGGCTCGCCGGGGCGGCGGCGGTGCTGGTCTTCGGCGCGGTCGGGGCGACGGCGGCGATCGGCCGTCCCGAAGGCCGGGTCCCGGACGCGCTGCCGTCCGTGGTGGGCGCGCTGGTGGGCGCGGGGGTGCTGTACCTGCTGGCCGGGCGGCTGGTCCCGGCCCGCCCGTCCGGGTCCCGGGCCGCCGGGGGCTTCGACCGGCGCGGGTTCGTCGTCGCGGCGGGTGTCGCGGCGGTGGCCTCCGCCGGGGCGGGGCTGCTGGGGCGGCGGCTCACCTCGGCGGTCCAGGCGGGGGCGGAGGCGTCCCGGCGCGATCTGAAGCTCCCCGTGCCCGGGTCACCGGCCCCCGCCGTCCCGGCCGGCGCGGACCTGGACGTCCGGGGGGTGAGCCCGTTCGTCACGCCGGCCGAGGACTTCTACCGCGTCGACACGGCCCTGGTCGTGCCGAGGGTGGACGCCGGGGCGTGGCGGCTGCGCATCCACGGCAAGGGCGTGACCCGTCCGGTGACGCTCACCTTCCAGGATCTGCTGCGCCGCGAAGTCGTCGAGCGCGACATCACGCTGACCTGCGTCTCGAACGAGGTCGGCGGGCCGTACGTCGGCAACGCCCGGTGGCTCGGGGTGCGGCTGGCCGCTCTGCTGCGCGAGGCGGGGGTGCGGCCTCCGTCCGAGGGCGGTCCGGCCGACCAGCTGGTGGCGCGTTCGGTGGACGGCATGACGATCGGCACCCCGGTCGAGGACGTCATGGACGGCCGCGACGCGTTGCTCGCCTTCGGCATGAACGGGGAACCGCTGCCCTTCGAGCACGGCTTCCCGGTCCGGATGGTCGTCCCCGGCCTGTACGGATACGTGTCGGCCTGCAAGTGGGTCAAGGACATCGAGCTGACCACCTTCGACGCGTACGACGCGTACTGGGTGAAGCGGACCTGGTCCCGGCGGGCGCCGGTCAAGACCCAGGCCCGCATCGACACCCCGCGCCCCTTCGCGTCCCCGAAGGCGGGCACGGTGCCGGTCGCCGGGGTCGCCTGGGCCCAGCACCGGGGCATCACCCGGGTCGAGGTCCGGGTGGACGGCGGCCCGTGGCACCCGGCGCGGCTCGGGGCGCCGGCGGGCCGGGACGTCTGGCGCCAGTGGGTCTGGGAATGGCCGGCCACCCCGGGCAGCCACACCCTGGAGGTTCGCGCGACCGACGGGACCGGCGCCACGCAGACCGCCCGCCGCGCCGGCACCGTCCCGGACGGCGCCACCGGTTGGCACTCGGTGGTGGTCGACGTGTCCTGAGCACGCGGCACCGCCGCCTCCCCCGACATGCGCACCGTCCGTCCGGGCCGCGCGCACCCCGAGCCGATTACCGTACGCAATCAATCGATTACCCATACAGGAGCACACCATGAAGGTCATCCACGCCCGCCGCGCCGCCGTCGCGCTGTCCGCCGCGCTCGTCCTGCCGCTGGCCCTGACGGCCTGTTCCGACGACTCCAAGGACAGTGCGTCGGGGTCGAGCGCCAGCTCCGCGAAGGCCCCGGCCTCGCCGTCCGCCGAGAAGTCGGCGGACATGGACAAGCCCTTCGGCCCGGCCTGCGCCTCGGTCCCGAAGAGCGGAGCGGGCTCCTTCACCGGCATGGCGAAGGACCCCGTCGCCACGGCGGCTTCGAACAACCCGGCCCTGTCCACCCTGGTCACCGCGGTGAAGAAGGCCGGCCTGGTCGACACGCTCAACAACGCGCAGAACATCACGGTGTTCGCCCCGACCAACGACGCCTTCGCCAAGGTCCCGAAGGCCGACCTCGACAAGCTCCTCGCCGACAAGGCCGCGCTCACCAAGGTCCTCACGTACCACGTGGTGGGCCAGAAGCTGACGCCGGAGCAGCTGGAGAAGGGCTCCTTCGAGACCCTGGAGAAGGGGGAGCTGACCACCTCGGGCTCGGACATGACGTACACCGTCAACGACGCGTCGAAGGTCGTCTGCGGCAATGTCCCCACGGCCAACGCCACGGTCTACATCGTCGACACGGTCCTGATGCCGCCCGCCGCCTGATCGCGCTCCTCGCGGCGGGCCACCGGGCCCGCCGCGAGGTCCCGGCCGGCGGTGCGGATTCCACGGGCAGCACGCCGCCCGGAACCTGTGCATAAGCGACAGATAAGAGCACAATGGTCAGTGCGGGCCACTTCCCGCGCGTGGCGGTGACCGGGTCCGCATGATCCGAAGGGGACGAAACTCATGTCAAACGTCTCGCACGTCGGCCACGACATGGCCGGACACCCCGATGTATCGGAAATGAGCGACCGGTACGCACGCGTGATGGGCGGCCGCGACGTGGCGCTCGTGGACGCGCCGGTCTTCCTGGTCGGCCTCTACTGCGCCGTGTCTCCGTGGGTGCTGCACTTCACCACGTCGCAGTCGGCCCTGGTGACGCACAACCTGGTCATGGGCATCGCGATCGCCGTGCTCGGCCTCGGCTTCACCGCGATGCCGCAGCGCATGTACGGCCTGAGCTGGGCCATCTGCGCCATGGGTGCCTGGATGATCATCTCGCCCTGGATGGTGGGCAGCAGCCCGGACACCGGCGTCATCCTCAACAACGTCATCATCGGCGGACTGACCGCCCTGCTCGGACTGGTCTGCGCGGGCGCGTCGATGAAAATGAGCCGAGGCGGCCGGTCCTGACCGGCCCTCCCCGGGGAAGGGAACCCCACACGAAAGCCGGCCGGCCCCAGCGGGATTCGGCCGGCTTCCGCGTGGCTCAGCCCAGGGAGCTGTACGCGACGACGCCCCGCAGCACCTCGTCGACCGCCTTGCGGGCGCTCTTCGCCACCGAGCTGTTCTCCCGCGGCGCGGCGGCTGCCACCTGGCCCAGCACGTCGATGACCTGCTTGCACCAGCGCACGAAGTCACCGGCCGGCATGTCCGCCTCGCGCAGCACCTCGTCCAGCGAGCGGCCGGACGCCCACATGTACACCGCCCAGGCGAAGCCGAGATCGGGCTCGCGCTGGCCGACCCCCTCCGCCTGATTGATCTTGAAGTCCTCCTCCAGGGCGTCGAGCCGCCCCCAGATGCGGACCATCTCGCCCAGCGCGGTCCTCGCGGGCCCCGACGGCAGCTTCGGCGCCACCGCGTCGTCGGCCTGCCGCGCCTCGTACACCAGGGCGGAGACGCACGCCGCGAGCTCCGCCGCGTTCAGCCCCTCCCAGACGCCGGCCCGCAGGCATTCGCTCGCCAGCAGGTCCAGCTCGCCGTAGAGCCGGGCCAGGCGCCGCCCGTGCTCGGTGACCTCGCTGCCGCGCAGGTAGTCCAGCTCGGTGAGCAGGGCCACGATGCGGTCGAAGGTCCGGGCGATGGTGTTGGTGCGCCCCTCGATGCGGCGCTCCAGCTGACGGGTGTCGCGCTGGAGCCGGTGGTAACGCTCGGCCCAGCGGGCGTGGTCCTCGCGCTCGTCGCACCCGTGGCAGGGGTGGGCGCGCAGCTCGGCCCTCAGACGCGCGATCTCGCGGTCGTCGGCGGCGGGGGCGCGGCCCCGACGGTGCCGGTCCGGGACGATGTGCCCGGCCTTGGTCCGCAGTGCGGAGGCCAGGTCCCGGCGCGACTGCGGCGAGCGCGGGTTGAACGACCTGGGCACCCGCATCCGCTCCACGGCCTCCACGGGCACCGGGAAGTCGATCGAGGCGAGCCGCTTCACCTGGCGCTCGGCGGTCAGCACCAGCGGGCGGGGCCCGTCGTGGTACTCCATGCCCCGGTGCCCGTGCCCGTTGGTGCGGCCGGCCGGGAGGCCGGGGTCGAGGACGAGCGCGAGACCGGCGAACTTGCCGGTCGGGACGTGGATGACGTCGCCGGGCTTCAGCTTCTCCAGGGACGCCGCGGCGGCGGCCCGCCGCTGCGAGGCGCCCTGCTTGGCCAGCTCCGTCTCCCGGTCCTTGAGGTCGCGGCGCAGCCGCGCGTACTCCTCGAAGTCACCGAGATGGCAGGTCATGCCCTCGCGGTAGCCCTCCAGGCCCTCCTCGTTGCGCTGGACCTGACGGGAGATGCCGACGACCGACCGGTCCGCCTGGAACTGCGCGAACGAGGTCTCCAGGAGCTCGCGCGAGCGGTGCCGCCCGAACTGCTGCACCAGATTGACGGCCATGTTGTACGACGGCCGGAAGCTGGAGCGCAGCGGATACGTGCGGGTGCCGGCGAGTCCGGCGAGGGCGCCCGGGTCCATGCCGCGCTGCCAGAGCACCACGGCGTGGCCCTCGACGTCGATGCCGCGGCGTCCGGCCCGGCCGGTGAGCTGGGTGTACTCGCCGGGGGTGATGTCGGCGTGCTGCTCGCCGTTCCACTTGACGAGCTTCTCCAGGACCACCGAACGGGCGGGCATGTTGATGCCGAGCGCCAGCGTCTCCGTCGCGAAGACGGCCTTGACCAAGCCCCGGACGAACAGCTCCTCGACGATCTCCTTGAACCGGGGCAGCATTCCGGCGTGATGCGCGGCGATGCCCCGCTCCAGGCCCTCCAGCCATTCGTAGTAGCCCAGGACGTGCAGGTCCTCGGACGGGATGGACGCCGTCCGCTCCTCCACGATCTCCCGCACCAGCCGGCGGCTGTCGTCGTCGTTGAGCCGGAGCCCGGCGTGCAGACACTGCTGGACGGCGGCCTCGCAGGCGGCCCGGCTGAAGATGAACGTGATCGCGGGGAGCAGCCCCTCGGCGTCCAGCCGGTCGATGACCTCGGGCCGCGAGGGCGTCCAGATCCGGCTGCGCTGGCGCCGCTCGCGCTCGCGGTCCGCCTCGCGGACCATCTTGCCCCGGCGGCGGTCGCGGGGGTTGTACCCGCGCTGGTTCTCCATCCGGGCGAGGCGGACGAGGTCGGGGTTGACCTCGCGGCGGCCGGTGCCGCGGCCGCCGTGGTCGGTCTCCTCCTCGAAGAGGTCGTACATCCGGCGCCCGGCCAGCACGTGCTGCCAGAGCGGGACGGGCCGCTGCTCGGAGACGATCACCTCGGTGTCGCCGCGCACGGTGTCCAGCCAGTCGCCGAACTCCTCCGCGTTGGACACGGTCGCCGACAGGGAGACCAGGGTGACCGACTCGGGGAGGTGGATGATCACCTCTTCCCAGACGGCGCCCCGGAAACGGTCGGAGAGGTAGTGCACCTCGTCCATGACCACGTATCCGAGGCCGTTGAGCGCCTGGGAGCCCGCGTACAGCATGTTCCGCAGGACCTCGGTGGTCATGACGACGACCGGGGCGTCCGCGTTGACGCTGTTGTCACCGGTGAGCAGGCCGACCTTGTCGGAGCCGTAGCGCCGCACCAGGTCGGCGAACTTCTGGTTCGACAGGGCCTTGATCGGCGTGGTGTAGAAGCATTTGCGGCCCTGCTCCAGGGCGAGGTGAACGGCGAATTCGCCGACGATCGTCTTGCCCGAGCCGGTGGGGGCGGCGACGAGCACGCCCTTCCCGGCCTCCAGCGCCTTGCACGCCTCGATCTGATAAGGGTCGAGACCGAAGTCGTACATCTCGCGGAACGGCCCGAGGGCGGTCGCCTGCTCGGCCGCCCGGAGCCGGGAAGCCTGGTAGCGCTCAGCTGGTGAGAGGTCCTCTGTCATCTTGCTGTCGAGCCTACCCGCCGCCTCCGACAGTGACGCGATCTTTAACCGCCCATGGTCCGCGCTCCGGGACCGGCCCCCAGCACCCGTACGGCCTTCGGCACGCAGGCCGCGGTCAGCGGAAGCGCGCCGAGCGGTTCGCCGTCCGCGTACGCGGTGACACCGGCGGCTTCGAGGGTGACCGACGCGGCCCGGTGCACGGTGACGACGGGATGGCTGAGGTGCGTCCCCCTGTACACCCGGGGGAAGACCCTGAGCAGGGTCGTACGGCTGCACTCGCCGACCACCGTGATGTCGAAGAGGCCGTCACCCATGTCGGCGTCCGCGCAGATGCGCATGCCACCGCCGTACGAGGTGCCGTTGCCGACCGCGACGAGGGTGGCCCGGATCTCGCGCGCCGGCCCGCCGTCGAGCGTCATGCGGTACCTGACCGGCTTGAAGGCGGCCAGCTCGGCGAGGATCGCCAGGTCGTACTTGAAGCGTCCGCCCACCCAGCGCATCCGGTTGCCCCGGTCGTTGACCCGGGAGTCGAAGCCGGAGGCGAGCACGGAGCCGAACCAGCGCTCCCCGATCCGGCCGAGGTCTATCTCGCGCACGGGCGCCCGGCCCTTGAGCGCTTCGGCGGCGAGCCGGCCCGACGCCTCCGGGTCGCGTATCGGCAGGCCCAGGGCGCGCGCGAAGTCGTTGCCCGTCCCCACCGCCACGACACCGAGCGGGGTGGGCGTCCCGGCGACCGCCTGGAGGGCCAGCGACATGAGCCCGTCCCCGCCGACGGCTATGAGCGCGCCCGTCCCCTCCGCCACCGCGTCCCGCGCCCGGCTCAGCGCGTCACCGGCGTCCTCACCGAGGATCGTGCGGACGGAGAAGCCGGCCTCCCGCAACGCGGAAGCGGCCGGCTGCGCGGCTCGCGCGCCCCGGCCGCGTCCCGCGGTGGGATTGACGAAGAGGGTGATCTCGCTGGTCACCCGGGGACCCTACAAGGTCGGGTGATGTCGTCGTAACCGTCTGTCCCACGGTCGAAACCACTCATCGGCAACAGCGGCCCGCCCCGGGGGCGGGCCGCTTGCCACCGCGACGCGAGTCAGGCGACGGGCTCAGCTGTCATTGCTGAGCCACGGGGTCGTCGCACAGTGGTCGTCACCGAGGTTCGCGACACAGACGGTGAGCTTGATGCGGCTCCCCTTGCCTCCGTAGGCGTTCGTGGTGCTGGCCTCATAGAAGTTCTTGTCGCACTTCGCCCAGTCGCCCTGTCCACGGTCGTTCGTGCACTTACCGTTTCGGTACGCATGCCACGTACCGCTGGAGTCACGAATTTGGTTCTGCCACTTGGCGTAGACGGAGTAAGCGTCGAAGGAATTGTCGCGGGTGTAAATCACATCACCGTAGGGCTTGAAGCACCCTGTGGCACCCGCTACTTCCACGATGCAGGTCATCGCCCCACTCGGCTCACCGGTGGCGACACCCTTGTCCACCTCCTCGGCCGCAGCCGCAGGATTAGCCATCGCCACGAAGAGCGCACCACCTGCGGCCAACGTCACGAACGTCGACCTCATCAGACCACGACGCATTCTTGATTTCCCTCCCCTGGGATTGCGAACAACAGGCCCTCCACGCATGTCGAGCCGTGAAGGTCCCCCCAAACACCAGGTGAACGGTATTCAGCACCCTCAACACTCACAAGGTCATTTTCGGCACCCCCTTGGCGGATTTGCGCCGCTTCCCCCTTGCAAACGCAGAGAGGAGACCACCGCATGAGGTGGCCTCCTCTCCACGTGACACGAAGCAGCCCGCTACGTCACGTCGTCATATCCGTCCGCGCGCGAGCGTTCACCGGTTGCCTGCCCGGGAAGCTCCCGACTCGCGCTGACCGGCTCGACCGCGCCCACGCTCTCCGGCGTGAGGTCCAGGTCGGAAGCCTCGTCATCAGCGGGCTCCCCGGCACGCCGGCGAGCCCGACGACGGTCGTTCATCAGCGCGATACCCGTGGCCCCGAAGTACAGCACGCAGATGGGGCCCGCAAGCGCCAGCATGGAGATCGGATCGGTGCTCGGAGTGGCGATGGCGGCGAAGAGCGTGATGCCCATGATCATGCCGCGCCACCAGCCGATCATCTTCTGCCCGGAAAGGACCCCGCCGAAGTTCAGCATGACCAGAAGCAACGGAAGCTCAAAAGCAAGGCCGAACACGACGATCATCCGCATGATCAGCTTGAGGAGATCATCGAGAGGGAGCTGGTTGTCGCTTCCGATGAGCGAGAACTCCAGCATCACGGAAGCCATCTTGGGCAGCGACCAGTAGGCGAAATATGCCCCGAAAACAAACAAGGGGAAGCCCGCGCCCACGAAGCCGAGAGCATATTTCTTCTCGTGACGGTGAAGTCCCGGGGCGAGAAACCCCCAGAGCTGGTAGAGCCAAACCGGAGAGGCCAGTACCGCACCCGCTGAGAATGAGACCGTCAGGGCCAGCGTGAAAGGGCTCAGCAAGCCGTTCTGCACGATACGCGCGCAGTGCGCATCACCGGGCGCCTTGGCAAGGTGGGAGAAGCTGTACTCGCACCCCACCGCCCTGAGAATGGGGTTCGTGAAGAACTCCATGACGTCCTTGTAGAAGAAGGCGGCGATGGCGCTCGCGACAACCATCGCCAACACGCTCTTGACGAGCCTGTTCCGGAGCTCGCGCAGATGCTCCCCGAGCGGCATCCGCCCCTCGGGGTCCTTCTCCTGTTTGCGGGCAGACTTGAGCAACCCACGTCCTCATCTCGTGCGCAGGCCGACCGCCCAGGGCCGGCCTTCGATCAGCTCTTGATCAGTTCACGGGCTCAGCTCTGCGACTGGTTGGTCTTCTCCGACACGGGACGCGAACTGGTCACGTCGCCGGGCGCCGCCTTGATGGTCCGCGGCACCGACACGTCCTGGTCGTTGTTCGGCGGGTCCGCGGGAACCGCCGCGGTGTTGCCGCCCTCACTCTTCATCGCCTTCGCCTCGCTCTTGAGGATGCGGGCGGACTTGCCCAGCGAACGCGCCATGTCGGGGAGCTTCTTCGCGCCGAACAGCAGAATGATCACTACGAGAATCAGGATGATCTCGGGGGCACCGAGCTTTCCGAACATATTCGTTACCTTCTTCGCTGAGGCAGCAGGGGCGGGCTGCAGGTCCGGCCGGACCGGTGTCAGGCCGTCGCGTCGACGGCGATGGTATCCCGTGGGGGTGAACACAGGGCAATGCCTGCGCGTACTCCCACTCGCGGCCCGCGTCTCACTCGCAGGCCACGCCAACGAGCCTACCCGCCGCCCCCGCCGGGCCGACAGGCCGCAACGGTAAAGCGCTTCCGCCGCACCCGCCGCGGAATCAGAGCGCGTCCCTGCTCGCCCTGGCCACCCCCGTCGCGGCGCGCTCCAGGTCGTCGGCGGCGCGGTTGATGCGCTCCGTGGTGCGGGTCACCTGGTGGCCGAGGCGCTGGGCCTCGATGAACACCCTGATGGCCAGCACGCCGAGCACGGCGATTCCGAGGAATCCCAGGGCGATGGCGAGCATGGGCCAGAACATGCGCGAGAAGCCTTTCAGGAGCCGGTGTGCAGGCGCAGCGTCGGTACGCCGCCGTCGGTGAGGAGTTCCACTATCCGCTCCCCCGCCGGTTTACGGACGCACGCGGCGCAGTCGGGGCAGGTGAAGGAGTAGAACGTGGTGCGGCTGGTCGCGCCGATCACCAGCCGGAACTCCGCCGCCGCCAGCTCGGACCGTGCGCGGCAGTCGGGGCAGGCGGCCTTGAAGCGCGCCGACTCCGGCACCGCCACGGTCGGTACGGCGGCGCGGCCCGGCAGCGCGGACAGGTGGCCCATGTCTGCAGCCTTCCCTTCAGGCCGAACCGTCGTACGCGGCGAGCGCCGCCCGGGCCGCGCTCCGCGCGCTCTCGGCCAGCTCCGGGGGCGAGACGATGCGCCCCTCCCGGCCGAGCCGCAGCGCGAGCCGGCGCAGCGAGGCCGGGTCCGGGGTGCGCAGGGTGATCCGCATACCGCCGTCGGGCCGCTCCTCCGCCCGGTCGTGCGGGTAGTACTCGGCGACCCAGCGCCCGCCGGGGCCGACCTCGATCACGACCTCCGGGTCCTCGGCGGCCGGCTGGACCAGCCCCTCGGACAGGTCCCGCAGCTCCAGCTCGGGCGGCGCGGCGGGCTCGTCGAGCAGCCGGATCTCGGCGACCCGGTCGAGGCGGAAGGTGCGCCGGTCCTCGGAGGAGCGGCACCACGCCTCCATATAGGTGTGCCCGACGGCGAAGAGCCGGATCGGGTCCACCTCGCGCTCGGTGAGTTCGTCGCGGGCGGGCGAGTAGTAGCGCAGCCAGAGCCGGCGCCGCTCGGAGATGGCCCGGTCCACCTCGGCGAAGACGCCGCCCTCGGACTCGAAGGTGACCGAGAGCCGGGAGCTGGCGGCGCCCACCTCCCCGGCGGCGGTCTCCAGCTTGGCGGTGGCCCGCAGCAGCGCCTGCCGGTCGCTCTCGCGCAGCCCGGGCAGGGTGGCCACGGCACGGGCGGCGACCAGCAGGGCCGTCGCCTCGTCGGCGGCGAGCCGCAGCGGTTCGGCGACGTCGTCCGCGTTGTGCCACCAGATGCGGTCGCCGTCGGTGTCGATGTCGAGCAGGTCGCCGCCCCGGAAGCTGGTCCCGCACATGGGCAGCACGTCCAGGTCGGAGATCAGCTCGTCCTCGGTGATCCCGAAGGCCCGGGCGACGTCCTGGACGTGGGCGCCGGGGCGCTCACGGAGATACGTCACCAGGGAGAGCATCCGGCGCGTCTGGTCGATGGCGTTCGTGGCCATTGCTTACGGGGTCCCCTCAGTCCTTGGCCACGGCGCGCAGCCGGTCCACCACGTCGGCCCGCAGGTCCTCGGGGCCGGTGACGACGACGTCGGGCCCGAACTCCACGAGCCAGGCGTCCAGGCCGTGGCCGTACGGGATCTCCAACTCGTCCCAGCCGTTCCCGAGTTCCCGGACCGATATGGCCCGGGCGCGCAGCGGGTAGCCGGAGTCGGTGCGGAGCCTGATCAGGGCGGTCCGGGTGGCCGTCTCACCGGCCCAGCTCTCCACGGTCTCGCGGACGGTGACCACGTCGGGCACCTCGGCGGTGAAGGCGCCGGCCCGGGAGCGCACCTTGCCGGTGATCCGGGAGAGCCGGAAGACGCGCTCGGCGCCCCGCTCCCGGTCCCAGCCGGCGAGATACCAGTGGCCGCGCCAGCATTCCAGGGTCCACGGCTCGACCTGGCGCTGCTCGGGCTGGGCGGCGTTGGCCTTGCGGTAGTCGAAGGTCACCGGGCGGCGGTCGCGGCAGGCCAGCATGAGGGGTTCGAACGCGGCCTCGTGGACGGGGATGCGGGGTTCGAGGGCGCTGTGCACCTCGTAGGTCTCCTCGGTCTCGGGCATCCCGGCCGCCCGCAGCTTCTGCAGGGCCCCGCTGGCCGCGCCGGCGAGGCGGGCCTGCTGCCAGACCTTCGCGGCCAGGCCGAGCGCCGCGGCCTCCTCGGCGTCCAGCGTGATGGGCGGCAGCCGGTTGCTGTCGCGGCGGGCGAGATAGCCGGTGTCGCCGTCCAGGTTCTCCACGGTCTCGATGACCAGGCCGAGTTCGCGCAGGTCGTCCTTGTCGCGCTCGAACATCCGGTTGAAGGCGTCGTCGGAAGCCGCTTCGAGGTACGCCTCGATGGAGCCGCGCAGCTCGCGCTTGCTGAGCGGACGCCGGGTCCCCAGCAGACACAGCGCCAGGTTCATCAGCCGCTCGGCCTTGGCAATCGCCATCGACGCCCTTTCCCTCGTGCTCTACGACGCTCGACCGTACCGCCCCGGGGTGTCCGGACAAAAGCGAGGGCCCGCACCTCACGGCACGGGCCCTCACACGCGGGTGCGGATCAGACGGCGACCAGGTCGCAGACGAAGATCAGCGTCTCGCCCGGGGCGATCGCGCTGCCCGCACCGCGGTCGCCGTAGGCGAGGTGCGCGGGGATGGTCAGCTGGCGGCGGCCACCGACCTTCATGCCCTGCACGCCCTTGTCCCAGCCCGGGATGACCTGGCCGGCGCCGAGCTGGAACTGCAGCGGCTTGCCGCGGTTCCACGAGGCGTCGAACTCCTCACCCGTGGAGAAGGCGACACCCACGTAGTGGACGGAGACGAACTGGCCGGGCTTGGCCTCCTCGCCGTCGCCCTCCCAGATGTCCTTGATCTCCAGATCGGCCGGCGGCTCGCCGCCCGGGAAGTCGACCTCGGGCTTGTCGATGCTCACTGACTTGCTCCTCTTACTGATGAACTGGGCAACCGGGACAGTCTTACATCTTCGCCAGGATGTCCACGGCGAAGACCAGCGTGGAGTTGGCGGGCACGCCCGACTGCTCCTTGTCGCCGAGGCCCTGGTCCGGCGGCACGACCAGCAGCACCCGGCTGCCGATCTTCTTGCCGACCAGGCCGTCCTTCAGGCCCTTGAGGGTGACCTGCGCCAGGGGGAAGGTCTGCGTCTTGCCCGTGGTGTAGGTGTTGTCGAACTCCTTGCCGCTCTTCCAGATCTTGGCCACGTAGTTCACGACGACCGAGTCGGTCTCCTTGACCACGTCGCCCTTGGACTCCAGCACGTAGTCGGAGACCAGCTTCTTCGGCGGGTCGACCTTGCTCGGGATGGTGACGCTCGGCGCCTTGCCGTCGGTGTTGGTGCCCACCTTCGGCAGGTCGGTGTTGTCCTGGGCGACCGGGGTGCCCTTGGCCGAGGCCGGGATCTGCTTCGCCTTCAGGATGTCCACGACGAAGACCAGGGTGGCGTTCGGCTTGATGTCGCCCTGGCCCTGGGCCCCGTAACCGAGGTCCGGCGGGATGACGAGCTGGACCCTGCTGCCGACCTTCTGGCCGACCAGGCCCTTCTCCCAGCCCTGGATGACCATGCCCGCGCCGAGCGTCAGGTCGAACGGCTGCTTGCGGTCGAAGCTGTTGTCGAACGGCTCGGTGGAGTCGTACGCCTGGCCGAGGTAGTTGACCTGGGTCACGTCGCCGTTCTTCAGCTTCGCGCCGTCGCCCTCACTGATGACCTTGGTCTTCAGCTCCTTGGGAGGCGTACCCGTGCCCTTGGCCAGGGTGGGCTTCTCGCCGAACTTCGCGCCCGCGGTGATGGCGGGGAAACCGCCCTTGGAGGGGGCGGACGCGGAGGCGGAAGCGGAGTCGGAGCCCTTGTCGTCGCTGCCGCAGGCCGCTGACGACAACAGCAGCAGGGGGACGACGAGAAGGCCGGCAAGTCGGCGCACTGGTTCCTCAGATCTCAGACGGCGTTTGTGGGGGACACGCCCCAGGGGGTTCCGGGACCCCGCCACTCTAGGCCGTACGAAGGGCCCCGTACGAGGAACGTACGGGGCCCGAGTCGCACCGGGTGCCGGGGCGTATCCTGCGCCTCACATACCCGCGATCAGCTTCTCCACCCGGTCGTCCACCGACCGGAACGGGTCCTTGCACAGCACCGTGCGCTGCGCCTGGTCGTTGAGCTTGAGGTGGACCCAGTCGACGGTGAAGTCACGCCGCTGCTCCTGGGCCCGCCGGATGAAGTCCCCGCGCAGCCGCGCCCTGGTGGTCTGCGGGGGCACCGACTTGCCCTCGAAGATCTTCAGGTCGTTGCAGATGCGGGCGGCCTGCCCCTTGCGCTCCAGCAGGTAGTACAGCCCACGGCGGCGGTGGATGTCGTGGTAGGCGAGGTCTATCTGCGCGACCCGCGGGTTCGACATGGTCATGTTGTGCTTGGCCCGGTACCGCTCGATGAGCTTGTACTTCATGACCCAGTCGATCTCGGTGTCGATCCGGTCGAGGTCCTCGGCCTCGATCGCGTCCAGCGTGCGGCCCCACAGTTCGAGGACGCGCTCGACGTTGCCCGTGCGGATGCCGCGGCGGTCCACGAAGTCCACGGCCTTCTCGTAGTACTCGCGCTGCACCTCTATGGCCGACGCCTCCCGGCCACTGGCGAGGCGGACCTTGCGCTGCCCGGTGGTGTCGTGGCTGACCTCGCGGATCGCCCGGATCGGGTTCTCCAGGGTCAGGTCGCGCATCACCGTGCCCGCCTCGATCATGCGGAGCACCAGGTCGGTCGCGCCGACCTTGAGCAGCATGGTCGTCTCGGACATGTTGGAGTCCCCGACGATGACGTGGAGGCGGCGGTAACGCTCCGCGTCCGCGTGCGGCTCGTCGCGGGTGTTGATGATCGGGCGGGAGCGCGTCGTCGCGGAGCTGACGCCCTCCCAGATGTGCTCGGCACGCTGGCTGACGCAGTAGACCGCGCCCCGCGGGGTCTGGAGCACCTTGCCGGCGCCGCAGATCAGCTGCCTGGTGACGAGGAAGGGAATGAGGATGTCCGCGAGGCGGGAGAATTCCCCGTGCCGGGCCACGAGATAGTTCTCGTGGCAGCCGTAGGAGTTTCCCGCCGAGTCGGTGTTGTTCTTGAAGAGATAGACGTCGCCGGCGATTCCCTCCTCGTGCAGGCGGCGTTCGGCGTCGACGAGCAGGCCCTCGAGAATGCGCTCGCCGGACTTGTCGTGGGTGACCAACTCGGTCAGGTTGTCGCATTCGGGGGTTGCATATTCCGGATGCGATCCCACGTCGAGGTAGAGGCGGGCGCCGTTCCGCAGAAAGACATTGCTGCTGCGGCCCCATGACACAACACGGCGGAAGAGGTAGCGCGCCACTTCATCAGGAGACAGTCGGCGCTGTCCCCTGAACGTGCACGTGACGCCGTACTCGTTCTCCAGCCCGAAAATGCGGCGGTCCATGACTGAACATTACGCCTGATGGCCCGAGCTGAAACCGGGTTCGACGGCACCGTTTCGATCATTTTCCGATCCTCGCACCGCTACGGCGGTACGGGTGGGAGCCGCGAGCACCGATCCGGTGGCCAGGAGAACGGCCAGCGCCGCCACTCCACCGGCCCCCGCGACCGCGAAGCTCCACGCCGTCCCGCCCAGTTCGACGGCCGGACCGGCCACCGCGGTCCCCACGGCCGCGCCCACCCCGAAGGTCGTCACGAGCCACGAGAACGCCTCCGTCACCGTCCCGCGCGGGGCGTGCCGGTCGACCACGATGAACGAACACGCGACGGCCGGCGCGAGGAACACCCCGGAGACGGCCGCCAGCACGGTCATGGCGACCGGGCCGGGCGTCAGCACCAGCGGCAGATAGCCCACCGCGAGCAGCCCCACGATCACCCGCAGCCGCCGCTCCGGCGCCCCCGCCCACTGCCGCGCCCCGTAGACCGCCCCGCCGATCAGGGCGCCGAGGCCGAGCGCGGCCATCAGCCAGCCGTACACCGACTCCCGCCCCTGGTCGTCGGCGTACGCCATCGCGGCCACGGTGATCGAGCCGAGCGCCAGGCCCACGAAGAAGAACGAGCCGAGCAGCGCCAGCAGTCCGGGCGAGCGCAGCGCGCCCAGCCAGTGCGCCTCGCGCGGGGCGGAGCGCCAGGCCCGCGAGGGTTCGGAGACGACGACCGACAGCGCGCCGAGCACCCCGATGGCGTTGATGACCAGCAAGGCGGTGGCGGGCGACCAGAGGGCGGTCAGGAGCGTCACGAGCAGCGGGCCCGCCGTGAACATGACCTCCTGCGCGACGGCGTCCATGGCATAGGCCCGGTGCACCCGGTCCTCACCGCCCAGCACGCTCGGCCACAGCGCCCGCAGGCCGCCCTCCAGCGGGGGCGTGAGGAGACCGGCCACGGCCACCGCCGCGTAGGCGAGCGGGAGCGAGCCGGTCCCCGCCACGGCGAGGAGGACCATGCCGAGCGCGGAGACGACGGCGGCGGGCAGTTGGACGCGCGGCTGCCCGTAGAGGTCCACCGCCCGGCCGAGCAGCGGCTGCCCGACCGCCGTGGCCAGCCCGTACACCGCCGCGAGCGCGCCCGCGACGCTGTAGCTGCCACCCTCGGCCCGGACGAACAGCACGATCGCGATGCTCGCCGTGCCGTTCGGCAGCCGGCCCACCAGGGTGCCCGTCAGCAGCCTGGCGGCGTGCCGCGCCCGGAGGATGTCCAGATATCCCGCGGCCATGTCCCGCCCCTCTCCCTCGGGTGCCTGTGCGGGCCTGCGAGGTTTTACGTATAACTTCCGGGTTCATACGTACCATGAGCCCGTCCCCAGGTCCACCGCACGGGCCTGAACCGAACGGCCCGGAGGCCCGCGTGACCAGCCCCGCACCACCCGGCCCGCCCCGGCCCACCAGCCGTGACGTGGCCCGGGCCGCCGGCGTCTCCCAGGCCACGGTCTCGCTGGTGCTCGGCGAGAAATGGCGGGGCCGGGTCTCCGAGTCCACCGCGGGCCGGGTCCGCGACGCCGCCCGCGGCCTGGGTTACCGGCCCAACCTCGCCGCCCGCAATCTGCGCCTCGGCCGCACCCGGACGGCCCTCCTGGTCGTCCCGGCCCTCACCAACGAGTTCTTCGCCCGGGTGTACACCGGGGCCGCCGCGGTCGCCGCCGAGCACGGCTTCGGGGTCGTCCTCTACCCCTCCCCCGACGGGACCGGCCCGGCCCGCGACCCCTTCGCGTCGGCCCGGGCGGCGCTGGACGGGGTCATCGCCTCCTCCATGGCCGCCGACGCGCTCGACGCCCTGCACGGCGCGGACGTCCCCCTCGTGATGCTGGACAGCGACCCGTCGGCGCCCGGACCCGCCGCCCGGGTCAACCTCGACATCGCGGACGGGATGCGCCAGGTGGCCCGCCATCTGCTCGCCCTCGGCCACCGGCGCTTCCTCCACCTCGCCTCGGCCGTCGACACCTGGACCTTCGCCTGCCGCGCGGAGGCCCTGCGCGAGGAGCTGCGCCGGACCCCTGGCACGGAGGTCCGCACGGTGGCCTCGGCGCTGGACGTACGGGCGGGGCGGGACGCGGCGGAGCACGCGCTCGGGCTGCCCGGGCCCCGGCCGACCGCGATCGTCTGCGACGACGACATCCTGGCGGCGGGCGCCTGCAAGGCGGCCCGCCGGTTCGGGCTGCGGGTGCCGGACGAGGTCTCGGTCACCGGCTTCGACGACCTGGCCCTGGCCACCGCGGTGGAGCCGGAGCTGACCACGGTCCGGCTGCCGGCCGTGCAGGTCGGCGAGCGCGGTATGGCCGCCCTGCTGGCGGTCCTGGACGGCCGGGCGGCCGAGCCGGGCAGCCTGCCGGTGCGGCTGGTCGTCCGGGGCTCGACGGCGCCGGTGCCGGGGGGCGCGGGGGTGTGACGGAGCCCCGGTCCGCCTGCGGGCGGGCCGGGGCTCGGCGGTCGGGTGCGTTACTCCACGTCGCCGCCGGAATCCGTCGTGTCGGTGGTGGCCGTGGGTCCGTCCGCTGCGGTGTCGCCGTCCTCCGCGTCGGACGGGGCGTCGGTCGGCGTCGACGCGGCGGCCTCCGCTTCGAGGAGCCGGGCCAGCTGCCGGCCGACGATCCGCTTGAACTTGCGCTGCTGCGGCCGTGTGCGGTCCAGGACCGCGACCTCCAGCCGGTCGGCGGGGATCTCCCGCTCACTGCCGTTGGGGTCGCGGGAGAGCGCCTGCACCGCCAGTTTCAGCGCCTCGGCGAGCGACATGCCGTCGCGGTGGCGCTGGTCGAGGAAGGTGCTGATCTGCTCCGCGTTGCCGCCGACCGCGACCGAGCCGTGCTCGTCCACGATCGAGCCGTCGTGCGGCAGCCGGTAGATCTGGTCGCCCTCGGGCTCGGCGCCCACCTCGGCGACCACGAGCTCCACCTCGTACGGCTTCTCGGCCGCGCTGGAGAAGATGGTGCCGAGCGTCTGCGCGTAGACGTTCGCCAGTCCACGGGCCGTCACGTCGTCGCGGTCATAGGTGTAACCGCGCAGATCCGCATAGCGGACTCCGCCGATGCGGAGGTTCTCGTACTCGTTGTACTTGCCGGCGGCGGCGAAACCGATCCGGTCGTAGATCTCGCTGAACTTGTGCAGCGCACGGGACGGGTTCTCGCCGACGAACACAATTCCGTCGGCGTACTGCAGCACAACCAGGCTGCGACCGCGGGCGATGCCCTTCCGGGCGTATTCCGCCCGGTCGGCCATGGCCTGCTGAGGTGAGACATAGAACGGCGTCGACACCGGCTATCCGTCCCTTTCTGTCAGTGGCGGGAGCATCGAAGAAGCTGGATACGGACGCGTGCTCAGAGCAGCGCGGCGCGCGGGCCGTCGGGCTGTTCCAGACGGCGTTCCAGAATCGAGCGGGCGATCTCGGAGGATTCCGCGTCGGTCAGCTTCCGGAAGCCCTCGTCCGTGATGACGGTGACGATCGGATAGATGCGGCGGCCCACGTCCGGACCGCCCGTCGCCGAGTCGTCGTCGGCCGCGTCGTACAGCGCCTGCACGACCAGCGTCAGCGTCTCCTCCTCCGTCAGGTCCTCGCGGTAGAGCTTCTTCATCGAGCCCCGGGCGAAGATCGAGCCGGAACCGGTGGACGCGTAGCCGACGTGCTCCTCGGAACGCCCGCCCGTGACGTCGTAGCTGAAGATGCGTCCGCGCTCGCGGTCGATGTCGTAACCGGCGAAGAGCGGGACGACGGCGAGGCCCTGCATGGCCATCGCCAGGTTGCTCCGGATCATCGTGGAGAGCCGGTTGGCCTTGCCCTCCAGGGAGAGCTGGGCGCCCTCCACCTTCTCGAAGTGCTCCAGCTCCAGCTGGAAGAGCTTGACCATCTCCACGGCGAGACCCGCCGTACCGGCGATGCCGACCGCCGAGTACTCGTCGGCCGGGAAGACCTTCTCGATGTCGCGCTGCGCGATCATGTTGCCCATGGTCGCCCGCCGGTCACCGGCCAGGACGACGCCGCCGGGGAAGGCCGCGGCCACGATCGTCGTGCCGTGCGGCGCCTCGACGGCGCCCTTCATGGGCGGCATCTGCCGGTTGCCCGGCAGCATCTCCGGCGCCTGGTCGGACAGGAAGTCCATGAAGGAGGACGATCCCGGCGTCAGGAAGGCAGCTGGTAGACGCCCGGTGCTACGAGTGTTGGCTTCCACGCGTTTCCCTCCAGGTATGCGACGGCCCTGCGCCGAATTGCAGTTGAAGCACGGTACGCCCCGGACCCTACCCGCCCGGTGACGGTGATCCACATCGAAGACGTGGGCAATCGGACCGGTGGCGCGGTCCGGTGCCCGCGGTGTGCGGCACGGGCGGACCGCCCGTGCCGCACGGCCGCAGCCGTCCTCCGGCGAGGGCCGGTTACTGACCGCCCTTTTGAACAAAGCTTCGAACGAAATCCTCTGCGTTCGACTCGAGCACGTCGTCGATCTCGTCGAGGACGTCGTCCACGTCGTCGCTCAGCTTCTCCTGGCGCTCCTTGAGGTCCTCGGATGCCTGCGCGTCCTGCGCCTGCTCCTCGACCTCCTCCGTGGAGCGCGTCGCCTTCTGCTGTCCGCCGCCGGTGTCCTTGGTCGCCATCTAGCTCACCCCGCTCGGTTCGAAGCACTTGATCAGACCCTACCCATGGGGTCCGACATTGGCCCGGTACTTGTCTCAACGTCCGGAGGTCATCGGAATGATTCCCAGCCGGGAGCCCTTTCAGGCGCTTTCAGCCGCCCGAGAGGACCTGGACCAGCTCCTGCGCCGTGCGGCACCGGTCCAGCAGGGATTTCACGTGCTCCCGGGTGCCCCGCAGGGGCTCCATCGTGGGTACGCGCTGAAGGGAGTCCTGGCCCGGCAGGTCGAAGATCACCGAATCCCAGGAGGCCGCGGCGACGTCGTCCGCGTACTGTTCGAGACAGCGGCCGCGGAAGTACGCCCTGGTGTCCTCCGGCGGCGCCGTACGGGCCCGCTCGACCTCCCGCTCGTCCAGGAGGCGTGTCATCCGCCCGCGGGCCACCAGGCGGTTGTACAGCCCCTTGTCCTGCCGTACGTCCGCGTACTGGAGGTCCACCAGGTGCAGCCGGGCGGCGTCCCAGTCCAGGCCGTCGCGGCGCCGGTAGCCCTCCATGAGCTGCCGCTTCGCCACCCAGTCCAGCTCACCGGCCAGGCTCATCGGGTCGTTCTCCAGCCGGTTCAGGGTGTCCTCCCACCGGCTCAGGACGTCCTTGGTCTGCTCGTCGGCGTCCGCCCCGTACCGTTCCTCGACGTACTTGCGGCCCAGTTCGAAGTACTCCATCTGGAGCTGCACCGCGGTGAGTGTCCGGCCGCTGCGCAGCGTGATCAGCTGCTGGAGCCCGGGGTCGTGGGAGACCTGGTGCAGGGTGCGCACCGGCTGGTCGACGGCCAGGTCGACGTTAATGAAGCCGTCCTCGATCATGGAGAGGACGAGCGCAGTGGTGCCCAGCTTGAGATACGTCGAGATCTCGGAGAGGTTCGCGTCGCCGATGATCACATGGAGCCGGCGGTACTTCTCGGCGTCCGAGTGCGGCTCGTCGCGGGTGTTGATGATGGGGCGCTTGAGCGTGGTCTCCAGGCCGACCTCGACCTCGAAGTAGTCGGCGCGCTGGCTGAGCTGGAAGCCGTGCTCGCCGCCGTCCTGGCCGATCCCGACCCGTCCGGCGCCGGTGACCACCTGGCGCGAGACGAAGAACGGGGTCAGGTGGCGCACGATGTCCGAGAACGGGGTCTCCCGCTTCATCAGGTAGTTCTCGTGCGTCCCGTAGGAGGCGCCCTTGTTGTCGGTGTTGTTCTTGTAGAGGTGGATCGGCTGGGCGCCCGGGAGCTGCGCGGCGCGCTCGGCCGCCTCGGCCATGATCCGCTCGCCGGCCTTGTCCCACAGGACCGCGTCCCGGGGGTTGGTGATCTCCGGGGAGCTGTACTCGGGGTGCGCGTGGTCGACGTAGAGCCGGGCCCCGTTGGTGAGGATGACGTTGGCCAGGCCGATGTCCTCGTCCGTGAGCTGGCTGGAGTCGGCGGTCTCGCGGGCGAGGTCGAAGCCTCGCGCGTCCCGCAGCGGATTCTCCTCCTCGAAGTCCCAGCGGGCGCGGCGCGCCCGGTGCATCGCCGCCGCATAGGCGTTGACGATCTGGGACGAGGTGAGCATGGCATTGGCGTTGGGGTGTCCGGGGACGGAGATCCCGTACTCCGTCTCGATGCCCATTACTCGCCGTACGGTCATGCGGCCCTCCTTGCCCGGCGGCGCTCCCTTCCGGGGGCGGCGCTCAAGTACCGCTGCTTGTTCGGTGCGTGCGCGGTCTGCCCGTCCCGCGCTGCGTGAACGGGTGGTACGCCTGAGCCTAGAACGCCCGCGTGCCGGTGGGGAGATCAATTGCGCCGTCATTGCCGCGGTGTCGCCCGCGGCTGGCCGGAAAGCAACCGGCTGCGGATGCCCGGCCGGGCATCCGCAGCCGGTACGCCTTCTACAGGTACTGACCGGTGTTGGCCACCGTGTCGATGGAGCGGCCGGTGTCCGCGCCCTGCTTCCCGGTGACGAGCGTGCGGATGAAGACGATCCGCTCGCCCTTCTTGCCGGAGATACGGGCCCAGTCGTCCGGGTTGGTGGTGTTCGGCAGGTCCTCGTTCTCCTTGAACTCGTCCACGCACGCCTGGAGGAGGTGGGAGACGCGGAGGCCCTTCTGGCCGTGGTCGAGGAAGGCCTTGATGGCCATCTTCTTGGCCCGGTCCACGATGTTCTGGATCATCGCGCCGGAGTTGAAGTCCTTGAAGTACAGGACTTCCTTGTCGCCGTTGGCGTACGTGACCTCGAGGAAGCGGTTCTCCTCGGACTCGGTGTACATCCGCTCGACGACCGACTGGATCATGGCGTGCGCCGCGGCTTCCTTCGAGCCGGTGTGCTCGGCCAGGTCGTCCGCGTGCAGCGGCAGCGAAGGCGTGAGGTACTTCGCGAAGATGTCCTTCGCGGCCTCCGCGTCGGGGCGCTCGATCTTGATCTTGACGTCGAGCCGGCCCGGGCGCAGGATCGCCGGGTCGATCATGTCCTCGCGGTTGGAGGCGCCGATGACGATGACGTTCTCCAGGCCCTCCACACCGTCGATCTCGGCGAGCAGCTGCGGGACGATGGTGTTCTCCACGTCCGAGCTGACGCCCGATCCACGGGTGCGGAAGAGCGACTCCATCTCGTCGAAGAAGACGATGACGGGGGTACCCTCGCTCGCCTTCTCGCGGGCACGCTGGAAGACCAGGCGGATGTGGCGCTCGGTCTCGCCGACGTACTTGTTGAGGAGCTCGGGGCCCTTGATGTTGAGGAAGTAGCTCTTGCCGGCGGGCTGTCCGGTGACTTCGGCGACCTTCTTCGCCAGGGAGTTGGCGACGGCCTTGGCGATGAGCGTCTTGCCGCAGCCGGGCGGACCGTAGAGCAGGATGCCCTTGGGCGGGCGGAGCTCGTGCTCCTTGAAGAGGTCGGGGTGGAGATAGGGGAGCTCGACCGCGTCGCGGATCAGCTCGATCTGGTCGCCCAGGCCGCCGATCTTGTCGTAGTCGATGTCCGGCACTTCTTCGAGGACGAGTTCCTCGACCTCGCTCTTGGGCACGACTTCGTAGACGTAGCCGGACCGGGGTTCGAGCAGCAGGGCGTCGCCGGGGCGGATGGTGATGTCCAGCAGCGGCTCGGCGAGCCTCACCACCCTCTCCTCGTCGGTGTGCCCGATGACCAGGGCGCGTTCGCCGTCCTCAAGGATCTCCTTGAGGGTGACGATGTCCCCGGCTCGCTCGAATTCCATGGCGTCGACCACGTTGAGCGCTTCGTTGAGCATGACCTCCTGGCCGCGCCTGAGGTCTTCGAGTTCGACGCTGGGGCTGACGTTCACCCGGAGCTTGCGGCCCCCGGTGAAGATGTCGCAGGTGCCGTCCTCGTTCGCCTGCAGGAACACCCCGAAGCCGGCCGGCGGCTGTGCGAGCCGGTCGACCTCCTCCTTGAGGGCCACGATCTGGTCGCGGGCCTCGCGGAGCGTGCTGGCGAGCCGTTCGTTCTGGGCGGACACGCCTGCGAGGTTGGTCTGCAGTTCGACGATCCGCTCTTCGAGAATCCTCGTATGACGCGGAGAGTCGGCGAGCTTACGTCGCAGGACGGCGATTTCCTGCTCGAGATAGGCGACCTGGCCGGCTGGGTCGTCGGACCCCCGCCCGGGCCGGATGCCGCGGTTGATGTCGTCGTCGTGGGCTGCCACGGTCCTCACCTCCTCCAAGGGGAGCTGGACGCTTCCTGACCCTACCTGCGTGGGTGGTGATTGAAACCCCTAGATCACAAAGACTGTGAGGTGTGTCCGATCTTCACCCTTGCGCTCTCCCCGTCCCAGGGGGATACCCACCGTTCACCATCGGAAAGCGGCCGGTTGTATCGTCGAAGCGTTCAACACCCGTCAGGGCTGGCTCTTTCCCGGTCCGGCTACGCAGGAAACGGCAGGCGACATGACCGTGCGGCAGGACGCTCCCACCGGTGGCGAGACGCAGGACCTGGAGGTGTGGATCGACCAGGACCTGTGCACGGGGGACGGCATCTGCGTGCAGTACGCGCCCGAGGTGTTCGAGCTGGACATCGACGGTCTGGCGTACGTGAAGAGCGGGGACGACGAGCTGCTCCAGGACAAGGGCGCGACCACGCCGGTCCCGCTGCCGCTGCTCCAGGACGTCGTGGACTCGGCCAAGGAGTGCCCGGGCGACTGCATTCATGTACGTCGCGTTTCGGACAGGGTCGAGGTGTACGGCCCCGAGGCGGCCTGACCGTCCGGGGTTCCGGGTGGCGGTCCCGGGCCGGGGTCAGGCGCCGGAGCCGGCGGCTCCGGCGGTGTCGCTGCTGCGCGTGAAGGCGCCGTTCTCCCACCGCCAGGTGACTTTCTCCTGCTGGTCGGGGCAGCAGGAGGGCACCGAGGACGAGGAGTAGCCGAGGAGCGTGGCGGAGATGACGCGGTCGCGGACCGTGAAGTCGCCGATGGTCAGCTGCTGGGCGGGGTCCACCAGGGTCGCGACGATCCTGGGCGCGGCTCCGCCCGCCTGGGTGAGGACGTAGACGCCGCTGGGCGGGGTGCCCGATCCGGCCGCGCAGTGGACGACCGCGACGGTCTCCGGTTTGCCGTCTCCGTCGAGGTCGCCGGGGGCCTGCTTGGCGACGGTGTTGCCGACGTCGCCGCAGGCCAGGGGGAAGTCCGCCCGGGCCGGGTCGGGGGCGACGGCCGCGTCCTCGTGCTGCTGCTGGGCCGTGGTGCGGTGCCGGGTGGAGGCCGAGGCGCTGCTGTCCGGCTGGAGCAGACCGGCTGCCGCGACGACGGCGGCCATGGCCGCCGCGGTGGCGAGCCAGTGCATGGGCCTGGTGTCGGTGTGCGCGAGGTCCGGGAGCGCGGAGGTCTGCACGCGGGCTGTCTCCTGTGGTTCCTGTGGTGCGGCCGTCGGCGTCGGCGGTGCGGGGGTGGCCAGCATCGTGCCACACCTCACACGGCAGCGGAACGGTGGGGTGGGCAAGACACCCCCGGGATCGCGGGCCGCATACGGAAAGGGCGCCGCCGCCGGGTTCCCGGGTCGGTCCGGGAGCCCGGCGGCGGCGCCGGTACGTTGCCGCGGGGTCAGTCGCGGGAGGAGCCGCTCCGGCCGCCCGGGCCGTCGTAGTCCTCGCCGTAGGCGCCCTTGGAGGGGCGGCGACGGCGGGCCGGGGCCTCGACGCCGTCGGCGAGCCGGCGGGCGGTGACGAGGAATCCGGTGTGCCCGATCATGCGGTGGTCCGGGCGCACGGCCAGGCCCTCCACGTGCCAGTTGCGGATCATCGACTCCCAGGGCTGCGGCTCGGCGAAGCAGCCGATCTCGCGGATGGACTCGACCGTCCGGGAGAGCTGGGTGGTGGTGGCGACGTACGCGCAGAGGATGCCGCCGGGGACGAGCGCCTTGGAGACGACGTCCAGGCACTCCCAGGGCGCCAGCATGTCCAGCACGACGCGGTCCACGTCGGTGTCCGTGAGGTTGTCCTGGAGGTCGCCGACCGTGAGCTGCCAGGCGGGGTGCGGACTGCCGAAGTAGCGCTCCACGTTCTGCTGGGCGATCTCGGCGAAGTCCTCGCGGCGCTCGTACGAGTGCAGCATGCCCTGTTCGCCGATGGCGCGGAGCAGGAAGGTGGAGAGCGCGCCCGAGCCGACGCCCGCCTCCACGACGCGTGCGCCGGGGAAGATGTCGCCGAAGGCGAGGATCTGGCCCGCGTCCTTCGGGTAGACCACGGCGGCGCCGCGGGGCATGGACAGGACGTAGTCGGGGAGCAGGGGGCGCAGCGCGAGGTAGGCGACGTTTCCCGTGGTACGGACCACACTGCCCTCGGGGGCACCGATCAGCTCGTCGTGCGGGAAAGAACCCTTGTGGGTGTGGAAGTTCTTTCCGGCTTCGAGCGTGAAGGTGTGGTGGCGTCCCTTGGGATCGGTGAGCTGGACCTGGTCCCCGACCTTGAAGGGCCCGCGTCGGCGGGCGGCACCGGTCGGTTCAGACATGTGACCAGCGTACCGGTGTTTCGCGGGCCGCCGACCGCCGCCCGGACGGTTGTACGGGGGCGCGGGCGGGCGTCAGGCGGCGGGGCGGGCCATGGCGGCGACGAAGGCGCGCTCGACGTCGGCGGTGGAAAGGACGCCGTAGATCTCGCCGGTCTCCTCCACGACGAGGTATTCGGTCGCGGGGGTGGCCTTGAGGCGGTCCAGGAGGGCTTCGCCGGCGAGCTCGGCGGGGACCCTCATCCCGTCGGTGAGGTCCTGGGCGAGGCCGCTGACGGCGACCCAGGGGCGGCGGTGCTCGGGGACGGCGACGATGGCCGTCTCCCGGACGAGGGCCTTGGGCTCCCCGGTGCCGTCCACGACGACGAGGGCGCGGGCACCGGCCTCGTTGGCCCGGCGCAGCGCCTCGGAGAGCGGGGTGGCGGCCTCGACGGGGACGGCGCGGCGGGTGAGGCTGCGGGCGCGCAGGCCGGGCAGGTGCTCGCGGAGCCGGGCCATGCGCAGGCTGTTCCCGGCGCCGGTCCAGATGATGGCGGCGAGGATCGCGGCGAGCAGGGCGTCGGTGACGGTGTCCATGCCGCTGATCTCGCCGGCGTCGTTGCCCAGGGAGCCGCTGCGGGTGAGGAGGGGGAGGCCGACGAGGGTGCCGACGGCGAGGGCGCGGCCGACCCAGGCGGCGGCGACGGTCCCGCTCATCGGCTTGCCGGTGATCTTCCAGACCACGGCCCTGAGCATGCGCCCGCCGTCGAGCGGGAGGCCGGGCAGCAGGTTGAAGGCGGCGACGATGAGGTTGGAGATCATCAGCCCGCCGAGCAGGACGGCCGGGACGGTGCCGCGTTCCACGAAGCGCAGGGGGATGTAGAAGAGCCCGCCCAGGACGAGGGAGAGCAGCGGTCCGACGAAGGCGAGGACGAATTCGCGGCCGGGGGTCTCGGACTCCTTCTCGATCTCCGAGACGCCGCCGAAGAACTGGAGCTGGATGCGCCGGACGGGGAGCTTGTAGCGCAGGGCGGCGATCGTGTGGGCGAGTTCGTGGACGAGGACGGAGGCGTAGAAGGCGATCGCGAAGAAGAGCGCGACGAGGTAGCGGGCGGCGCCGAGGTCGGGCAGCACCCGGTCGAGCTGGCCGCCGAAGACCCAGGTGATCAGGGCCGCCACCAGGAACCAGCTGGGGGCGACGTAGACGGGCACGCCGAAGGGGCGGCCCATGAGGATGCCGCCCCCGGGCTCGTCCCGGCGCGGGGGCGCGTCCTTGCCGGGGCCGTCGCCGGGGCCGGGGCCGGCCGGGCCGGGCTGCGGCCGCCGGCCTTCGCCGCTCTCGTCCACGAGGTCCCTTCGGTTCGGTGCCTTTCAGCACGATGATGCAGTGTTCGTGGGTCTGTGGTCGATGGTATGCCGGTTGGTGTCAGTGGCGGGTCGTAGGGTCTTCGCATGACCTCCGTTCCGCCGCCGTCCCAGCCGGTGCCGCAGCCACCCTCCTCGCTCTCCCCTTCGCGGGCGAGCGATTTCATGCAGTGCCCGCTGCTGTACCGCTTCCGCGTCATCGACAAGCTGCCGCAGAAGCCCAGCGAGGCTGCTACCCGGGGGACGCTGGTCCACGCGGTGCTGGAGCGGCTGTTCGACAATCCGGCGGCGGAGCGCACCGCCGGCCGGGCGACGGCGCTGATCCCCGGGCAGTGGGACCGGCTGCTGGAGTCGAAGCCGGAGCTCGGGGAGCTCTTCGCGGAGGACGAGGACGGCGAGCGGCTGGCGCGGTGGCTGGGACAGGCGGAGCGGCTGGTGGAGCGCTGGTTCTCGCTGGAGGACCCGACGCGTCTGGAGCCGGCGGAGCGCGAGCTGTTCGTGGAGACGGAGCTGGAGTCCGGGCTGCGGCTGCGCGGGGTGATCGACCGCATCGACGTGGCGCCGACGGGCGAGGTCCGGATCGTGGACTACAAGACGGGGAAGGCGCCGCGTCCGGAGTACGCGGAGGGGGCGCTGTTCCAGATGAAGTTCTACGCCCTGGTGATCTGGCGGCTGAAGGGCGTGGTGCCGCGCCGGCTCCAGCTGGTCTACCTGGGCAGCGGTGACGTGCTGACGTACGACCCGGTCGTGGCGGACCTGGAGCGGGTGGAGCGGAAGCTGCTGGCGCTGTGGGAGGCGATCTCGCTGGCGACGCGGACGGGCGAGTGGCGGCCGCGCCCGACGAAGCTGTGCGGCTGGTGCGACCACCAGGCACTCTGTCCAGAATTCGGCGGGACTCCCCCGGTCTATCCGCTCACGGTCCGGCCGCCCGCTCCGGCGGAGGATGGCCAGGGCAGAATGGAGCCGGTCCGGGCCGAGGCCGGCCGGCCCGCGGCTCTCGACGGGCATTGAGGAGATCTGGTGGCTATCCGCGTCCTTCTGGTCGATGACCAACCGCTGCTGCGCACGGGCTTCCGGATGATTCTGGAGGCCGAGGGCGATCTGGCGGTGGTGGGTGAGGCCGGTGACGGTCTCCAGGCCCTCGACCAGGTACGCGCGCTCCAGCCCGATGTGGTGCTGATGGACATCCGGATGCCGCGGATGGACGGGGTCGAGGCGACGCGCCAGATCACCGGTCCGGGCCGGGACGGTCCGGCGAAGGTGCTGGTGCTGACGACGTTCGACCTGGACGAGTACGTGGTGGAGGCGCTGCGCGCCGGGGCGAGCGGGTTCCTGCTGAAGGACGCGCCGGCCGATGAGCTGGTGCAGGCGATCCGGGTGGTGGCGGGCGGTGAGGCGATGCTCGCCCCGAGCGTGACGCGCCGCCTGCTCGACAAGTACGCGGACCATCTGCCGTCGGGCGAGGAGCCCGTGCCGGACACGCTGCACACGCTGACGGACCGCGAGGTCGAGGTGCTGAAGCTGGTGGCGCGCGGCCTGTCGAACGCGGAGATCGCCGCCGACCTGTTCGTCAGCGAGACGACGGTGAAGACCCATGTGGGCCATGTGCTGACGAAGCTGGGCCTGCGCGACCGGGTGCAGGCCGCGGTGTACGCGTACGAGAGCGGCCTGGTGCGCCCCGGCGCGCAGTGACACCGGGGCGGAGCGGACTCAGCCGGTGCCGCGCCCCAGTTCCCACAGGTGGAGGTCGGCGCCCGAGTCGATCGCCCATTCGACGCCGCTCAGGTCCTCGCGGGATACGGCGTACTGCTTGCCCTGCCAGAGCGGGAGGACGGGCACGTCCCGGGCGACGATGTCCTGGAGCCGTTCGAAGGCGGGCGCGGCGGCGCTCCGGTCGGCCTGGCGGCGGGAGCGCGCGATGAGGGTCCGGGCCTCGTCGGAGGTGTAGGGCGAGCCGAGGAAGTTGTCCGGGCCGAGGAAGGGCGCCGTGTAGTTGTCGGGGTCCGGGAAGTCGGGGAACCAGCCCATGCCGTAGGCGGCGTAGTCGCCGCGGAGTTCGGCGGGCCGGTAGCGGGTCCAGGGGGTGCCCTCGACGGTGATGTCGAAGAGCCCGGTGCCGTTGAGCTGCTTCTTGAGCGCCTGGAACTCGTCGGCGGTGTCCCGGCCGTAGTGGTCGTCGGTGTAGTGCAGGGTGAAGCGCACGGGGGTGCGGATCTTCGCCTTCTTGAGGAGGGCGGCGGCCTTGGCGGCGCTGGGTTCGCCGTAGGTGCTGTAGAACGCGTTGTCGTGGGCGGTGATCCCGCGCGGGATGAGTGAGTACAGCGGTTCGACGGTGGCGCCGTAGACCTTGCCGGCGATGGCGCCCCGGTCGACCACCTGGGCGATGGCCTGGCGGACGGCCCTGTTCCGGAGGGCGGGTTCGTCGGTGTCGAAGCCGAGGTAGCTGATGGCCAGCCCGGGCAGCTCGGTGAGCCGGACGCCCTCCTCGGGCTCTGCCAGCATCCGCTGGACCCGGTCGGCCGGGACGGTGCGGGCCATCATGTCGATCTTCTGCGCGTCGAACGCCTTGCCCATGGCGGTGGCGTCCGGAAAGAGGTCGAGTTCGACGGATTCGCTCCGCACCTGGTAGCTGCCCCGGTAATGGGGATTCCTGGTGAAGGCGATTTTCACAAGCCGCCCGGATTTCACTTCCGGTCTCATGGTGTAGGGCCCGGAGCCGTCCACCTGGAATCCGCTGCGGGCGGAATTCGCCGGGTACCGATCGCGCGGGACGATCCCGGCGGGAGGCGTGGCCAGCTTGTACGGGAAGGTGGCGTCGGGGGTCTTGAGGTGGAAGACGACCTCGCGGGTGCCGGTGGTCTCGACGGTGTCGATGTTGTCGAGGAGGGCGGCGGGCCCGTTCGCGGACTTGATGCGCCGCACGCGGTCGAGGGAGTACTTGACGTCGTCGGCGGTGACCGGGGTGCCGTCGGCGAAGGTGAGTCCGGCGCGCAGCCGGCAGCGGTACCTCTCGCTCTCGTGGTCCGTGAATCCGCAGCTCTCGGCGGCTTCGGGGACCGGGAGGCCGCCGCCGCGCGGGGTGGCCATCAGGGTCTGCACGGTCTGCCGCAGGACGTTCCAGACGCCCGCCTCGTAGCCGACGGCCGGGTCGAGCGGGGCGGGGGCGCCGGCGGAGGCGGCGATCCGGTCCGTGGTGCCGACGACGACGGCGCCGGTGCCGCTTCCGGTGGCGCCGCCGTCCGCCACGCCGCAGCCGGCGAGCGCGGGCGCCAGGAGGCCTGCGACGGCCGGCAGCGCCAGGAGCTTGCGTTTCATGGTGGCCGTTCTCCCTCATCGGTTCAGGGAGAAAGACATTAGCGGGCGCGTTCCGGAATACCGGAGGGGGGCCGTACACGGAATTCTTTCGCACCGCCACCGCGAGAGCTTTTCCTTTCATTCACAGGAATACTCTCGGTGCCCGCCCCGGCGCATTCAGTTGATGAGGCTCCGGAGGAATGTGAGATTCACTTCTTCCAGCGAGGCCACGACCACCCGGCCCTCGGCGGGTGCGATCGGGGAGACCGAGGGCACGGCGACCACCCGGCAGCCGGCGGCCTCGGCGGCGGCCACCCCGGTCGCGGTGTCCTCGATGACGGCGCACAGCCGGGGGTCGACGCCGAAGCCGCGCGCGGCGGTGAGGTAGGGCTCGGGGTGCGGCTTGGTGCGGGTGACCTCGTCGCCGGCGACGGTGAGCGCGAAGTGGTGGTGGCCCACCGAGTCCAGGACGCGGTCGATGATGCGGCGGTGCGACGCGGAGACGAGGGCGGTCGGGATCTCGTGCCGGCGCAGTTCGGCGAGGAGGCGGGCGGCGCCGGGCATCAGCGGCACCCCGTTGCCGATGCGCTTCTCGAACCGGTCGTTGAGCAGTACGGCGGCCTCGTCGAGGGTGATGTCCGCGCCGGTCGCCTCGATGAGGTATCCGGTGCTGCGGGACATGGGCCCGCCGACGACCACGTCCCGCCAGGCCTCGTCGAGCCGGTGTCCGAGTCCGGCGAAGACCTCGACCTCGACGTCCCACCAGAAGCCCTCGGTGTCGACCAGGGTGCCGTCCATGTCGAGAAAGACGGCCTGGAGGGCAGCGCCCTCCGCCGTGCGGGTCAGGGACGCGGGAACCGTACTGGTCATCCGGCACACCTTCCATGAGGGACGAGAAGGCCGGCCACCCGTCCCGGAGGATGGGCGACCGGCCTGCGCTGGACCGACCAGTGTACGACGTGATCGGCTACGACGCGTCGAACGGAGTCCTACCGCGCGTTGAAGTACTTCGCCTCCGGGTGGTGGATGACGATCGCGTCGGTCGACTGCTCGGGGTGCAGCTGGAACTCCTCGGAGAGGTGGACGCCGATCCGCTCCGGCTGGAGCAGGTCCGCGATCTTCGCGCGGTCCTCCAGGTCCGGGCAGGCGCCGTAGCCGAGCGAGAAGCGCGCGCCCCGGTACTTCAGGGCGAACATGTCCTCGACGTCCGCCGGGTCCTCCCCCGCGAAGCCCAGCTCCGAGCGGACCCGGGCGTGCCAGTACTCGGCCAGGGCCTCGGCGAGCTGGACGGAGAGGCCGTGCAGCTCCAGGTAGTCCCGGTAGGCGTTGGCCTCGAAGAGCTTGGCGGTCTCGGTGCCGATCCTGGAGCCGACGGTGACGACCTGGAGGCCGATGACGTCCGTCTCGCCGGACTCCTCGGGGCGGAAGAAGTCCGCCAGGCAGAGGCGGCGGCCACGGCGCTGGCGCGGGAAGGTGAAGCGGGTGCGCTCGGAGCCGTCCTCGTGGAGCAGGATCAGGTCGTCGCCCTTGGAGACGCAGGGGTAGTACCCGTAGACGACGGCCGCTTCGAGCAGGTTGTCGGTCTGGAGCCGGTCTAGGAGGCCGCGCAGCCGCGGGCGCCCCTCGCTCTCGGCGAGCTGCTCGTACGTGGGTCCGTCGCCGGCCCTGGCCTGCTTGAGGCCCCACTGGCCCTTGAAGAGGGCGCCCTCGTCCAGCCAGGAGGCGTACTCCTTGAGCTGGATGCCCTTGACGACCCGGCTGCCCCAGAACGGCGGAGTGGGGACCGGGTTGGTGACGGAGACGTCGGAGCGGACGCCCTCCTCCGGCTCGTTCACCTCCAGGACGGCGGTGTCCCGCTTGGGGACGCGGCGCTGCTTCAGCTCGGGGAGGGTGGCGCCGGGGACGCCGCGCTTCACGGCGATGAGCGCGTCCATCAGGCGCAGGCCCTCGAAGGCGTCGCGGGCGTAGCGCACCTCGCCCTCGTAGATCTCGTGCAGGTCCTGCTCGACGTAGGCGCGGGTGAGCGCGGCGCCGCCGAGGATGACCGGGTAGTCGGCGGCCAGCTTGCGCTGGTTCAGCTCCTCCAGGTTCTCCTTCATGATCACCGTGGACTTCACGAGGAGGCCGGACATCCCGATGACGTCCGCCTGGTGCTCCTCGGCGGCCTCCAGGATCGCGGAGACGGGCTGCTTGATGCCGATGTTGACGACGTTGAACCCGTTGTTGGAGAGGATGATGTCGACCAGGTTCTTGCCGATGTCGTGGACGTCGCCGCGGACGGTGGCCAGGACGATGGTGCCCTTGCCCTCGGCGTCCGACTTCTCCATGTGCGGTTCGAGGTAGGCGACCGCGCTCTTCATGACCTCGGCGGACTGGAGGACGAACGGCAGCTGCATCTGGCCGGAGCCGAACAGCTCGCCGACGACCTTCATGCCCGCCAGGAGGGTGTTGTTGACGATGTCGAGTGCCGGCGTGTCCTTCAGCGCCTCGGCGAGGTCGTCCTCCAGGCCGTTCTTCTCGCCGTCGATGATGCGCCGCTGAAGCCGCTCGTCGAGCGGGAGGGCGGCCAGTTCCTCGGCCTTGCCCTCCTTCAGGGACTTCATGTTGACGCCCTCGAACAGCTCCATGAGCTTCTGCAAGGGGTCGTAGCCCTCGGCGCGCCGGTCGTAGATGAGGTCCAGCGCGACCTTGACCTGCTCCTCCTCCAGCCGGGCGATCGGCAGGATCTTCGACGCGTGCACGATCGCCGAATCCAGCCCGGCCTTCACGCACTCGTCCAGGAAGACCGAGTTCAGCACGACACGGGCGGCCGGGTTCAGACCGAAGGAGATGTTCGACAGGCCCAGCGTCGTCTGCACGTCCGGGTGACGCTTCTTCAGCTCCCGGATCGCCTCGATCGTGGCGACCCCGTCCTTGCGCGACTCCTCCTGACCCGTGCAGATCGTGAACGTCAGCGTGTCGATGAGGATGTCCGACTCCTGGATGCCCCAGGTGCCCGTCAGATCCGCGATGAGCCGCTCCGCGATGGCGACCTTGTGCTCGGCGGTCCGGGCCTGGCCCTCCTCGTCGATCGTCAACGCGATCAACGCCGCACCGTGCTCCGCCGCCAGTCGCGTGACCTTGGCGAACCGCGACTCCGGCCCGTCCCCGTCCTCGTAGTTGACGGAGTTGAGGACCGCGCGGCCGCCCAGCTTCTCCAGTCCGGCCCGGAGCACGGGCAGTTCCGTGGAGTCCAGGACGATCGGCAGGGTGGAGGCGGTGGCGAACCGGCCGGCCAGCTCCTCCATGTCGGCGACGCCGTCGCGGCCCACGTAGTCCACGCACAGGTCGAGCATGTGCGCGCCCTCGCGGATCTGGTCGCGGGCCATCTCCACGCAGTCGTCCCAGCGGCCTTCGAGCATGGCCTCGCGGAACTTCTTGGACCCGTTGGCGTTCGTGCGCTCCCCGATCGCCAGGTACGCCGTGTCCTGGCGGAAGGGGATGGACTGGTAGAGGGAGGCGGCGCCGGGCTCGGGGCGCGGGTCGCGGGCGGCCGGGACCGTGCCCCGTACCCGCTCGACCACCTGGCGCAGGTGCTCCGGGGTCGTACCGCAGCAGCCGCCGACCAGCGAGAGGCCGTACTCCTGGACGAACGTCTCCTGCGCGTCGGCCAGCCCCTCGGCGTCGAGCGGGAAGTGGGCGCCGTCCTTGGTGAGGACCGGCAGTCCGGCGTTGGGCATGCAGAGCAGCGGGATGCGGGAGTGGCGGGTGAGGTAGCGCAGGTGCTCGCTCATCTCGGCCGGACCGGTCGAGCAGTTCAGGCCGATCATGTCGATGCCGAGGGGTTCCAGGGCGGTCAGGGCCGCGCCGATCTCGGAGCCCAGGAGCATGGTGCCGGTCGTCTCGAAGGCCAGCGAGCACAGCAGCGGGAGGTCGCTGCCGAGGGCGTCGAGGGCGCGGCGGGCGCCGAGGACGGCGGCCTTGGTCTGGAGGAGGTCCTGCGTCGTCTCCACGATCAGCGCGTCGGCGCCCCCGGCGATCAGGCCCTCGGCGTTCGCCTGGAAGCCGTCGCGGATGGTGGCGTACGGGATGTGGCCGAGGGTCGGCAGCTTGGTGCCGGGGCCCATGGAGCCGAGGACCCAGCGCTGCTCGCCGGCGGACGCGGTGTACTCGTCGGCGGCCTCGCGGGCGATGCGGGCACCGGCCTCGGAGAGTTCCCGGACGCGCTCGGGGATGTCGTACTCGCCGAGCGCCGCGTGGTTGGCCCCGAAGGTGTTGGTCTCGACGCAGTCGACGCCGACGGCGAAGTACGCCTCGTGCACGGAGCGCACGATGTCCGGCCGGGTGATGTTGAGGATCTCGTTGCAGCCTTCAAGGTTCTCGAAGTCCGCGAGCGTGGGGTCCTGGGCCTGGAGCATGGTGCCCATGGCACCGTCGGCCACCACCACGCGGGTGGCGAGCGCCTCGCGGAGGGCTGCGGCTCGGTTCCGGCTGTCGGCGGACGGGGTCGGCGACGAGGCCATGGATGTACTCCCTGGGATGCGACGGCTGTCGGCTTTGCGTCTTCGGCGGAAGGCGCACCCGGCCAGGGTAGCCGGGCCGCGACCTGGGCCGTCACTCTGTCCCACGAGCCGGACGGCATCCTGATGACGGGGGTTCCGGTGTCGCGAGGTGCTGCGGACTTCCCCCGCGCCCGAGCGCGGGTCGGCATCGGCCGATAGTGTTCAGCATTGTCGAACAACGTGGAGGGGTACGGCGCGATGGCCAAGAACATCCAGTCGCTGGAGCGGGCGGCGGCGGTGCTGCGCCTGCTGGCAGGCGGCGAGCGACGGCTCGGGCTGTCCGACATCGCCTCCTCACTGGGCCTGGCCAAGGGCACCGCGCACGGCATCCTGCGCACCCTCCAGCACGAGGGCTTCGTGGAGCAGGACGCCGCCTCCGGCCGCTACCAGCTGGGCGCGGAGCTGCTGCGCCTGGGCAACAGCTACCTCGACGTCCACGAGCTGCGGGCCCGGGCCCTGGTCTGGACGGACGACCTGGCCCGGTCCAGCGGCGAGAGCGTCCATCTCGGCGTGCTGCACCAGCGGGGCGTGCTCATCGTCCACCACGTCTTCCGGCCCGACGACAGCCGCCAGGTGCTGGAGGTGGGCGCCATGCAGCCGCTGCACTCCACGGCGCTGGGCAAGGTGCTGGCCGCGTACGACCCGGTGGCGCACACCGAGGCGATGGAGGCGGAGCGGCAGTCGTTCACGCCCCGGACGGTGACCGGCGCCGAGGAGTTCGAGACCGTGCTGGACGGGGTGCGGGCGCGGGGCTGGGGGTCGGACGTGGAGGAGACCTGGGAGGGTGTCGCCGCGGTCGCCGCCCCGATCCACGACCGGCGCCGGATGCCGGTGGGGGCCATAGCCGTGACGGGCGCGGTGGAGCGGGTCTGCAAGGACGGCGAGCTGCGGCCGGAGCTGGTCGCCGCGGTCCGGGACTGCGCCCGCGCGGTCTCGCGGGACCTGGGCGCCAGGCGCTTCTGAGCAGCCCGCGTACCCGGCCGGCTCCCCGCGTAACGATCGATTCGTACGTCACATCCCTCTTGACGCTGCCTTCGCCCGGGAGAAACACTGCCGTTCACCGGTCGGCATTGTCGAACACTTAACGGATATTCGCGTTAGGGTGTGACCGTGCCAAGGGCCGGCCAAGCCCTCACACGAGGGCGCGGACCACCGGTGGGACCCGGGGTTCGGCTTCCTGGACGAAGGACAAAGGAGTCGCGGGTGTCCAGCTCCGACATCTTCATCGGCGAGACCATCGGTACCGCCGTACTCATCCTGCTCGGCGGCGGTGTCTGTGCCGCCGTCACGCTCAAGCACTCGAAGGCGCAGAACGCCGGCTGGGTCGCCATCACCTTCGGGTGGGGCTTCGCGGTACTGACCGGCGCGTATCTCGCCGGCGGCGTGTCGGGGGCGCACCTCAACCCGGCCGTCACCATCGGCCTGGCCATCGAGGGCGGAACGAAGTGGAGCGACGTACCGCTCTACCTCGCCTCGGAACTGCTCGGCGCGATGATCGGCGCGGTGCTGGTCTGGCTGACCTACTACGGGCAGTTCCGGGCCCACCTCACCGATCCGGAGGTCCTGCGCACCCATTCGGGTGAGGAGGGCATGGTCGACCAGGCCGCGGCCCCCAAGGCGGGACCGGTCCTCGGTGTCTTCTCGACGGGCCCCGAGATCCGCAACGCCGTGCAGAACGTCCTCACCGAGGTCATCGCCACGATCGTGCTGGTGCTCGCCATCCTCACCCAGGGCCTCAACGCCGACGGCGACGGCCTCGGCACGCTGGGCGCGCTGATCACCGCCCTGGTCGTCGTCGGCATCGGCCTGTCGCTCGGCGGGCCGACGGGGTACGCGATCAACCCGGTCCGCGACCTCGGCCCGCGTATCGTGCACGCGCTGCTTCCGCTGCCGAACAAGGGCGGCTCCGACTGGGGCTACGCCTGGGTCCCCGTCGTCGGCCCGCTGATCGGCGGCGCACTCGCGGGCGGCCTCTACAACCTCGCCTTCGCCTAGGCGCCCCACCCACCCCACACAGACCTCCGGGAGCACACCGTGACCGACGCACACACCACCGGCAGCCACGGCGCCGGGCCGTTCATCGCGGCCATCGACCAAGGCACGACCTCCAGCCGCTGCATCGTCTTCGACAAGGACGGGCGGATCGTCTCCGTCGACCAGAAGGAGCACGAGCAGATCTTCCCCAAGCCGGGCTGGGTCGAACATGACGCGGCCGAGATCTGGGCGAACGTCCAGGAAGTCGTCGCCGGGGCGATCTCCAAGGCGGGCATCACCGCGGCCGACGTCAAGGCGATCGGCATCACCAACCAGCGCGAGACCACCCTGCTGTGGGACAGGCACACCGGTGAGCCCGTCCACAACGCCCTCGTCTGGCAGGACACCCGTACCGACGTGCTCTGCAAGGAACTCGGCCGCAACGTCGGCCAGGACCGCTTCCGCCGCGAGACCGGGCTGCCGCTGGCCTCGTACTTCGCCGGGCCCAAGGTGCGCTGGCTGCTCGACAACGTCGAGGGGCTGCGCGAGCGGGCCGAGCGCGGCGACATCCTCTTCGGCACGATGGACTCCTGGGTCATCTGGAACCTGACCGGCGGCACCGACGGCGGCGTCCACGTCACCGACGTCACCAACGCCTCGCGCACCCTCCTGATGAACCTGCACACCATGCAGTGGGACGAGAAGATCTGCTCCTCCATCGGCGTGCCGACGGCCGTGCTGCCCGAGATCCGGTCCTCCGCCGAGGTCTACGGCACCACCAGGGGCGGCGTGCTCGACGGGGTGCCGGTGGCCTCCGCGCTGGGCGACCAGCAGGCGGCGCTGTTCGGCCAGACCTGCTTCTCCGAGGGCGAGGCCAAGTCCACGTACGGCACCGGCACCTTCATGCTGATGAACACCGGTGAGACGCCCGTCAACTCCTACAACGGTCTGCTGACGACGGTCGGCTACCGGATCGGCGACCAGAAGGCGGTGTACGCCCTGGAGGGGTCGATCGCCGTCACCGGTTCGCTGGTCCAGTGGATGCGCGACCAGATGGGGCTGATCCAGTCCGCCGCCGAGATCGAGACCCTCGCCTCCTCGGTGGAGGACAACGGCGGCGCGTACTTCGTGCCCGCGTTCTCCGGCCTGTTCGCACCGTACTGGCGCCCGGACGCCCGCGGTGTCATCGCCGGTCTCACCCGTTACGTCACCAAGGCGCACATCGCCCGTGCCGTACTGGAGGCCACCGCCTGGCAGACGCGTGAGATCAGCGACGCCATGACCAAGGACTCCGGTGTCGAGCTGACCTCGCTCAAGGTCGACGGCGGCATGACCTCCAACAACCTGCTGATGCAGACGCTCGCCGACTTCCTGGACGCGCCCGTGGTGCGTCCGATGGTCGCCGAGACCACCTGCCTCGGCGCCGCCTACGCCGCCGGCCTGGCCGTCGGCTTCTGGCCGGACACCGACGCGCTGCGCGCCAACTGGCGCCGCGCCGCCGAGTGGACCCCCCGTATGGACGCGGACACCCGCGCCCGCGAGTACAAGAGCTGGCTCAAGGCCGTGGAACGCACCATGGGCTGGCTGGACGACGAGGAGTAGACGACATGACCACCCTGCAGAGCGTCCCCGCACTCGGGACGCATCCGGCCTCCGGCTCCCTCCCGAGCCGCGCCGAGACCCGGGAGCAGCTCTCCAAGGCGACGTACGACCTCCTGGTGATCGGCGGCGGCATCCTGGGCATCTCCACCGCCTGGCACGCCGCGCAGTCCGGACTGCGGGTGGCCCTGGTGGACGCCGGCGACTTCGCCGGCGCCACCTCCTCCGCCTCCTCCAAGCTGCTCCACGGCGGTCTGCGCTACCTGCAGACCGGTGCGGTGAAGCTGGTGGCGGAGAACCACTTCGAGCGCCGTGCGGTCTCCCGCCAGGTCGCCCCGCACCTGGCCAACCCGCTCACCTTCTACCTGCCGGTCTACAAGGGCGGGCCGCACGGCGCGGCGAAGCTCGGCGCGGGCGTGTTCGCGTACTCGGCGCTGTCCGCCTTCGGCGACGGGGTCGGCCATGTGATCAGCCCGGCGCGGGCGGCACGCGATGTGCCGGAGCTGCGCACGGACAACCTGCGGGCCGTCGCGGTGTACGGCGACGACCAGATGAACGACGCGCGGATGGCGCTGATGACGGTCCGCGCGGCCGTCGACGCGGGCGCGGTGGTGCTGAACCACGCGGCGGTGACCGGGCTCCGGTTCACCCGGGGCCGGGTGACGGGCGCGGAGCTGCGGGACTCCATGGACGGCACGGAGTTCGGGGTGACCGCCCGGCTGGTGCTGAACGCGACCGGGCCGTGGGTGGACCACCTGCGGAAGATGGAGGACCCGAACGCGGCGCCCTCCATACGCCTGTCCAAGGGCGCCCACCTGGTGCTGAAGCGGACCCGGCCGTGGAAGGCGGCGCTGGCCACGCCGATCGACAAGTACCGCATCACGTTCGCCCTGCCCTGGGAGGACATGCTGCTGCTCGGCACGACGGACGAGGCGTACGAGGGCGACCCGGCGGATGTCGCGGTGACCGAGAAGGACACCGCGCAGATCCTGGACGAGGCCGCGTTCTCGGTACGCGACCAGCAGCTCTCCCGGGACCTGATCACCTACTCCTTCGCCGGACTGCGGGTGCTGCCCGGCGGGCCCGGCGACACCTCGAAGGCCAAACGCGAGACGGTCGTGACGGAGGGCCGGGGCGGGATGCTGTCGGTGGCCGGCGGCAAGTGGACGACCTTCCGGCACATCGGCCGTACGGTGATGAACAAGCTGGCCGCGCTGCCCGGGCACCCGCTGGCGGAGGACATGGAGCCGATGGCCCGGCTGCCGAGGAAGCTGCCGCTGCCCGGGATCGCCTCCCCGAACGCGGTGGCGCACCGGCTGCTGGTGGACGGGGGGACGCCCGGTCCCCGGATGGCGGCCGACACCGCGCGCCATCTGGCCACGCACTACGGTTCGCTGGCCTTCGACATCGCCCGGCTGGCCAACGAGAACCCGGCGCTGGCCGAGCGCATCCACCCGGACGCGCCGGAGGTCTGGGCGCAGGTCGCCTACGCCCGGGACCACGAGTGGGCCGAGACCGCGGAGGACGTGCTGCGGCGGCGGACGACGCTGACGATCCGGGGCCTGGCGACGGACGAGGTCCGGGCCGGTGTGGAGAAGGTGCTCGGCGAGCGGCGCGGCTGAGTCGCGGGCGGCCGGTGCGGCCGAGCGGACCTCACTTCGGTCCGACGGTCGTACCGGCCTTCTTCATGGCCGCATAATGGGGCGATACATCGGATGTCTGGAGGTCGCCCATGGCTGTCACCGACGAGGCCATCGAGAAGATCAAGGGAATGATCGTCTCGGGTGCGCTGAAGCCCGGCGATCGTCTCCCCAAGGAGAGCGAACTCGCCTCTGAGCTGGGTCTTTCCCGCAACTCGCTGCGGGAGGCGGTGCGCGCCCTGTCGCTGATCCGCATTCTCGACGTCCGCCAGGGCGACGGCACGTATGTGACGAGCCTCGACCCGCAGCTGCTGCTGGAGGCGCTGAGCTTCGTCGTGGACTTCCACCGGGACGACACCGTGCTGGAGTTCCTGGCGGTGCGCCGCATCCTGGAGCCGGCCGCGACGGCGATGGCGGCGAGCCGGATCGGCGAGGACCAGCTGGACGCGCTGAGCGCGCAGCTCGACGCGCTGGGCGAGCGGCCCTCGGTGGAGGAGCTGGTCGCCTGCGACCTGGACTTCCACCGGGGCATCGTCCAGTCGTCCGGCAACTCGGTGCTCTGCTCGCTGCTGGACGGGCTCTCGGGGCCGACCACGCGGGCGCGGGTGTGGCGGGGGCTGACGCAGGAGGACGCGGTGAGCCGGACGCTGCATGAGCACCGGGCGATTCTGGCGGCGCTGCGGGACCGCGACGCGGAGGCCGCGCGGGCGTGGGCGACGGTGCATGTGGCGAGCGTGGAGCAGTGGCTGCGGTCCACGTTGTGACCGTTCCCGCGGCTCGGACCCGGTGGGCATGGCGGGGTGCGGGTTCAGCTGCCGGCGGGGCGCAGGCGCAGGCCCTGCATTCCGCCGTCGACGGCGAGGGCGGTGCCCGTCACGGAGGCCGCGGCGGGGCTCGCGAGGTAGCCGATCGCGGCGGCCACCTCGTCGGCGGAGACCAGCCGGCCCAGCGGCTGCCGGGCGTTCAGCGCGGCGCGTTCGGCGGCCGGGTCGTCCGCCCGGTCCAGCAGCCGGCCGATCCACGGGGTGTCGGCGGTGCCGGGGTTGACGCAGTTGACGCGGACGCCCTCGCGGACGTGGTCGGCGGCCATGGCGAGGGTGAGCGCGAGGACGGCGCCCTTGCTCGCGCTGTACAGGGCGCGCTGGGGCAGCCCGGCGGTCGCGGCGATCGAGCAGGTGTGGGTGATGGACACGGCTCCGGGGCGCTCGGCTGCCGCGCGGCGCAGGTGCGGCAGGGCGTGCCGGGCGGCCCGGACCATGCCGAGGACGTTGACGTCGAGGACCCGGGCCCACTCGGTGTCGTCGTTGTCCTCGACGGTCCCGATGGCGCCGATGCCCGCGTTGGAGACGAGGGTGTGCAGGGAGCCCAGCTCGGCGGCGGCCCGGTCCACCCCGGCGCGCACGGCGGCGTCGTCGGTGACGTCGGCCTCGACGGCGAGGGCGCCCCGGGGTGCGCCGGAGGTGTCGCGGTCGAGGACGGCGACCCGGGCGCCGCGCTCCAGGAGCAGGGCGGTGACGGCGGCGCCGATGCCGGAGGCGCCCCCGGTCACCAGGGCGTTCATCCCGTCGAAGTCGCGTGTGCCGGTCATCGGCTCTCCTCCTTCTCGTGGCGCCGGGCCTGCCAGACGGGGCCCTGCGGGTAGCGGTGTGCGGCAATGGACTCGGGGCGCATTTTGGCCGAGAAGCCGGGGGACGCCGGGGCGGTGTAGCGGCCGTTCACGATGACGGCGGGGTCGGTGAAGTGCTCGTGGAGGTGGTCGACGTACTCGATCACCCGGTCCTCGTGGGTGCCGGAGACGGCCACGTAGTCGAACATCGAGAGGTGCTGGACGAGTTCGCAGAGTCCGACGCCGCCCGCGTGCGGGCAGACCGGGACGCCGTACTTGGCGGCGAGCAGCAGGATCGCCAGGTTCTCGTTGACGCCGGCCACGCGTGCGGCGTCGATCTGGACGAAGTCGACCGCCCCGGCCTGGAGGAGCTGCTTGAACACGACCCGGTTGGCGACGTGTTCGCCGGTGGCGACCTTGACCGGCTGTCCGGCGCGGACGGCGGCGTGGCCGAGTACGTCGTCGGGGCTGGTGGGCTCCTCGATCCAGTGCGGGTCGTACGGGGCGAGCGCGGTCATCCACGCGAGGGCGTCGGCGACGTCCCAGCGCTGGTTGGCGTCGACGGCGATCCGGACGCCGGGCCCGACCGTCTCGCGGGCGAGCGCCATCCGGCGGACGTCGTCCTCGACCCGGCCGCCGACCTTGAGCTTGATCTGGGTGAAGCCCTCGGCCACGGCCTGCTCGGCCAGCCGGACCAGCTTCTCGTCGGAGTAGCCGAGCCAGCCGGGCGAGGTGGTGTACGCGGGGTAGCCCTCGGCGCGCAGCCGGGCGGCGCGTTCGGCGCGGCCCGGTTCGGCGGCGCGCAGGACGGCCAGCGCCTCGTCGGGGGTGAGGGCGTCGGTGAGGTAGCGGAAGTCGACGAGGGAGACCAGCTCCTCGGGCGTCATCCCGGCCAGGAACTCCCAGACGGGTCTGCCCGCCAGCTTGGCCGCCAGGTCCCAGGCGGCGTTGACCACCGCGCCGGCCGCCATGTGCATCACGCCCTTCTCGGGTCCGAGCCAGCGGAGTTGCGAGTCGTGCGTGAGGTCCCGGTACAGGGCGCCGAGTGCGGCGGCCGTCCGGGGCACGGGGCGCCCGGTCAGGTAGGGGCGCAGTGCCTCGATCGCGGCGGCCATGACCTCGTTGCCGCGGCCGATGGTGAAGCAGAAGCCATGGCCCTCGGCCGGCTCGCCGTCCGTCCCGGCGGCGTCGGTCCGCAGGACGACGTAGGCGGCCGAGTAGTCGGGGTCGGGGTTCATGGCGTCCGAGCCGTCCAGTTGTTCCGAGGTCGGGAAACGGATGTCGTGGACCTCGAAATCCGTGACGGTCTGACTCATGCGCGCCCCCAGGAGAAATAACATCGGACCTCTGTTCCGGTCATCCGATGTATAGCCGCATCCGAGGGCGCAAGTCCAGAGAGAGGTCGGAATTTTCCCCCGACAGCTCGGATGTATCGAGGGCTCCTTGCCCGCTGGAAGGCCCCTCGCACCTCGGTGCGCCGGGTTCACCCGGCCGTGCACGGGGGCTGCGGCAGGGGAGGCCGCAGGCCGTAAGGTTGTCCCGTACGCAAGGGAACTTCGGAAGGAGGCTGGGGTGATCGAGCTCGAGGGCGTTCCCGAGCTGATCGACCCGGTCATGGTGGCCGCGTTCGAGGGGTGGAACGACGCCGGTGACGCCGCCTCCACAGCGGTCGCGCATCTGGACCGGGAGTGGAAGGGCGAGGTGTTCGCGGCGCTGGACGCCGAGGACTACTACGACTTCCAGGTCAACCGCCCGACGGTGTGGCTGGACAACGGGGTGCGCAAGATCACCTGGCCGACGACCCGGCTCTCCGTGGTCCGGGTCGGCGGGGACAAGCCCCGCGACCTGGTCCTGGTCCGGGGCATCGAACCGTCCATGCGCTGGCGTTCGTTCTGCAACGAGCTCCTGGGGTTCGCGCACGAACTCGGCGTCGAGATGGTGGTGGTGCTCGGCGCGCTGCTCGGCGACACCCCGCACACCCGGCCGGTCCCGGTCAGCGGGGTGACGTCCGATCCGGACCTGGCCCGCACCATGGACCTGGAGGAGACCAGGTACGAGGGCCCGACCGGCATCGTCGGCATCCTCCAGGAGGCGTGCACCCATGCCGGGGTGCCCGCGGTGAGCCTGTGGGCGGCGGTGCCGCACTATGTGTCGCAGCCGCCCAACCCCAAGGCGACCCTGGCCCTGCTGAACCGCCTCGAGGACCTGCTCGGGCTGCGCATCCCGCTCGGCGAACTGCCGGAGGACGCGCGCGCCTGGCAGGTCGGCGTCGACCAACTGGCCGCCGAGGACAGCGAGGTGGCCGAGTACGTGCAGACCCTGGAGGAGGCGCGGGACACCGCCGAGCTGCCCGAGGCCAGCGGCGAGGCGATCGCCCGGGAGTTCGAGCGCTATCTGCGGCGCCGCGATCCGGGCCCCGGGCAGCCGCCCGGCGGCCACGCCACGGAGAGCGGGGACGCGACGTACCTCAGGGACACGTCGAGCGGCCGGACGAGACCGCCCAGGCCGGTCCGGCCGGAGACCGGTCCGGGGCAGCCGGGCGGTCCGGGGCAGCCGGGGCCGGTCCGGCCGCCGTCCGACGAGGGCGATGACCGTACGGACGAGAGCCCTACCGACGACGGGCCCGACGGCCCCCCGTCGCAGGACTGAGCGCGGCGCGGGAGCCGGGCGGGTGCGAACCCGCCCGGCTCCCGCGCCGGGTGACCGTCATTCAGGAGCAGACGAAGCGCGCCGCGGCCCAGTCGCCGTGGTCACCGGTCTTGGACCCGTTCGTGTCCGTGACCTTCAGGCGCACGTGCCGCGCCCCGTCGAGCGCCACGTCGACCGGCACGGTCTCCGACGCCCCGGTCACCTTCGGCGAGGTCCACAGCACCTTGCCGTCCGCCTCCACGGAGAAGGCGACCTCGCCGTACCCGTTGATCTCGTCGTCGATGCCGGCGTCCGCCGTGAACCGGGAGCACTGCCCGCCGAGGTAGACCTCGATGTCGGAGTCGGCGTGGGTGCCGATCCCCTTCTCGTACGTCTTCCCGGCCAGCGTGAGCGGGTGTCCGTCGGCCGCGCCCGACTCGCCGTTGCTGCGGTCGCGCTCGGCGGGGCCGTAGCCGTTGGCCGCGTTCAGCCACTCCATGTCGCTCGCCCAGGTCTCACCGCTGGGCGGCGCCGGCATGACGGTGACCGCGAGGCGTTCCGCAGCGGTGCGGGACTCGCCCGCGGACCGGTAGCGCGCGAGGGCGGTCAGCCGCGCCTCGCCGGCCTTCGCGTCCTTCGCCGGGGTGACCCGGACCTCGACGCGGCGGGTGGTGCCCGCCGGTATCCGCTCGACGGGTGCGGCGGGGGCGGCCTGCCAGCCCTCGGGGACGTCGAGCGTGACGGACGCGTCCGTGACGTCCGCCCGGCCCGCCGTCACGTCGACGGCGACGGTGCTCGGGGCGCCCGCGCCGGTCTCCTGGCCGCGCGGGGCGGTGACGGTGGCCGTGGCCTCGGCGTTCCGGCCGCCGACCGCGCTGGTGTGCTTGAGCTTCACGGAGAACTTCCGGTCCGTGGGCAGGGGCGCGGTCCTGATCTTCACCACGCCGCCCCGGTCGTCCCGGTCGTAGAACCAGCCCTGCTCCGCCTTCGCGTACGCGGCGGCCGAGGTGAGCCGGGGCAGCTTGCCCCTGAGTTGGACCGCGCTCGGCTCGGAGCCGGTGTGCACGGTGAACTCGTACGGGCGGCTGCTCTGCTTGCCCTTGAACTCACCCTTGCTCGCGCCGATGTCCACGGTCACGTCGCCCGGGCCCCGGGCGGGTGCGCGGACGTCGGCGGTCTGCGTGGCGTACGCGCCGTCGCGGTGCTCGCGGGTCACGCCGTCGTCCTCGTACAGCGTGAACGAGGAGCGGCCCTGCGGGTAGATGTCCCAGGCCAGCGGGGAGTCGGCGGTGCGGTCCGTGTACGAGCGGATGCCCGGCCACATCGGCACACTCGCCCCGGCCTTCACGAACAGCGGCAGGGTGTCCAGCGGGGCGCTGTAGTCGTCGAGGGTGACGGGGCCCTGGTAGGTGCGCCCGCTCCAGTAGTCGGTCCAGGTGCCCTTCGGCAGGTAGATGCCGTCGCGCTCGGTGCTGTCCTGGTAGACCGGGGCGACGAGGAAGTCCTCGCCCGACATGAACTCGTACTTCGCGGCATCGGTCGCGGCCTTCGGGTCGTCCGGGTACTCCAGGACCAGCGGGCGGACCATGCCGACGCCGGTCTTCGTCGCCTCGTGGGCGTAGGAGTACTGGTAGGGCAGCAGCGACTCCTTGAGCTTGAGGTAAGCGCGGTTGATGGAGGTGTACGGCTCGCCGTAGCGGAAGGGCTGCTTGTCGCTGGCCGCCCAGCCGTCCATGGTCATCGTGGTGCCCAGGAACATCTTCCACTGGAGGTCGCGGGTGTAGGTCTTGGCGCTGCCGCCGAAGATGCCGTCGACGTCGCCCGTGGTGTAGGCGAGACCGGACATCGTGGCGCCCGCGTAGGTCGGGATCTGCCAGCGGATGTAGTCCCAGGTGCCATACTGGTCGCCGGACCACTGGACCCCGCAGCGCTGCGCGCCGGCCCAGCTCTCGGGGGCGTACGTGAAGCCGCGCGCGTCGCTGTTGGCCTCGATGCCCGCGTAGGCGTCCTTGCAGCCGTCGAGGGCGAACTTGTAGCCCGCGCCGACCCAGGCGACGTCCAGCTTGGCGACCCGCTGCCCGGCCGCGACCTGGTCGCCGAGCTTGTCGATGCCGTCCTCGGTCCAGAGGCCGGCCTGCATGCCCCGCTCCTGGAGGCCCTTGGCGGTCTCGGCGAGGTTCTCGTAACCGCAGCCGTAGCCGTCGTTGACGAGCATCCAGCCGTTGGGCATGTCGTGCTCCAGGTAGCCGTCGGCGACCTTCAGCGCGTCCAGGGTGTGGCGCTCGCCCCGGTTGGCGTTGTGCAGGTAGCAGTCCGCGTCGCCGATCTCCATGCCGTAGACCGGCGGCAGGAACGGCTTGCCGGTGAGCCGCGTGTACTGCCCGATGACGTCCTTGGCGCTGTCACCGGCGAAGTAGTACGCGTCGAAGCGCCGCTCCTTCTCGCTGGTGGTCACCGGGTCGTTGAAGGCGTAGGTGCCGGGCGCGAAGGTGTTGCGGAAGACGCCGTAGCCGGCCGAGGAGAGGTAGAAGGGCACCGAGTTGGGGTGGCCGCCGTCGTCCCAGTTGTAGTCGACGCCCACCTCGACGGTCTTGCCCCGGTGCGAGGTGTTGCCCCGCCCGTTCTGCATGCCGGCGCCGTAGAACTGCTCGTCGGCGCCGCGGGCGAGGGTCTGGGTGGTCTGCTCGGCGTCCCAGCTCAGCCCCTTCGCCTCGGACCAGACCCGGCTGCCGTCGGCCCGGTACAGGGCGAACCGCAGAGGCGACTTGTAGACACGGAGGGTGACGCTCCGGGTGGACAGCTCGTAGCGGTCGCCGCGCTCCGTCCAGCGGGTGCGGGGCGGGGTGCCCTGCGGGAGCACGATGGCGTCGCCGGCCGGGTCCTCGAAGGTGCCGTCGGGGGCGAGTTCGATGCGGAAGGTCTCCTCGGAGACGAAGCTGACCCGGGCCTTCGCCGCCCCCGCCGTCAGGCGGTACACGGCCCCGTCGGCCGCGAAACCGGTGACCTCGCCGACCGTCGTGCCGACGGGCTCCGCCGCGTCGTCGGCGCGGGCGGCACCCGGTCCGGTGAGTACGGCGAACAGTCCCAGCAGCGCTGCAACTACTGCCGATCTGATGCGCGTTGATGATTGCATAGAGCGCTTTTAGCGCAGCACCAAGCATTTGACCATGGACAAAACGGAACCGACCCCGAACTTCATGAAGAAGTCCGGGGCCGGTGAAGTCGGCTGCTGCGACGGAGCGTTACGAGGAGGAGCTAGAGAGCCACGCCCAGGAGGGCGTCCACGGTCCGCGAGACGAGACCGGGCGCCCCCTCGTCCGTACCGCCCTCGGCGGCCTGCCGCTCGGCCCAGCGGTCGACGGCGGCCAGCGCGGCCGGGGCGTCCAGGTCGTCGGCGAGCGCCGCGCGGACCTCCTCGACGAGGGCGTCGGCGGACAGCCCGTCGGGGCGGGAGACGGCGGCGCGCCAGCGGCCGAGCCGGGCCACCGCGTCGGCGAGCACCTGGTCGGTCCACTCCCAGTCGGAGCGGTAGTGGTGGGCGAGCAGGGCCAGGCGGATCGCGGCCGGGTCGACGCCCTCGCGGCGGAGCGCGGAGACGAAGACGAGGTTGCCCTTGGACTTGGACATCTTCTCGCCGTCCAGGGCGACCATGCCGGCGTGCACGTACGCCTGGGCGAAGGGGTGCTCGCCGGTCAGCACCTGGGCGTGCGAGGCGCCCATCTCGTGGTGCGGGAAGGCCAGGTCGGAGCCGCCGCCCTGGACGTCGAAGCCCATGCCGAGGTGGTCCAGGGCGATGGCCACGCACTCGATGTGCCAGCCGGGCCGGCCGGCGCCGAGGGAGCCGCCGTCCCAGCTCGGCTCGCCCTCACGGGCGGCCATCCAGAGCATCGGGTCGAGCGGGTTCTTCTTGCCGGGGCGCTCCGGGTCACCGCCGCGTTCGGCGGAGAGCAGCCGCATCGCCTCGGCGTCCAGGTTCGAGACCTCGCCGAAGTGCGGGTCGGTGTCGACGGAGAAGTAGATGTCGCCGTCGAGCTCGTAGGCGGCGCCCGCGTCGCGGAGCCGTTCCACGAGCGGCACGATGCCGGGTATCGCCTCGACGGCTCCGATGTAGTGGCGCGGCGGGAGCATGCGGAGCGCGGTCATGTCCTCCCGGAACAGGGCCGTCTCGCGCTCCGCGAGCTCGGTCCAGTCCTGTCCGTCGCGCACGGCCCGCTCCAGCAGCGGGTCGTCCACGTCCGTCACGTTCTGGACGTAGTGAACCTGCCGCTTGGTGTCGAGCCACACGCGCTGCACGAGGTCGAACGCGTTGTAGGTCGCCGCATGACCCATGTGGGTCGCGTCGTACGGCGTGATGCCGCAGACGTAGATGCGGGCGACGGGACCGGGGTCAAGGGTGATCCGTCCGCCGGTCGCGGTGTCGTGGATCCGAAGGTCGCGGCCCTTGCCGGGCAGGGCGGGGACCTCAGAAGCGGGCCAGGCATGCATGCCACGAGCGTAACCGGATGCGGCTTCCGGATACGAACCGGAGGGGTGATCCTGACCGAAGAGGCACTCTTGCGCCGCCGTGCCCGACGTGCATCGGGGCGGAGCCGGTGTCAGACGGGCGGCCAGGGGATGGCGGGCCACTCGCCGCTGGGCTTCCGGTGCAGCCCGGTCTCCCGCAGGCCGCCCACCCGGGCCCGCAGGGCCTCGATCTCGGCCGCCGTGATGAGTTGGGCCAGCCGGGTGACGAGCGGGGCGCCGGGCTCCAGTGCGGCGGCCAGCCGGTCCAGGACCTCGACGGCCTCGGCGGTCAGCGGTTCGCCCGCCCAGCCCCAGAGCAGGGTGCGCAGCTTGTCGTCGGCGTTGAAGGTCACCCCGTGGTCGATGCCGTAGAGCCGGCCGCCGGGCGCGGGCAGCAGGTGGCCGCCCTTGCGGTCGCCGTTGTTGATGACGGCGTCCAGGACGGCGAGCCGCCGCAGCCGGGGGTCGTCCGCGTGCACGAGCAGCGCGGTCCTCCCCTCCCCCACCTCGGCGAACGCGACGGCCTTCCAGCCCTCGCCGGGCTCCTCGTCCTCGACCAGCGCGAGCAGCCCCGGCTCGTCCCCGCCCGGTTCCTCGGCCTCGATCCACAGCTGGCACATGCCCTGGCCGTACGGCCCCTCCCGCAGCACGGTCGGCGGGACCAGGCCCCAGCCCATGGCCTCGGAGACCTCGTAGGCGGCCACCTCGCGCTGGGCGAGGGTGCCGTCGGGGAAGTCCCAGAGCGGCTGCTCGCCGGCCACCGGCTTGTACACGCAGTACGCCTCCTCGCCCTCGTGGGCGACGGAGCAGTACAGCACCGCGTTGGACGCGCCGCGGACCTGCCCGAGGACGGTGAGGGTGCCCTCGGTCAGCAGGGCGAGGTGCTCCGCGTCGGTCAGGCGCCCCGGCGGTATCCGTTCTGGCGCGGGCATACGTGTCCTTCCGGGTCGAGCGGCAGGCTGCACAGCGGGCAGGGCGGGCGGCCGGCGTTCACCACGTCCAGGGCGCGCTTGGCGAACGCGCGGGCCTGGGCACCGGTGAGCCGGACGCGGAGCATCGGCGGGCCGTTCTCCTCGTCCTGGAGCAGCCGCTCCTCGGCCTCGGCCAGGTCCTCGACGGATTCGGCGTCCAGCTCGACCAGGGCCTGCGCCTCGACGATCATGCGCTGCTCCTCGCCGTCCCAGGCCAGCGCCATGGTGCCGACGCGGAACTCCTCCTCGACGGGAACGTCGAGCGGCGCGGTGTCCGTGACGTCCATCGGGGCGACGGCGGGCACCGGGGAGTTCCCGCCGGTGCGGCGTACGACCTCGTCGAGCAGTTCGTCCACGCGCTCGGCGAGTGCGGCGACCTGGGTCTTCTCCAGGGCCACGCTGGTGACACGGCCGCCTGAGGACGCCTGTAGGAAGAACGTACGGCGTCCAGGCAGCCCGACCGTGCCGGCCACGAAACGGTCCGGGGGGTCGTAGAGGAACACCTGACGGGACACGTCCTGTCTCCCTTGAGAGTCGACGGGCAGATGAGGGTGGGCCGGAGGTCTCGAAAAGCGTTCTACGGCGCGTCCACCCTACTGCGCGCGGCGATCACGGCGCCCCAGCGCCGCCCCCTACCGTCGCGTTCTGCCCGGCGGCGGCGTCCGGGCCCGGCTCCCGGGGCGCGAGTCCGGCGAGGTCACCGGTGTCGCCGAGGCGCAGCAGATAGGGGCGGAGCCTCGTGTAACGGATCGCGGTGACCGAGCACGGGTCGGCGTGGACGCGCTGGAAGAGGTCCAGGTGCATGCCGAGCGCGTCGGCGACCAGGGACTTGATGATGTCGCCGTGCGAGCACATGGCGTAGACGGCGTTCTCGCCGTGCTCCGCCTCGATCCGCGCGTTCCACTCCCGTACGGCGTCGACGGCGCGGGCCTGCATCGCGCGCATCGACTCGCCGCCGGGGAACGCGGCGGCGGAGGGGTGCTGCTGGACCACGGTCATCAGCGGCTCGTCGGTGAGTTCGGCGAGCTTGCGGCCCGACCAGTCGCCGTAGTCGCACTCGCTGATCCGGTCCTCCACGTGCAGCGGCAGGTCAGGGCGGGCGGCCAGCAGGGGTTCCAGCGTCTCCCGGCAGCGTTGCAGGGGGCTGCTGACGGCCGCGGCGAGCGGCAGGGCGGCCAGCCGTCCGGGGAGCGCGGCGGCCTGTGCGGCGCCGCGCTCGTCGAGGGCGACGCCGGGGGTCCGGCCCGCGAGCACCCCCGACGTGTTGGCGGTGGAGCGTCCGTGGCGTACGAGGATCAGGGTGGGCATGCCGTCCAGCGTACGGGCGCGGCCGGGTTCCCCGGCGGGGCCAAAGGTGCATACCGGGCCGGAAGCAGGGAAGAATGCGCGCCGTGATTGTCGACTGCGCCATCTACCGCGACGGACGCCGGACCGAGGGCCCCGCCGACTTCTCCGACGCGCTCGAAGAGGCGCGGGAGTCCGGCGACGCGTTCCTCTGGATCGGCCTGCACGAGCCGACGGAGAAGGAGTTCGACCTCGTCAGCAACGAGTTCGGGCTGCACCCGCTGGCCGTGGAGGACGCCCTCTCCGCCCACCAGCGTCCGAAGCTGGAGGTCTACGACGACTCGGTGTTCGCGGTGATCAAACCGGTCCTGTACGACCACGACAGCGACACGGTCACCACGCACGAGCTGATGGTGTTCATGGGCGACTCGTTCGTCGTGACCGTGCGGCACGGCGACGGCGCTCCGCTGGCCGCCGTGCGCCGCCGCCTCGAAGCCGAGCCCGAGGTGCTGCGGCACGGGCCGACGGCGGTCCTGTACGCGGTGAGCGACGCGATCGTGGACCACTACATAGACGTCGCGAGCGAGCTCCAGGTCGACCTGGAGGAGCTGGAGACGCAGGTCTTCGCGCCGAGCGGTACGGACGACTCCAAGAACACCGCGGCCCGCATCTACACCTTCAAGCGCCAGGTGCTCGAATTCCGCCGGGCGACGGTCCCGCTGGCCGCGCCCATGGCCCGGCTGGCGAGCGCGGGAGTGCCGTTCGTCCAGGAGCACGCGCAGCCGTTCTTCCGGGACGTCCAGGACCACCTGACCCGGGCCAACGAGCAGGTGGAGGGGCTGGACCGGCTGCTGTCCGACATCCTGTCCGCGCATCTCGCCCAGATGGGGGTGCGGCAGAACGACGACATGCGCAAGATCTCCGCCTGGGCGGCGATGGCCGCGGTGCCGACGATGGTCGCGGGGATCTACGGCATGAACTTCGAGCACATGCCGGAGCTGCGGTGGGTCGGCTCGTACCCGTTGGTGCTGCTGCTGATGGCGGGTGCGGTGGTGGGCCTGTACCGCCAGTTCAAACGGCGCGGCTGGCTCTGACTTCCGGAGCCTCCGGCCCCTGGGCGTACTCGGGTGCGGGCGTCGCGGGGCCGCCGAGGGCGTCGCGGCGGGCGGGCGGTGCCAGGCTGACCATGCGCCGCCAGCCGCCGAGGCGTTCGTACGCGTACACGGCGTGGATGCCCGCCGCGAGGACCCCGGCCTTCGCCCTGGACCAGCCGAGCACCCGGCCCATGTGGTCCATGACGGCGAGGCTGACGTCGCGGTAGATCCGGATCTCGGCGAGCGCGCACTCGCGCAGGACGCGCTGGATCGTGCGGCCGTGCCCGGCCCGCGCGAAGCGCAGCAGCTCCTCGTGGCAGTAGGCGAGGTGGTTGTCCTCGTCGGCGGAGATCATCCGGACCGCGCGGCCGAGTTCGGGGTGGTCCGCGAAGTGCTTGTGCAGCAGCCGCATCTGCTCGGACGCGCGCTGCTCGGTGACCCGGCTGTGGGCCAGGTACGTGATGACGTCGCGCTCGGTCAGGGGCTCGTCGCGGCTCAGCTGCTCGTGCGCGAGTCCGATGCCGTGGCGCTCCAGAAGCATCGTGTAGTCGGTGTCCGGGGGCACGGGTGCGGGGTGCAGTCCGCGCTTCCTGAGTAGGGCGTGGAAGATCCTGCCGTGCTTGTCCTCGTCGGCGCCGTGCCGGGCGATCTTGGGGGCCAGCGGGCGCTGGCTCGCGGGGACGAGGGCCGCGATCCGGCCGTTCTCCCAGCCGCCCTGCGACTCTCCGCTGGCCGCGATGGAGCAGAACAGCCGGAACGAGTCGTCGTTGTCGAGGATCTCCTGGAACAGGTTCTTTGCCGAGAGCATCACTGCCACCTCCGTGCCGGCGTCGCCGAGCGCCAGTCAAATGCGCCGGACCCGGCCGGGCAACAGGAGCGGGCGGCGGCTGGGCCGTACGGGTGGCGCCGGACCGGCGCGCGGGAGGCGCGACCGCAGCGGGTGAACCGTTTTTGCGTGGACCCGTAACCCCGCCGGGGCGGGCGCGTTGTTCCCGGTGACGGCCGTGGCGGGGAGGACCCCCCGAGCCCCCACCACGGCCGCAGAGCCTCTTCCGGACAGGCCCTACGCGAGCCCGGCCCGTTCCAGGGCGTCGGTGCCGGCCCGGAGCGCGGTGATCCGCTCGTCGAGCGTGAAGCCGGCCGGCGCCAGGGTCAGGGTCGTGACCCCCACCTCCGCGTACGCCTGCATGCGTTCGGCGATGCGGTCCACGGAGCCGAGCAGCGTGGTCTGGTCGATCAGCTGGTGCGGTACGGCCGCCGCCGCGCCGCTCTTGTCGCCGGCGAGGTACTTCTCCTGGATCTCGGCGGCCTCCTTCTCGTACCCCATGCGCTGGGCCAGCCGGTTGTAGAAGTTCTGCTTCGCGCTGCCCATGCCGCCCACGTACAGCGCGGTGTAGGGGCGGAACATGTCCGCGAGGCCCGGGATGTCGTCGCCGACGGCGAGCGGCACGGTCGGGCAGACGTCGAAGCCCTCCATCGTCTTCCCGGCCTTCTCCCGGCCGGCCCGCAGATGGCTGACCGCGGTCTCCTCCAGGTGCTCGGCCGACGGGAAGATCAGCAGGGCGCCGTCGGCGATCTCGCCGGTCTGCTCCAGGTTCTTCGGGCCGATCGCGGCGATGTAGAGCGGGATGTGCTCGCGCTGCGGGTGCACGGTCAGCTTGATCGGCTTGCCGGGGCCGTCCGGCAGCGGGAGCGTCCAGTGCTCCCCCTCGTACGAAAGCCGCTCGCGGGTCATCGCCTTGCGGACGATGTCGACGTACTCCCGGGTGCGGGCCAGCGGCTTGTCGAACTTGACGCCGTACCAGCCCTCGGACACCTGCGGGCCCGACACGCCGAGGCCGAGGCGGAACCGGCCGCCGGACAGCGAGTCGAGCGTGGCCGCCGTCATGGCCGCCATCGCGGGCTGGCGCGCGGGGATCTGGAGGATGGCGGAGCCGACGTCGATGGACTCCGTCTGGGCGGCCACCCAGGCCAGCACGGTCGGCGCGTCGGAGCCGTACGCCTCGGCCGCCCAGCAGACGTCGTAGCCGAGCCGGTCGGCCTCCTGTGCGACGGCGAGGTTGTCGCCGTCCATTCCCGCGCCCCAGTAGCCGAGATTGATGCCGAGCCGCATAGCCGAACCCCTTACCGATCAGTAACGTCCCTGAGTTCCGGACTCTAGCGCGCGGGAGCGCGCTCCGGCAGGGGGCCGCCCGCGCGCCGGTCGTCCACAGCCCTGCGACGCCCGCGCCCGTGGCCAGTAATCTCAGCGCCCATGGAGCAGAGGCATCTGGGCCGCACCGGCCTTCGTGTGTCCAGGATCGGGCTCGGCACCCTCACCTGGGGCCGGGACACCGACGAGCACGACGCTGCCGAGCAGCTGAAGGTGTTCTGGGAGGCGGGCGGCACGCTGGTCGACACGGCCGACGTGTACGGCGGCGGCGAGGCCGAGTACCTGCTCGGGCGGCTCGTGGACGGCCTGGTGCCGAGGCGCGACCTGGTCATCGCGACCAAGGCGGGCAGCGTCGCCGACCCGTACCGCAGGGTCGACGCCTCGCGCGGGCACCTGCTGGCGGCCCTCGACGCCTCGCTGAGCCGGCTCGGCACCGACTACGTGGACCTGTGGCAGCTCCACGCCTTCGACCCGCGGACCCCGCTGGAGGAGACGCTCCAGGCGCTGGACCTCGCGGTGTCCTCCGGGCGCGCCCGCTACGCCGGGGTGTCCGGCTTCTGCGGCTGGCAGCTCGCGAAGGCCGCGACCTGGCAGCTCGCGGCGCCCGGGGCGCGGACCCGGCTCGCCGCGACGCAGCTGGAGTACTCGCTGCTCCAGCGCGGCGTGGAGCGCGAGGTGCTGCCCGCCGCGCTCGACCTCGGCGTCGGCCTGCTGCCCTCGTCGCCCCTGGGCCGGGGGGTGCTGACGGGCAAGTACCGCACGGGGACACCGGCCGACTCGCGCGGCGCGTCCGAGCTGCTGGCCCCCTTCGTGGAGCCGTACCTGGACGACGCGGCGCGCCGCATCGTGGACGCGGTCTCGACCGCGGCCGACGGGCTGGCCACCACCCCCGTCCAGGTGGCCCTGGCCTGGGTCCGGGACCGGCCCGGGGTCGCGGCCCCGATCGTCGGCGCGCGCAACGCGCAGCAGCTGACGGAGGCGTTGTCAGTGGAGACGCTTAGTCTTCCTGACGAGATCTGCCAGGCGCTGGACGACGTGTCGGCGCCCGTGCACCGCTATCCCGACCAGGACTGGAGCACGCTGTGACCGCGCTACCCCGGGGGGAGTCCCCCGGCGCCGACACCGCCGCCGACCCGGCCGCCGCCGAGGCGGCGGACCCGGGCGGCACCCCCGCCGCCGAGGACGTCCCGGCGGGCACCGGTGACGGGGCCGGCGCCGAAGGTGCCCCCGCGGTGTCCGAGGCCGAGGCCGAGATCGCCGCTCAGCGCGAGCTGCGGGAGCGGATCGAGAAGCGGAAGGCCGAGAAGGACGGGCCCATCGAGGCCGGGGGGAAGCTGAGCGGCACCGCGGCCGATCTGCTGGCGGCCGTCCGGGCCGTGGAGAACGGGCAGAAGCCCGCCACGGCGTTCTACGACTCGCCCGCGCCGGCGCCCGCCCGCCGGACGGCCCCCGCGCCCGCTCCGGTACGGGAGCGGGCCCCCGAGCCCGCCCCGGCGCCCCGGGCCGCCTCGCCCGAGAGCGTCGCCGCCGTCGCCGCCGTGCTGTCCGCCGGCGGGGCCCCTGCCGCCCTGGGCCGGCCCGCCGCCGCGCTGCTCGGGGACCGGGCCGCCGAGATCCTGCGCGAGGACCCCTGGCAGCTGCTGGCCCTGCCCGGCGTCGGCCCCGAGCAGGCCGACGGCTTCGCGCGGGCACTGCTCGGCGCGGCCTGCGGGCCCGACGACGAGCGCCGCACCGCCGCCCTGACCGGCTGGGTCCTGGAGCACGCCGCGCTCCGCGGCCACACCGCGCTGGACGCGGACCAGGTGCGCGAGGCGCTGGCCGGCCGGGGCGTGAGCGACCCCGCGGCGGCCGTGCGGCACGCCGTCGCGGAGGGCGTCGTGCTGGTCTTCCAGGACGGGCCGGAGGAGCAGGGAGAAGCCGAGGACGCCCCGGAGGCCGAGGAGACGGCCGAGGCCGCAGCCCCGGGCCCCGTGCTCCTCGGCCTCGACCGGTACGCGCTGGCGGAGGAGAGCCTGGCCGACGGACTGGCCCGGCTGGTCGTCGGCGGCGACGAGGACGCGGACTGGTCGGCGGCGGCCGCCGCCGCGCCCTCCCCGTCGGCCGGTGAGCTGATCCGCGCGGCCGCCGCCCACGGTCTCGTCGCGCACACGGGCGGCGAGGCGGCCCGGGCCGAGCCGGCCGCCCTGATCGCCGCCGCCCGGGGGCTCGGCCTGCGCGCCCTGGGCGCCGCGCACAGCGTGGACGGCCGCAGGCGGCTCGCGGAGGACGTCGGCGCCCCGGAGGCGGCCGTCACGCTCGCCGGGCTGCTGGCGGGCGCCGAGGGACCGGGGCGGGACGAGGAGGGGGCGCTCGCCCTCGACCTGCTCGTCGTGCTGGACGCGCCCCAGCTGGACGTGGAGACCGGCGCGATGCTGGTGGAGTCCCTGGCCGACGGCGTCCGGCTGGTCCTCAGCGGCGACCCGGGCGTGCTGGGTTCGGCGGGTGCCGGGCAGGTGTTCGCCGACGTGCTGGCCGCCCGCGCCTGCCCCCGGGTCGTCTCCCGCACCCCGGACGCCGGACCGATCGGCGAGCTGGTCTCGGGCATCGGCGTCGGCGAGCTGAACCAGGTGGCGGCGCCGGGCAAGGAGGTCGTCATCGTCCCGGTCCGGGACGCGGGCGAGGCGGTGCACCGCACGGTCCAGCTCGTCGCCGACTCGGTGCCGCGCGCCCTCGGGGTGCCGTCCGGGGACACCCAGGTCATCACGGTGGGCCATGGCGGCGCCGCGGGCACCCGGGTGCTGAACGAGGCCCTGAAGCAGCGGCTCAACCCGGGCCCCGGCCGCTTCGGCGGCTTCGACCCGGGCGACCGGGTCGCCCATGTCCCGGCGCCGGGGCGGACGGTGCCCGGCGTGGTCGTGTCGGCGGACGCGGAGGGGCTGCACCTGGACTGTGCGGGGGCGCCCGTCGTCGTGCCGCAGGAGCGGGTGGCGGACTCCGTGCGCCACGCGTGGGCGCTCAGTGCCCATCAGGCGGCCGGGACGCGGTGGCCGGCCGCGGTCGTGGTGCTGCCGGGCGACGCGGCGCGCGGGCTGAGCCGCCCGTGGGTCTACACCGCGTTCGGCCGGGGCGAGCGCCATCTGTCCGTGGTGCACGGCGTCGACCAGGCCCTGCCGCGCGCGGTGGCCGAGGTGCCCGCCCAGGAGCGCACCACGCGCCTGCGGGGCCTGCTGGAGGCGTCCCGGGAGGCCCAGGAGCCCCCGAAGGAGTGAGAGCGCCCGGGAGGGCCCCCGCGTACGCCTGGCGCGTCCACGGGGGCCCTCCGGCCGTTCCGAGGGGTTCCGGTGCGGCGGTCAGCCGGCGGGGTGCCCCGGTCCCTCCGGTTCGTCGTCGAGGTCGTCGTCGTCGAAGACCGCGCTGACGTCGAAGCGGCAGACCACCAGCTGGGGGTCGGCGTCGTCGAACGGGGCGGCCAGCCACTCCCCCGGTTCGGGGAGTTCGTCCGCCGCCGCGACCCAGAGCGTGGAGTCGCCCTCCTCCAGGCCGAACTCCGTGTGCCGGGAGGCGATCTCGTCCGCCTCGTACTCCCCGAAGAGCACCCCCAGCGCCGCGTGCACGCTGTTGCCGACGGCCGCCGCCCCGCCGTCCTCCCGCTCGTCCGGGTCGGCGTCGGCGAGGCGCTGGGCCTGGGCCAGCAGCCGCTGGGGCTCCACCACCGCGTAGTCGCGGCGGATCAGCACGCTGAGCGCGTGCGGCTCGTCGGGTCCGTTGTAGGGCGGCAGGGCGTCCTGCTCCCCCGGGATCTCGAACGGGGTGACCTCGTCGTGGCGGTCGTAGAGAAGTTCGTCGTAGACCTCGGCGGCGGCGGCCAGTGCGTTGAACGCGTCGTAGACAGCGGGATCATCGTCCCCCGACCGGCGTTCGACCGCCGCGAGGTGGTGGTCGATCGCGGCTTTGACCGCATCGGCGGCGGCGCGTACCTCGGCAGCGGTGGGCTGCGCAGCATCAGACATGGGGCAGACGCTATCCGTACCGGGCCCTTGCCCGCACAATGGATTCGATGCCGGAATACGAATTTGTCGATGTGTACGTGCCGCGCGGGGTGTCCAGGAAGGACACGGCCCGCCTGTTGACCGACCATGCCGAGTACGGGCACTGGGAGCTGGACCGTCTGACGCTGCGCCGGGACGGCAGCCGCCGCGTGCGGCTGCGCCGCCGGATCATCCGTCAGCTACGGGCCACGTGGTGAGCCGGAAGGACCGGCCGCAGACCGTCCGGCCACGTGGAACGGGCCCCGCGATCCGCGGGGCCCATTCGCTTGTCGCGTGCTCGCCGGTGCGGCGCTGCCGTCAGGCGGCGGCCTTCGCGCGGCGGTAGAGCACCGTGCCCGCGCCGGCCAGCAGCAGGCCCGCGCTCGCCGGGACGAGCAGGTCCAGCCCGCCCGCGCCGGTGTGGGCGAGCTGCGGCGCCTCCGGCACGGTCTGCGGCTCCGGCGTGTTCGGAGTGGGCTTCTCGGGCGTCGGCGGCGTGACGTGGCGGACCGGGGGTTCCGGAACGTCGACCGGCGGCGTGCTCTCGTTCTCGCACGTGTTGCCGATCGCCGGGTTCAGCAGTCCGACGACGTCGATGCTGTTGCCGCAGACGTTCACGGGGATGTCGATGGGCGCCTGGATCTGGTTGCCCGAGAGCACACCGGGCGATCCCTGCGTGATTCCCTGGGCGGTCGCCCCGCCGCCGTTGCCACCGCGGACGGCCCGGTGCTTGCCGGTGCCCGTGTTCGCCCCCCGGGCGTGGTCGTCGGCGGCCCGGTGGCCGGCGTGGCTGCCGGAGGTGCCCGAGGCGGAGTCGTGCCGGCCGGCGGACGCGCCGTCCGAACCGTTTCCGCAGGCGTTCCCGACGGCCGGGTTGAGCAGTCCGACGACGCTCACGGAGTTTCCGCAGACGTTCACCGGCACGTGGACCGGAATCTGCACCGAATTCCCTGAAATCACCCCCGGGGAATTCGAAGCGCCGCCGGCCGCTCCCGCGTCGGCGTGCGCGTAGCCGCCGCCGAGGGCGAGAACGCCACCCGCGGCCGCCATGGTGATCAGGCCGTTTCGCGTGACCTGTCGCATAGGTGTTTCCTGCCTTCTACCTTCCGGAGTACCCCCGGACTACCGTGCGGAGGCAAAGGACCCGACGGCCCCGGAGCGCGTGCATCGCGGTCCGGGGCCGAGCGGGCTCAAACCCTTACGGGTTGCACCACGTCAGTCGTTGACGCAGACGTTGCCGAAGGCCGGGTTCAGCAGCCCGATCACGTCGATCGTGTTGCCGCACACGTTCACGGGCACGTGGACGGGAACCTGGATGACGTTGCCCGAGATGACGCCGGGGCTGCCGATGGCGGCACCCTGGGCACCCGAGTCGGCGACGGCCATGCCGGCGCCCGCGAGCACCAGACCACCGGTGGCAGCCGCCGCGGCGACGATCTTCTTGATCATGATTCCTCCTAGTTGGCAAACGCGGTCCCAGCCGCGGACCGCACCCCCTGTAACGAGGAGGAAGTAACGGGGCTACGAGCCGAACGCCCCATTCACTCGTTCCGGTTATAGCCGTACATCCTGGCGATTTACGCCCTTGGGTCAGCTGTGGTCGATAAAGCGGTCCAGGACCCGGGCGCCGAACTTCAGCCCCTCGACCGGAACCCGCTCGTCCACGCCGTGGAACATGCCCGCGAAGTCGAGCTCCGGCGGGAGCTTCAGCGGGGCGAAGCCGAAGCAGCGGATGCCCAGGTCGTCGAAGGACTTGGCGTCCGTGCCGCCGGAGAGCATGTACGGGACGGCGCGGGCGATCGGGTCCTCGGCCTTCAGGGCCGTCTGCATCGCGTCCACGAGCGCGCCGTCGAAGTCGGTCTCCAGCGCCTTGTCGCCGTGCACGTCCTCGCGCCGGACGCGCGGGCCGAGGATGCGGTCGAGGTCGGCCAGGAACTCCTCCTCGTAACCCGGCAGGAAGCGTCCGTCGACGTGGGCGGTGGCCTGTCCGGGGATCACGTTGACCTTGTAGCCGGCGCCGAGCATGGTGGGGGCGGCGGAGTTGCGCAGGGTGGCGCCGACCATCTTGGCGATGCCGCCGAGCTTGGCGAGGGTGGCCTCCATGTCCTCCGGGTCCAGCGGGGTGCCGAGCGCGTCCGACAGCTCGTCCAGGAAGGACCGCACGGTCTTGGTGACCCGGACCGGCCAGGTGTGCCGGCCGAGCCGGCCGACGGCCTCGCACAGCTCGGTGATCGCGTTGTCGTCGTTGGTCATCGAGCCGTGGCCCGCGGTGCCGTCCACGGTCAGGCGCATCCAGTGCATGCCCTTCTGCGCCGTCTCCACGAGGTACAGCCGCAGGTTCTCGTTGACGGTGAACGAGAAGCCGCCGACCTCGCCGATCGCCTCGCTGACGCCCTCGAACAGGTCGGGGTGCTCGTCCACGAGGTAGCGGGCCCCGTACGTGCCGCCCGCCTCCTCGTCCGCGAGGAAGGCGAGCACGATGTCGCGCGGGGGCTTGCGGCCGCTGCGCATGCGCTCGCGCACCACCGCGAGCGTCATCGCGTCCATGTCCTTCATGTCGACCGCGCCCCGGCCCCACACGCAGCCGTCCGCGATCTCGCCGGAGAACGGGTGGTGCGTCCAGTCGTGCGCGTTGGCCGGGACGACGTCGGTGTGGCCGTGGATCAGCAGGGCCGGACGGGACGGGTCCTCGCCCTCGATCCGCGCCACGGTGGAGGCGCGGCCCTTGTGGGACTCGAAGATCTTCGGTTCGAGCCCGACCTCGGCCAGTTTCTCGGCCACGTACTCGGCGGCCGCCCGCTCGCCGGGCCCGGAGTGGTCGCCGTAGTTGCTGGTGTCGATCCGGATCAGGTCACGACAGAGGTCCACCACCTCGTTCTCGGCGGTCTCGCCCGAGCCGCTCCGGGCCGCATTGCTCTCGCTCACGCTGGTTCCTTCCCTGTCGCCGTGGTGCTCCCCCTCATCCTCCCGCGCGCCGCCCGCACACCCAAGGCCCCCCGCGCCCCGCCATGCGGCCTTCGCACGGGACCGGGGCGTGATCGAGCACCCGCCGATGTTTGCTATGGTTTTCCACGTCGGAACGGGCGAGGCCCGCGAGACAGACACCTTGTCCGGGTGGCGGAATGGCAGACGCGCTAGCTTGAGGTGCTAGTGCCCTTTATCGGGCGTGGGGGTTCAAGTCCCCCCTCGGACACCAACCACAGGCCCACGGTTCCTCAGGAATCGTGGGCCTGTGTCGTTGTGCGGCCGGCCAGGCCGTACCAGAACGCGGCCTCCTCGTGGGCGCCCTCCGCGTCCGCCACGTCGCCCAGCAGGGCGAGCAGCGTGCGCGGGAGCGGGTGCGGAGCGGCCGGGGCCGGGTGGGCGGGGCCCGGCAGGGTGAGCGTCGGGCGGTCGGTGCCCGGGGGCGCGGTGTCGTCCACGGCCGTCTCCTCCTCCAGCGTCACCAGGGGCCGGTAGACCTCCATGGCGCGTTCCCGTCGTCCCGCGCTGAGCAGCAGGTCCGCGTACGTCTGGCGGGCGCCGGTCTCCGTGTCGCCGTCGCCGTCCGCGCACTCGATGGCCGCCTCCAGCCAGGGGTACGCCTCCTCCGGGCGGTTGTCCGCCGCCAGGACGCGGCCGAGCAGCAGCAGGGCCTGCGGGCGGTGCTCGGTGTCGTCGGAGCGGGCCAGCGGCAGCAGGACCTCCTCGGCCTCGGGGAGCAGGCCCAGCCGGAAGAGGGTGCTGCCGAGGTAGCGGCGGGCGAGCGGCTCGGTCTCCGGGTCGCCCGCGGCCAGGGCGTCCGTCAGGAGCTCTCGGGCCCGGTCCAGGTCGTTGACCGAGCGCCGGACGACGCCGAGGAGGGCGCCGATCCGGGGCGCGGTGCCGGGTCCCGCGAGCTCCAGGGCCGCTTCGAGCAGTTCGCCGGCCGTCTGGACCTCGCCGGTCTCCAGCAGGTACTCGCCGGCGCCGAGGTAGCCGGCGACGATGGCCTCCGCGTCGCCGGAGTCCTCCACCCGCACCAGGAGCGCCTGCGCGGCGTCCGGGTCGCGGTGCAGCAGCCGTACCGCGAGCCAGGCCCGGGCGACCTCGGTGACCTGGGAGGGTTCGCCGTCGACCACCGTGCGGACCAGGGCCTCGGCGGCCTCGTCCTCGCCGTCGGCGGCCAGGCACTTGGCGAGGTGGAAGCGGGCGAACTGGGAGGCGGCGCCCACGTCGGCGTCGGCGGCGGCCCGAAGCTGCGCGCGGCCCTCCTCCGGCCGGTCGTTGCCGAGGTGGACGACGCCGAGGACGCCGCGCGCCCACGCCTCGGCGCCCGGGTCGTCCGAGGCGGCGACCACCAGGAGCAGGCGTTCGGCCTCCGCGAAGTCGCCGTGGTCGGCGAGCATGACGGCCAGGTCCATGCGGGCGATCAGCGACCACTGGGCGTGACCGGAGTCGATGGCGACGCGGTAGAAGTGCTCGGCGTCCTCGAAGCGGCCCTCGCGCACGAGGAGGTCGCCCAGCAGGTCGGCCGCGCGGGGGCCCTGGTGGGGGTGGCCGGAGTCGATCACCGCGGTGAAGAGTTCCACGGCCGCCTCCGCGCTGCCGCTGCCGCCCCGGGCCGCCTGGAGCAGGGCGAGTTCGATCCGGACGACCTGGGCCCAGTCGCGGTGTCCGGAGGCGACCGCGAGGCCGTACGCCTGCTCGGCGTCCTCGAAGCGGCCCTCCCGGACCAGGAGGTCGCCGAGCGCGGCGGCGGCGAGCGGGGAGAGGCCGGGGTGGCGGGCCTCGATGACGGTGTCGAGCAGCCGGGCCGGGCGGTCCAGGCCCTCGCCGCTGCCGGCGAGCATCAGGGCCAGCTCGACCCGGGCCATGCCGCCCCACTCCGGGTGGCCGGTGGCGATGGCCCGCTCGAAGAACTCCTCGGCGGTGATCAGGTCGCCCTCGTTGGCGTACCACTCGGCGAGGCCGCAGGTCGCGCGCGGGCCCTGGGCCGGGTGGCCGGAGGCGGCGGCCTCGCGGAGCAGGTCCATGCCCTGCTCGATCAGCCCGCGCGGGCGCAGGGACACGGCAAGCAGGATCTTGGCGTACGGGATGAGGAGCGGGTTGCCCGATGCGATCAGGGTCCGCAGGACCTCCTCCGCCTCCTCATTGCGTCCTCGTACGATCAGCAGTTCGCCGAGGCCCACCTGTGCCAGGGGCACGGCGTGGACGCGGCCGCCGGCCAGCGCGGAGCGCAGCAGTTCCTCGGCGCGGTCGACGTCGCCCTGGCTGACCAGGAGGGAGCCGAGGCTGGCCTGCGCGACCGAGGCGACCTGCCCCGCCATGGACTCGCCGACCGCGCGGGAGAGCGACCAGGGCTGCTCGACGGGTTCGGTGCGCCCGGCCGGGGCGCCGCCGGCCCGTACGGTGGCCTTGCCCTGGCCACTGCCGGGGCGCTGTCCCGTACGCGCGCCGGCGGCGTCCCCGTCGGCGCCGCTGAGGACGCTGACGAGGCGGGCCTGGGCGAGCGGGGCGGCCTCGGTGTCGCCGGCCGCGACGATCGCCTCCAGCATGCGTTCGGCGCGTTCCTCCTCGCCGTCCGCGAAGAGCAGGGTGGCCAGGCCGACCTGGGCGACCTGGGAGAGCTGGGGGTCGCGGGCCGCGACGGCGCTCTCCAGCAGCCGGCGTGAGCGGTCGCGGTCCCCGTACATCATGAGCAGTTCGGCCAGGACGGCCTGGGCGAGCGGGACGACGCTGTCCACGGCGGAGTCCGCGGCGCGTTCCAGGAGCCGGGCGGCGGCGTCGAAGTCGGCCAGGTAGAGGTGCATCTCGCCGAGCATGAGCGCGGCCCAGGCGGCGCTGTCGCGGTCGTCGGTGCCGTCCGCGATGCGTTGCAGGAGCCGTTCGGCGATCACGGCCTCGCCCCGGACCAGCGCGGTGTAGGCGCTGGGGAGGAGTGCGGCGGCGGGGCGGCGGTCGGCGAGGTACTTCCAGGCGAACCACGGGACCGGGGCGGACGGGTCGTCGTCGCGGCCGTCCAGGTACTCCGACAGGTACGGGGTGCCGGTGTAGCCGCCGGGCCCGGGGGCGCGGTGGACGAGCGCGATGGTGCCAGCGACCGGCTCGCGGGCCCAGGCCAGGGCGGTGCGGTAGGCCGCGTCGTCGGCGTCGAGCGCGGGGTGGTGCTCGGCCAGGTAGCCGGCGAAGAGTTCGCGCAGGACGGCGTCCGGGACCGGGTCGGTGACGCCCATCCGCATCCAGTCGGCGGCGGCCCTGGCCAGGGCCCAGCCGGGCGGGCAGCTCTCGGCGCCGTCCGTGAAGCGCCGTTCCAGGCTGGGGGCGGCGACCATGAGTTCGCCGATGCCCCGGGCCGCGAAGTCCTCGTCCGGGTAGGCCTCCCGGGCCGCCTCGGCGTCCCGGGAGGCCAGCAGGGTGGGCAGTTCGACGGTGCTCGCCTTGCCGATGACGGTGCGGGCGATGCGGCCGACGTCGTTCTCCATGGCGGTCAGCGCGGCCCGCTGCTTGGCCGGGATGGTCGCCACGATCGTCACGGCGGGCCGCCGGCGGGCCAGCCGGTCCAGGATCTGGAGGTCGAGGCCGCCGGGGTGGAGGTAGCGGTGCAGGTCGTCCAGCCAGAGCACGACGCGGTCGGAGCCGGTGGGCAGGCTGAGCCGGCTGAGGTCGTCCAGCGTCCGGCGGGCCGAGTCGCCGGGGCGGGGCACGACGAGCCGGGCGTCCGGCACGGAGCGGACCAGCGCCTCGTAAAGGGTGCGCGACTTGCCCGCCTTGGAGCGCCCGGCGAGCAGCACGAACCGGCGGGTGGCGAGGAGTTCGTCGAGCCGGCCGTCCTGGGGGCTGCGGCGCATGTAGGGGGCGCGGGCGGAGCCGCCCCGGTCCGGGTCGCTGTACTTGGAGCGGCAGACGCCGATGTCGTACGGGTCCACCTCGTCCACCCGCGGGATGCGGCCGTCCTCGGTGAGCGGGGTCCAGAGCAGGGCCTCCAGCCGGTCGCGCACCTCGGTGGTCGTCATGTCGCGGACGAGGGGGGCGAGTCCGGGCCAGTAGCGGGCCAGCGACTCCGCCTTGACGGCGTAGGCGGTGCGCCGGTCGACGGAGGTCACCGAGTCGCGGGCGACGAGCATGCCGACGACGCCCTGGCGGTCGACGTCCCACACAGGTCCGCCCGAGAAGCCCTTCTCCAGGCCCCAGCCGGTGTGCGGGCCCGCCTCCACCTGAATCCACTCGCTGCCGGCGTGGCCGATGATCTCGCCGCGTACCGGGACGCCCCGGCGCTTGTGCTCCTCGGGGTAGCCGTAGGCGCGGAAGCGGTGGTCCCAGGTGCCGGGGTCGGTGGTGCGCAGCGGGGCGGGCAGGGCCTCGGGGGGCGCGGGGGCGGCGAGTTCGAGGACGGCGACGTCGCCCGTGCCGTCCCCGGTGTCCGGGTGCCAGCCGCCGGGGGCGACCGTGGCGGGCAGCGGGTCGTGCGGGGCGGCGTACTGGAACCGCACGAAGACCGGACGGGCGGGCGGTTCCGGGGCCCGGCCGGGGCCCACGACGTGGGCGCAGGTCACGATGTGGCGCGGGGTGGCGAGGAATCCGGCGCCCACCGGGTCGCCGTGCTCGGTCCTGCGTACGCTGACCAGCCAGGGCGGGCGTTCCCAGTCCGGCGACACCGCAGATCAGTCCGCCGGGGGGCGGTTCCAGGAGACCTTGACCGCGAAGTGCCCCTCGATCGCGGTCTTGGCGATGACCACCCCGGACTCGGCGTTGAACTTCATGCCGAACTCGATCTCGTACGCGTCGGGGCCGAGCGCCCGCACGGACTCCATCACGGAGCGGAGCGCGGGGCGGGTCTGGGCGAGCGCGTCCTCCAGTCGCCGGCCGGCGCGCACGACCTCGCCGGAGTCGCGCGAGATGCGTTCGAGTCCGGGGGCGTCGTCGGGCACCTCGACCTGGAGCGAGGCGCCGTCCGGCCCTTCGAAGGACACGACTTCCGGCATGAAGTCCCCCTGCGTTCGGGTTGGTTGAGGATCGATCGTATCGGCCGGGACGGCCCCGCGAGGGGGTTCGGGTGATGTGATGATGGTGCGGGTGTGCACCCGGGGGACGGAGGGCGTCGTGAACGAGGCCGCGGACGAGATCGCCGCCGCGCTGTCGGGGGCCGGGGCGGACGGGCCGGAGGCGGAGGCGGCGCTGCGGGTCCTCGGCCTGGCCTTCCGGTGGGCCGGGGCGGCGCTGGGCCGGGTCGACGGCGGTGAGAGCGGCGCGCCGGCCCTCGCGGCGCTGTTCGCGCTGGAGGACGCGCTCGCGGAGTCCGGGGCGCTGGCCGGCGCGCTGCCGGGGCTGCTGGCGGCGGCGATGCCGGGCGAGGCGTACGGCGACGGTACGGAGGAGCTGATGCGCCGGCTCGCCACCGTACGGGAGCGGGTCCGGGAGGAGCGCGAGCGGACCGATCTCGCGCACGCCGCGCTGGAGAAGCTGGCCGCCGCCGAGGAGTCGCTGCGGGACCGGCTCGCCGAGCACGAGGCGCTGCGCCGCCAGGTGGACGAGTTGCGGAGGCTGGAGCGGCTGGTGCTCGCCCTGGACGCGCTCCAGGAGCAGCAGGAGGTCATCGCGGAGCGGCTGGCCGCGCTGCGCGGCCGGGACGCGGGGGTCGAGGGGACGCTGCGGACGAGCAGCGACGCGCTGGTCCGGCTCTCGGAGGACCGGCTCGCGGCCCTGGCCCCGCGCACCCGGGAGGTCCTGGAGCGGGCCGAGGCGGCGCAGCGCGCGCTGGCCGAGGAGGAGCGGGTGCACGGCGACGCGGCGGCCGACCTGGCCGAGCGGCAGGCCCGGCTGGAACGCATCCGCGAGGCGCAGGGCGACCGGGTCGCCTCGCTGCGGCGGCACGCGGCGGTGGACCGCGAGCTGGCGGGGGCGCTGGCGTCGCCCGGGGGCGCGCCGGACGGCGCGGTGGCGCCGGAGCACCGGGTGACGCTGGCCGAGGTGGCGGCGGCCACGGAGGAGCTGGAACGGCGGCTGGGCGCGGCGGACGAGGCGCTGCGGCGGGTGCTGGCCGAGCGGGACGCCCGGGGCGGGGGCGGGAAGTCGGTGGTGCACCGGACGCCGTAGCCACGCGCTCGGTTCAGTAGGGCGGAGCGGGTACGTCCTCCGGCAGGAACTGGGTGAAGGCACCCGCCTCGGAGCCTTCACCGGCCCGGGCGAAGCGGGCGGCCAGGCGGGATTCCATGAGCTCCACGAGTTTGCGGACGGTGCGGGCGTTGCCGAAGCCCGCCGGGTCGGCGCGGCGGGTCGCCGCCAGCCACTCCCCCGCGTGGCGCGGCACGTCGGGGTGCAGGGTGTAGCCCTGGGCTCCGGCCGTCCGGCGCAGGATCTCCAGGAGGTCGTCGGGGCCGTAGTGCGGGAAGGGGACGCGCTCGGTGAAGCGGGACGGCAGGCCGGAGTTGGCGTTGAGGAAGGCGTCCATCTCACGGGGGTAGCCGGCGACGATCACGGAGAGGCGGCCCCGCCACTGCTCCATCTCCAGGACCAGGGTGTCGATCGCCTCCTGCCCGTAGCCTCCGCGCACGTCGTGGGCCAGGCTGTACGCCTCGTCGATGAACAGCACCCCGTCCAGGGCGTCCTGCACGGCCTGGCGGACCAGCCGGGCGGTCTCGCCGAGGTAGGCGCCGACCAGGGTCGCCCGGCTGGCCTGCACCACGTGTCCCTTGCGCAGCAGGCCCAGGTCGCGGAAGAGGGTGCCGACGAGCCGGGCGACGGAGGTCTTCCCGGTCCCGGGCGGGCCGGTGAACACCAGGTGCGGTGGTGTCAGCTCGCCGGTGCCGTGGGCCTGGCGCAGGCGCTGCCGGTTGGCGAGGCCGGTCAGCACCTCGCGGACCGGGCCGAGGCCCACGTACGCGTCCAGCTCGGCGAGGAGTCGCGCCGGGTCGGGCGCCGGGCGTTCCAGGTAGTCGCGGTAGCGCTCGGGCAGGTCGTCGGGGACGACGGGTTCGTCCACCCGGCGGCGTACCCGGTGGGACCAGCGGGTGAAGACGGCGTCGGCGAGGGTGCGCATGTCGCGGGCGTTGCCGAAGGAGTCGTCGCGGGTGCGGTGCATCTCGGTGACGATCCGCAGCAGCTGGGACTCCGTCTCGGGGGCGGGCCGGGCCCCTCGCTCGCGGAGCCGGCCGAGGGCGATGGCGTGCAGGTCGGCCGGCGGGTAGTCGGGGAAGCGCAGGACGTTGTCCTGGGCGTACCTGCTCCGCAGGCCGGGGTTGGACGCCAGGAACTCGGTCATCTTGTCCGGGTATCCGGCGACGATCACGACGAGCCGGCCCCGGTCGTTCTCCATGCGGGTGAGTAGCGCCTGGATGGCTTCGAGGCCGAACCCGTCGCGCTGGTCGCTCAGTTCGTACGCCTCGTCGATGAACAGGACGCCGTCCAGGGCCCTGTCGACCGCCGCGTCGACGAGCCCCGCGGTCTGGCCGATGTAGCCGGCCACGAGGTCGCTCGTCTTCGCCTCGACCACATGGCCCCGCTCCAGGAGCCCCAGATCGCGGTAGATCTCGCCGACCAGCCGGGCCACGGTGGTCTTGCCGGTCCCCGGGTTGCCGGTGAAAACCAGGTGCAGGGAGGGCGGTTCGAAGACGCCGGCCCGGCCGCCCGCGTGCAGGGCCTCCGCCGTCTCGACCTCGGCCCGCAGCTGCTCGAAGCGTTCGCGCACCACGTCGAGCCCCGGCATGGCCGCCAGCCGCTCCCAGGGGGTGCGAGGGTCGTCCGTGGTGGCCCCGGGGAAGGAGTCGCGGACCGCGGCCGGGCCGAGGACGGCGCCGGGGGTGCCGGCCAGCCGCTCCAGCCACGCCTGCCAGGCGCGCGCCGTGCGGGGGTGGCTGCCCATCGCCTTGACGACGGAGTCCAGTTCCCGCCAGTCCCCGACACGCAGCCCGGTGCGCAGCCGCACGGCGTGGATGAGCCGTTCCACCTCGGCGGCGGGCGGGTGGCCGATCCTGGCGGTGCCGGGGCGGCCCGGGGCGGCGGCCTGCTGGCGGACCAGGGCCTCCAGGGCCGGGTAGGCGTGGCAGGACTCCACGAACCGCGCGACCTCGTCCAGGCCGGACCGGCGGAAGACCATCAGCCAGAGGTTCCCGTTGCCGTGGTCGTCGGCCCAGCCGTCCATGGCACCGGCCAGTTCGCGCTGGGCGCGGTAGTGGAGCAGGGTGCCCTCGGCGTGCGCGAAGACGACGGCCGTACGGTGCCGGCGCTGTGTCAGGTAGCCCCGCAGGGTCATCACGGCGAACGGGTCGCTGACCCCGGGCGCGGGGCCGGGTGCGGGCAGCGGCGCGCTGTCCTCGCGGGGGGTGGGGGCGGGCGGACCGGTCACCCGGAGATCGCCCATCGGGCCGCGCATGCCGGGCGTCCGCATGACGGGGAGCCCGGGCCCGCCGCCCGGCCGGGGGCCGGGTGTGCGTCCGCCCGGCCGGGACAGGTCGCGGGAGGCGGTGTCCCGGAAGTAGACGGGGTGGTCGGTGGAGCTGAAGACGATCCGTTCGTAGCCCTCGGCGCGCAGCAGCCGCCACAGCGCCTCCTCCAGCCGGCACACCTGGTAGGCGGTGTCCACGAAGACGTCGCCGGCGCCGGGTCCGTAGAGGATGGTGAACGGTTCGCCGCCGCGCAGCGCCGCCGGGTCGAGGCGTTCCACCACCGGCCCGGCGGGGCGGGCCGGTTTGCCGAGCCGGGTCATCCGCCGCTCCCCGTCCCCCGCCGCCGGGCCTGCTCCCCGCGCTGCCGGTGGGCCTCGATGTCGAGGTAGCCCCGGTCGGGGGTGCCGGGTTCGGCCTCGGGGGCGGCCGGGACGGCCCGGCCGTCCTCGGCGAGGGCCCGGCGGACGGCCTCGGCCCGGTCGCGGAGCTGGTCCTCGGAGGTGACGTCGTAGTCGTAGGAGAGGACCCGGACGACCTGTTCGCCGGAGTCGGGGGCGGCCTGGGAGATGTCGAGGACGATCTCGTTGCCGTTCTCGTGGCGCAGTTTGGCGTAGTACGAGCCCCGGGGGTCGGCGTTCTCGTACTCGCCGTCCACGAAGTCGTAGTAGGCGAGCCTGCTCAGGCTGTGGGCGACGGTGTCGGCCAGGTTCACCCGGAGCTGCGAGGCGAGGTGGCGCATCGTCGCGCGCCCCACGGTGTCGCCGAGCTCCTCCTCCAGGCGGGGCGCCTCGCGGTCGCGCAGGCGGATGAGTTCGCCGGTGGCCGTGGCGTCGTCGCGGGCGCGGGCCAGGGTCTCGGCGGCCTCGGCGCGCAGCCGGTCCCAGTCGCCCTCGGACCAGTAGGCGACGTCCACGGTGTAGTCGGGCAGGACGGTGCCGTCGGGGCCGGTGACGGGCTGTTCGCGGCTGCCCTCGATCGCGCCGGCCACGGTGGCCAGGGCGTCGATGGCGGCCATCTGGGCGGTGCAGCGCTTCAGTTCGCGCTGTTCGGTGTCGGCGCGGAGTTCGCTCAGGGAGTGGCAGGTCTCCTGGGCGAGCGCGAGGGCGGCGTCGAACCTGCCCTCGGCGGCGTTCTGTTCGGCGGTGGCGAGCCGGCCGGTGAGGCGGTCCAGTTCGCCCGGTGCGTAGCGCTCGTGGAGCCCGGCTTCGGCGAGGTCGGCGGCCAGGGCGCGGGCGTCGGCCAGCCAGGTGCGCACCGTGTCGCCGGCGCGGGCGCGGTCCTCGGTGAGCTCGCCGATCTCCCGCGCGAGCCGGGCGGTCTCGGCGCGGCGTTCGGCGCGTTCCTCGGCGATGGCCCGGCGGGTCCGTTCCTGCTGTTCGGCGAGGTGCCGGCGGGTCTCCTCGCGGATCTGCCCGGCGGACGCGGCGAGCGCCCCGCGCACCTCGGCTGCCTGGTCGCGGAGCCGGCGCGCGGTGTCGGCCTCCAGTCGGCGGGTCTGCTCGCTGAGGCCCTGGACGACCGCTTCGTGCCGCTGCTGACGCTCCTCGACGCGGGAGAAGACCCGGTCCAGGTCCTCGCCGGTCCGGCGGCGGACCTCCTCGATGAGGTCGGGGATGTTGCGCTGGACGTCCTTGAGCTGCTGGGCCTTGCGCTGGATGCGGTACCACTCGGACTCGTCGACCTGGATGCGCTTCCTACCGCTCATCGTGTTCCTGTCCTCTCACGGGGGTCGTGGTACGGGTGCGGACCGCGTCGACCGCGAGGTCGAAGGCGTCGAGCAGGCCGGGCGGCGGTACGCCGACGAGCAGCGCCTCCGGGCCGTTGAGGGCGATCTCTGCGGACCGGGCCCGGTGCTCGAAGTCGTAACCGGTGTCCGCGAGGCGTCCGGTGAGGTGGTGGACGCGCTGGTTGGCGCTGCCGCGCAGGCCGCGTCCGTCGTCCAGCGCGGCCACGTACACGCCGTCGACCAGGACGTCCACCTCGGCCAGGAGCGCGGCGACGCCGGGTCCCGGCGGCCGGGTGCGGAGCCGTTCGAGCCGGTGCCCGGTGAAGCAGATCACCGTCACGTCGCGGATCTCGCGGGCGAGCCGGGCGACTTCGGCGAGGCCGGCCGCCTGGGCCATGGGCTCGCCCCCGGAGAAGGTCAGTCCGGTCACCCGCGGGTCGGCCAGCAGCTCCCGGGCCAGTTCCGCCGGCCGGGCCTGCCGGGCGGGCCGGAAGGGAATCCAGTCGGGGGCCATGCAGCCGGCGCAGCGGAACGGGCAGCCCTGGACCCAGAGCGCGGACCGCACGCCGGGCCCGAGCGCTTCGGTGCCGACGCGGGTGGCGGCCACGTTGAGTGCGGTGCCGGTCATCCGGGCCATCCGGGGGCGGGCGCGTGGCCGGGCGTGTCCAGGTAGGTGAAGGAGACGCCGCTGACGACGACCTCGGCGCCGGGTGCGCAGACCGCGCCGCTCTCGCGGGCGGCGGTGCCGTCCGGCGAGAACCGGATGCGCAGGTCGGTGCGGGGGCCGTCCCGGGTGGACCTGCGCCGTCCGTGGACGGTGCCCCGGCCGCCGGCCGACGCGGGGCGCAGCGCCATGCGCCGGCCGCGCAGTTCGATGCGTTCGGGCAGCGGGCCGCCGAAGGGGGTGGCGAGCAGGAGCACGCCCCGTAGCGGCGGCCGGTTGGTCCGCCGCCAGGTCAGCCAGCCGGCGAGGACGAGGACGACGAGCCCGGCGGCCAGGGCGGGCAGGAACACGGCGGAGCCGACGTCGGCCCGCAGCGGCAGCCCGCTCTGCTGGACGCGTATCGCCGCCGGGGTCCGGAGCTGGATGTCGGGGGCGAGGGGCCGCTGCCAGGGGGAGGTGACCCTGCCCGCCAGGTGGAAGGTGGCGCGGGCGTTCTCGGTGTGGCGGTAGGGCAGGGCGCCCGCGGAGAGCCGGCCGCGCAGCCGGAGGGTGTACGTCTTCGACTCGCCCGGTTCCAGGGCGAGGCGGGCGGGCAGTCCCTCGACGGTCAGGTCCGGTCCGGTGACGGAGGCGCGCAGTCCGGTGACGGTCAGGGGGACGCGGGCGGTGGCCGAGCGCAGGGTGAGCTTCCTGGTGGCGGAGCCGTCTCCGAGGTCGACGGCGTCGCCGTTCTGCCAGGTGGCGGTGACGCCCTTGCCGGTGTCGGGGGCGAGGAGGCGCGCGGCCTTGCGGGCCCGGGTGCGGTCGCCGGCCCTGGCCAGGTAGGCGCCGAGGTCCTGGATGCCGTCGGGGCGCAGGACGGTGGTGTCGGGGACGACGTTCGCGAGGAGGCCGGCGCCGGTCGCGCCGCCGCCCAGCGGGATGGCGTATCCGGCGAGTTCGGTCCGGCCGCCGACCGCCTCGGCCCGCTCGGCGAGCGCGTCCCAGGCGGGTCCGGACGCCTTGGGGTAGCGGGAGCGGGCGGCGGGGCGGTGCTCGCCGTCGGTGAGCAGGACGACCGAGGCGACCGGGGAGGCGTCGTCGCGTGCCACCTCCTTCAGAGCGGCGTCCAGGGCGGCGCCGATGTCGGTGTCGCCGTCCTTGGTGGGCGCGTCCGGGAGCGCGGCGATGATCTTCGAGGTGTCGCCGGCCGGGCCCACGTACCGCGCCTCGGTGCGGGAGTCGAACGTGAACAGCGCGACGTGGTCCTCGGGGGTGAGCCCGTCCAGGAAGGGGCGCAGCGTCGCGCGGACGGTGTCGTACCGGCCCTCCTGCGCCATGGAGCCGGAGGTGTCCACGACGATCGCGTAGTCGGCCGGTTCCCGCTCCAGTTCGAGCGCCCGGTATATCTCGGCGCGGGTGGGCTCCGGGGCGGCGGGCGCGGCCTGGGCGGGGGCGGCCGGGAGTGCGGCCAGGAGCGCGGCGGCGAGCAGCGCGGCGCGGCGCCGGAGCGACCGGCCGGGGGCGGTGCGGTTCACGGGCCCACTTCCTTGGAGTCGGTGCCGATGTCGGCCGGCAGGGTGCCCAGCGGGAACGCTCCGGGCGGTCCGGCGCCGAGGGGGTGCAGGACCAGGGCGGCGGTCCCGTCGGCGGCGAGCCGGACGCCCACGTGGAAGCGGTCCGTCTCGCCGCCGCCGGGCAGGGTGAGGGTGCCGAGGGGGGCGCCGGCGCCGCTCGCCGGGTCGCTCACCCGGATCCGCACCGGGCGGCCCGGGGCGGTGCGGACGCCGACGCGCCGCCCGTCGGTCTCGGCGTAGACGGGGGGTCCGCCGGGTTCCAGCGTCCCGGCGGCGCTGATCAGCAGCTCCCGGTCCGTGGGCCGGCCGGCCTCGGTGCGGTGGGCGCCGATCCACAGTTCGTACGGGTAGCGGTCGGCCGGGTCGACGCGGCCGGCGGCGACGAGCGCGGCGCCGAGGACCGCCGCGTGGGCCGGGTCGGTGCCGTCGGGGAGCGCGGTGAGCGGCACGCCGGCCGCTTCCAGGTGCGGGCGGAGGGGGCCGAAGCGGGCGACGCCGCCGGTCAGGGCGAGCGGAGCGGTCCGGCCGGGGGCGCCCAGCGCGTCGGCCAGTGCCCGGTCGAGGCCGTCGGTGAGCAGCGGCAGCGCGGCGCGGAGCGTGCCCGCGGTGACGGGGCGGCCCGCGACGTGGTGGACGGCGGTGGTCTCGAAGCGTGCGGGGTCGCGGGCGGCCCGGTCGAGGACGAGGGCGAGGCGGCGGCCGGCGCCCGGCTCGGCCCGGACGGCGGCCAGGGCGCGGCGGGTGTCCTCGTCGGGGGTGAGCCCGGACCGGGTGAGGAGGGCCGTGTCGAAGCCGGTGCCGTAGCCGTCGTCGGGGGCGTGCCGGGAGGCGGCGGCGACGGCCACCGCGCCCGGGGTCACGACGCACACGGACACCTCGGCGGCCGTCGCGCCGAGGTCGCACACCGCGTACCGGCCGGGCGCGAGGCCGCCGGTGTGCCGGAGCAGGGCGAGCACGGCGTGCGGGGTGGCGAGGGTGTGCACGTCGGGGGCCGGTCCCCGGGCGGGCGGGGCGGTGAGGGCGTCGGCGGCGCGGCGCGCGTGGCCGGCCCGGTCGTGCTGCGGGACGACGACGAGCAGCCGGCCCGGGGTGTCGTGGTGCCGGAGGTAGGCGTCGTACGCGGCGCGCAGGGCGGCGGCCCGGTCGCCGCGCGCCGCCTCGGGCACGGGCAGCCCCTCGCCGGGCACCGCGCCCGGCAGCTCGACCGGTTCGGGGTCGCCGCCGGGTCCGACGCGGGCGAGGCGCGCGTGCCGCGATCCGGCGTCGATCGCGAGTGCCGTCATCCGTCCCCCTTCTTCTTGAACCGGAACCCCCACCGGGGCGGGCGCTCCTCCTGGTACGAGGAGGCGGGCGGGTAGGCGGGGTGGCCCTCGGGGGGCCGGGGCGGGGTGCCCTGGGGGCCGTCGGGCGCCGGGGGGTGCGGCGGCTGGGGGGCGGACGGCGGGGCGGCGGGCGGGAAGGGGCGCTGCCGGTACGGGCCGGGGGCCGGGGCGGTGCGCGCGGGGGCGCTGAGGGCGCCGATGATCCGGCGGTGGCGGACCTCCTCGTGGTTGCTGTAGCGGACGAGCCGGGCGCAGAGTTCGCCGTACCGGGCGTCGCGGCCCAGCGCCTCGTACACCGCGAGGCCGATGCCGGGCTGCTGCCGGTCCAGTGCCGTGGTGAGCGCGTAGCCGAAGGCGGAGCCGCAGTCGCTGATCAGGGCGGCGATCTCGTCCAGCAGTCGGCCGGTGACCGAGCGGTGCGGGCAGCCGCTGATGATGATCCTGGCCAGTTCGTCCAGCTCCGCCCCGGCGTTGACGGCCAGCCGCAGCCGCCGGACCGCGCGCAGCCAGCCGAGCCCGGTGCGTTCCAGGCGCTCGACCAGGTCCGCGGGGAGGTCGAGGTCGAGCCAGCGGGCGTAGTCCGCCGCCATCAGCCGCTGGGACAGGCCCTCGCCGACGGTGGTCTCGATGCTGGGCCGCCGGCTCATCCACCGGATGAGGACGGGCCAGCCGTGCACGGGGTCCGGCCGGTCGCCGAGGAGGGCGGCGACGGCGTCGTCGCGCAGGGCGGGGTCGCCGTCGGCGCGGGCCACGAGCGTGTCGGTGTACCGGTCGAGGGCGGGGGCCCCGTCGGTGATCCCGCGCAGCCGGGGCAGCGGGGCCGCCGGGCGGAAGCCGGGGTCCGCCGCCCGGCCGGTGAGCCACAGCAGGTCCGCGTCGGCGGCGGTGCCCGGCGGGAGCCCGGGGGCTCCGGGGCGGGCCAGTTCGTCGAGGAGCGTGAGGAGTTCGGCGTGCCGGCCGGTCCGCAGGACGCGTCGCAGGACCGGCCAGAGCGGGCCGATCACGGCGGGCTGCCCGTGGTCGCGGGCGGTCTCCAGGGCGATGCGCCAGGCTTCCTCGTTGTCCCCGACGAACGCGGCGGCGTCGGCCTCGGTGGCGCCGGCGGCCGCGTGGTGGCCGGTGAGCGCGCCGGCGAAGCGCAGCCAGCCGGGGAACGGTCCCGCGCCGGGAGCGGCGGCGAGGGACAGCAGCCGCTCCAGGGGGCGCAGTTCGCGGGCGTGGTTGGTGAACAGGCCGCGCACCCAGGCGAGTCCGGCCTCCGGTGAGGCCAGCAGGACCCGGTCGGTGGCCTCGGTGGAGTAGCCGTACTCGCGGTCCACCATGTAGGCGAGCTGTCCGGCCCAGACGGGGTCGTAGCCGGGGGCGGTCGCCAGCGCCGTGAAGAGGCGGCCGAACGCGCCGGGCCGGCTGCTCCCTTCCAGGGCGTGCATCAGGCTCAGGTACTTCCTGGCCAGGGCGAACGTCTCCTTGGACGCGGGCTGCGCGAGGACGTCGGCGGCGAGCAGGTCCGGGACCAGCGGGGTCCAGTGGCGGGCGAGAAGCGCGGAGGCGGCGCCGTCGTCGGGGCGCACGGCGGTGCGGGCGAGGAAGGAGACCAGCTCCCGCTGTACGCGCTCGTCCAGCGTGTCCAGGGCGTGCAGGGCGAGCAGCCGGGCGGCCTCCTCGGTCTGGCCCCTGCCCTGCCGGACGGCGTCCAGGACGGAGTCGAGGAGGTCGAGTTCGCGCAGGACGCGGACGGCGTCGGCGCCTTCGCGCAGCGGGACGGGGGCGGTGGCGGCGAGGAGGTGGGCGACGACGTCGGCGGTGGACTCCCGTTTGGCGCGTACCCGGGACAGCTCGGCGAGGTAGGTGCGGGCGGTGTCGCCGCCGGGGGTCGGGGCCCGGCCGGTGGCGAGCGGCATCTCCAGCTGCCCGCTGCGCGCGGACCCGGCGAACACCAGCCGCAGCGCGTGCTCGGTCTTGCCGGCCCAGGTGGCACCGCTGAGCCAGGTGCGGCAGCCGTACGGCAGCAGGGCGCAGATCGCGTCGAGGACCCGGACCCGCTCGTCGATGCCGGGGAGGGCGGAGCCGCGCGGGGCGGTGATGACGAGGTGCCGGCCGTCGAGGAGGAGGGCGGCCGCCCCGGCGGTCCATTCGAAGCCCAGCCGGTCGACGGTGTCCGCCAGTTCGGCGGCGGAGGTGCGCTCGGCGTGCAGGACGGGCTCGGCGCCGGGCGGGGTCTCGATGCGGGCGGCGGCCCGGTCGAGGGAGGTCCACGTCACCCCGGCCCGGGCGGCCGGCCGCCACTCGGTGAGCAGCAGCCGCCAGGTGTAACTGGCCGTGCCGGTACCGTCCTTGGAGCCGTCCCAGGTGGTGTCGACCACCGCGCAGACCGGCCGGTCCTCGCCGTCGGCGGTGGAGAGGAAGACCCGCCAGGGCAGTTCGCCGTCCGGGTCGCGGCCGTCCGGGGTGCCCGTGGTGGCGGTCCACAGATAGCGCTGGGCCCGGTCCCCCGGGAGGCTGCCGTCCAGCACCTCGTACCCCATGGAGCGGCCCGGCCGCTTGCCCAGTACGGCCCAGTCGGCGGGCAGCGGGAACGCGCCCGGGCCGTCGCTCACCGCTGCCACAGCTTCGCACCGCCGGACCGGATGCGCCTTTCGAGGTCGATCAGCGGTTCCAGCACGTTGATGGGCACGGGCGAGGTGCAGATGCGCGGGACGCCGTCCACGACCTCGACGTTCAGATAGTTGCGGTAGTCGAAGATGTTCTGCGGGTTGAGCCGGAAGCCGATGGCGGAGGTCGCGTAGTACGAGATGCGCGACGGGTGGAAGAAGTTGGACAGGCCGTCGCGCACCAGGCGGGCGCTGGCGCCGCGCACGTCGTCGCACATCCACTGGAAGAAGCGGGCCGCCTGCTCGTCGGGGACGCGCGGCAGCCGGTTGCCCTCCAGGCTCTGGGTCACCCAGCCGGCTTCCACGGCCGGGCGGAACACCTCGGGGTCGTCGAACTTGGTGATGCAGACCGAGACGTGGTGGGGCAGGCGGTTGCGGTGGAGCTTCCCGGCGTCCCGGACCCGGGCGTTGAGCTCGGTCAGCATCGAGTAGAGGAAGTTGAGCCCTTCGCCGGCCCGCTGGCTGTCGAGCAGCGGGTCGAAGAGGTAGATCAGCCCCTGGGAGCGGGCCAGCTGGTCGAGGACCCTGGGCCGCAGCGCGTTGGCCTCGTCGCCCCGGTACGCCTCGCCGGTGACGTCCTGGACCTCCAGGATGAAGCCGGTCTCCCTGCTCTTCTTGAACGGCCCGGCCTTGGGCTCGTCGCCCTGGAAGGACCAGGACAGGGGCTGGAGGCCCACGGTCGCCTCGGGGAAGAGGCGGCGGATCGCCAGCTGGGTGACGCCGTCGTTGAGGAATTCGATGGACTCGGGGTTCATCCCGCCGATGACCCAGTTGGAGCGGCTGTGGCGCTGCTGCTGCATCGCCGCGATGGCCATCGAGGCCAGGTAGGTCGTCTTGCCGGAGCGGGGCGCGCCCCACAGCCCGATGCGGACGCGGTCGGCCGCCGGGTTCTCCACGCCGGTGGGGGCGCCCGGGATCGGCAGGGGTTCGAGGTGGCCGTCCACCGAGGGGTGGGACGGCTGCCCCGGCCCGTACACGGCGGTGGTATCGGGCTGCGGGGGCAGGGTGCCCCAGGGGGCCGTGGTGGCCTCGGGGTCGGAGGACGAGGCGGTGTGACCCGGCGGTTCGGAGCGCCCGACCGCGTCCTCGGGGGGCTCGTTGGGGTCGTAGTACGGATCGGTCATGTGTCTCTCCTCGTACCGGGGCGGTCGGTCACAGCAGCGGGGTCGCGAGGGCCAGCGGACAGGGCAGGCCGTCCCACCGCCAGGGAGGGGCGAGGGTGTCGGCCACGTCGTCCGCCGTGTCGGAGCCGGGCCGGAAGGAGCCGCCGGCCCCGAGCGCCTCCCACGCGGACGCGGCGTAGCCGGGTACGGGGCCCTTCGGGCCGGCGTCCGGGTCCGCGCGGGCCAGGACCCGGACCCCCCGGGCGCGCAGTGCGTCGAGTTCGGCGCGCCAGTCGGCGCCGAGGGGGCAGGCGGGCACCACCTCGTGCTGCTGCTCGGGCAGTCCGGGCGGGCGGCGGCCGACGACGAGCAGGACGCGTCGGGTGTCGGGGGCGCGGGCGGTGCGGGGCCGGGCCCGGACGAGCCGGCCCACTTCCTTGAGGGCGTCCTCCAGCGAGGAGGCGGTGTCCTGTTCGCGCCGCGCGGGCCGCCAGCCGGTCAGCGCGGTGAGGGCGGCCCGGGCGGGCCCGGCCGGGATGCGCAGCAGGAGCACCGGGCGGGGGCCGTAGCGGTTCTCGTGGACCGCGTGGTCGTAGTGGCCGACGACGCCGACGCGCAGGCCGGGTCCGTGCCGGCGGGCCAGGGTGGCGATGACGTCCCGGGCGAAGCCGAGCCGTTCCCCGGTCTCCTCGGCGTCGGCGCCGCTCATCTCGACGGTGAGGAACACGTCGAGGGCGGGCGGGTGGATGACGCGCCGGGGCAGGCTGCTCACCAGGGCGGGGATGTCGGGGAGTTCGCCCCGGCCCTCGGTGTGGGCGTCCTCGTGCGTGGTGACCTCCCCCGGGCCGTGCAGGACGAACGCGAGGCGGGCCGGTGCGAAGGCCGCGAACGCGGTCCGCCGCGCCGAGAGGGCCACCGCGCCGCTGCCGTCGGCCCCGGGCGTGCCGGCGAGGACGGGCAGCAGCACCTGCGTGCGGGCCGCCGGTCCGCCGTAGACGGTGATCTCGGCGGTCGCGGTCTCGCCGCGCCGCAGCCGCGAACCGGCCGGGAAGAGGACCTGGGTGTGGGCGTGCACCTCGCCGGTGCGGCGGTCGACGCGGGCGAGGAGCAGGGAGTGGTCGACGGCCAGCGGCGCGGTCCGCAGTGCCGCGCGCACCGCGTCGGCGGTGTCCGTGCCGGAGGCGGCTTCGCCGGGCCCGGGTCCGATCTCGGCGCTCGGGCGGTACACGGTCCGCAGCAGGGCGGCGGCCCGGTCGAGGAGGACCCAGCCGCTGCGGCGGCCGAGGAGCACGAGTGTGCGGGCCCGGGAGAGTACCGGGTGGGTGTGCAGCCACCGGGTGACAGCCGCGTCGAACTCGGCGCGATCCAGGGGCGGTTCGGTGCCGATGCCGCCGGCGAGCCGGAAGCGGCGCGGTGCGGCGTCGCCGGCCAGGGCGGGCAGGAGCGAGGCCCAGTCGGTGCTTCCGGCGTCGGTCTGGCGGGGTATGCCGCTGCGGTCGGCGGCGGCGCGGATCACGTGCAGGCGGTCGGGCGTGAATTCGGCGAACACCACGTCGGGGATGCGTCCGCCGACCAGGTCGGTGAGGATCTGCTGCCAGCGGGCCGAGTCGTGCGGCGGTAAGGAGCCCCCGGGTAAGGACGGCGGTGCGGGCTCCCCGGAATGCGCCGGTCCGGCCCTGAGCAGCGGCGCGAGCCGGCGTACGCCCTCCGCGTCCCCCTGGGAGAGCGTCGCGGCCCGGAGGTCCCAGGTGTGCCGGGCGGCGCGCAGGGCGGTCCGGGCCGCGTCGGTGTCCTCGTCGGTCAGGGCGCCGAGGACCGGGTCGTCCCACATGTGCCAGGAGCAGCCGGCGCACTCCCGCCCGCCCGTGTCCGGTGTCGCGCACACGGGACACACCGCACCGGTTCCCCTCGCCAAACCCCGGCTCCCCTCGTAGCCCGTCCCTCACCCTCCGCGCGTGGTCACCGACCACAGGCGCTCGGCTCCGGGGCGTCATGGTGACACAAGCGCGGGCGTGACCGTCAGGGTTCGGAAGGATGAACCCGATCATCTCGCCGGACGCCCCATGGTGAACCGGTTCTTCGCTCATTAGCGTGATCGTGAGGGTCCCTTCGACCGAGGAGACGCATGAGCCGCACCGCCACCGACTCCCCTGCCTGGTACGAGAGTCCGTCCCCGGGCACCGGGTGTCTGCCGCCGCGTTCCTGGTACGCGGGGTCCGACGCCCGGCGGCTGTCGCTGAACGGCCGCTGGGCCTTCCGCCTCTCGCCGCGCGCGGACGGCGAGGACACCTCGTTCGTACGGCCGGAATTCGACGCCTCCGGCTGGGCGACGGTCGCCGTGCCGGGGCACTGGGTGCTTCAGGGGGCGGGCGGGGCTCCCGCGTACACCAATGTGGTGTACCCCTTCCCGGTCGATCCGCCGAGGGTGCCGTCGGAGAATCCGACCGGCGACCATCTGCGGGTCTTCGAGCTGCCCGGCGACTGGCCGGACGGCGGCGGGAGCGTGCTGCGGTTCGACGGGGTGGAGTCCTGCGCCAGGGTGTGGCTGAACGGGGTGGAGCTGGGCGACTTCAAGGGTTCGCGGCTGCCGCACGAGTTCGCCGTGGGCGAGCTGCTGCGGCCGGGGGCCAACGTCCTCGCCGTACGCGTGCACGCCTGGTCGTCCGGAAGTTATCTGGAGGACCAGGACCAGTGGTGGCTGCCCGGGATCTTCCGGGACGTGACGCTGCTGCACCGCCCGGCGGGCGCGCCCGGCGACTTCTTCGTGCACGCCGGTTACGACCACCGCGCCGGTTCGGGGACGCTGCGCGTGGAGTGCACGGGCGCGGAGGGCCGGGTGCTGGTGCCGGAGCTCGGGCTGGACCTCGCGGCGGGCGAGACGGTGACGCTGCCGGTCGAGCCGTGGACCGCCGAGACGCCCCGGCTGTACGACGGGGAGCTGGTGACGCCCGGCGAGCGCGTCCCGCTGCGCATCGGCTTCCGCACGGTCGCCGTGGAGGACGGCGTCCTGAAGGTCAACGGCCGGCGGCTGCTGTTCCGGGGCGTGAACCGGCACGAGTTCCACCCGGAGACGGGCCGGGCGGTCGACGCGGAGACCATGCGGCGCGATCTGGTCCTGATGAAGCGTCACAACGTCAACGCCGTACGGACCAGCCATTACCCGCCGCACCCCGCCTTCCTGGACCTCTGCGACGAGCTGGGGCTCTGGGTGATCGACGAGTGCGACCTGGAGACCCACGGCTTCGCGGAGGTGGGCCGGCAGCTCAACCCGGTGGACGACCCGCGCTGGACGCCCGCGCTGCTCGACCGGGCGGCCCGGATGGTCGAGCGGGACAAGAACCACCCCTCGGTGATCGTCTGGTCGCTGGGCAACGAGTGCGGCACGGGCGCCGGGCTGGGCGCGATGGCCCGGTGGATGCGGGAGCGGGACCCGGACCGCCCGCTGCACTACGAGGGCGACCCGTCGTGCGCGGACACCGACCTGTACTCCCGGATGTACGCCTCGCACGCCGAGGTGGAGCTCATCGGGCGGCGCGCGGAGGAGCCGCTGGAGGACCCGGAGCTGGACGCGCGGCGGCGCGCGATGCCGTTCGTGCTCTGCGAGTACGCGCACGCGATGGGCAACGGGCCGGGCGGACTGAGCGAGTACCAGCGGCTGTTCGAGCGGTACGAGCGCTGCCAGGGCGGCTTCGTCTGGGAGTGGATCGACCACGGTCTCGCCCACCCGGAGCTGGGCTTCGCGTACGGCGGTGACTTCGGCGAGGAGCTGCACGACGGGAACTTCGTGTGCGACGGGCTGCTCTTCCCGGACCGCACCCCGTCCCCCGGTCTCGCCGAGTACAAGAAGGTCGTCGAGCCGGTGCGCATCACCCCGGGCACCGCGCCGGGCACGTTCACCGTCACCAACGGCTACGACTTCACCGGCCTGGACCACCTGGAGTTCCGCTGGTCGCACGAGGCGGACGGCGTCCTCGTCGCCTCCGGCACCCTCGCGGTGCCCCCGCTCGCGCCCGGCGCGTCGGCCGACGTGACGCCCGACGCCCCCGCCGGTGACGGGCTGTGGACGCTGCGGGCGGTCCTGGCCGGGGCGACGGGCTGGGCCGGACGCGGTCACCTGGTCGCCTGGGGCCAGAGCGAGACGGGCACCCCGCCCGCCGCTCCCCCGGCCGCCGGGGCGCGCCCGCGCGTCTCCGGCTCCACGGTCGCGCTGGGCCCCGGCGCCTTCGACGCGGCGACCGGGGCGCTCCTGCGCATCGGGGACATCGCGGTGGAGGGGCTGCGTCTCGACGTGTGGCGGGCGCCCACCGACAACGACAACGGGGCGGCGTGGCAGCCGGACGAGCGGTACGGGCACCTCTGGCGGGAGTGGGGGCTGCACCGGATGCGCCACCGCCTGGACGCGGTGGAGGCGGGCGCGGACGCGCTGACCGTGCGCACCCGGGTGGCGCCGGCCGGCCGGGACGTGGGGCTGCGGACCGTGTACCGGTGGACGGCCGCCGGGGACCGGCTCGGGCTGGCGGTGTCGGTCGTGCCGGAGGGCGACTGGCGGGTGCCGCTGCCCCGGCTCGGCGTGCGGTTCGCGCTGCCCTCCGCGTACGACGGGGTGCGGTGGTTCGGCGGCGGTCCCGGCGAGGCGTACCCGGACACCCGGGCGGCCGCGATGCTCGGTCAGTGGGCCAGGGGCGTGGACGAGTTGCAGACCCCGTACGTCCGGCCGCAGGAGAACGGGGCGCGGGCCGGGGTGCGCTGGGTGGAGCTGACCGGGGCGGGCGGGGGCGGGCTGCGCGCGGAGGGCGGGGTGCCGTTCTCGTTCACGGCGCGGCGCTGGACGGGCGAGGAGCTGGACGCGGCGGAGCACCTGACGGATCTGGTGGCCGGGGACCGGGTCCGGGTGGGCCTGGACCACGCGGTGCAGGGCATCGGTTCGGGGTCGTGCGGGCCGGGCGTGCTGCCCGGGTACCGGCTGGACGCGGCGCCGGCGGAGTTCTCCTTCGTGTTCTCCGCGCGGGGCTGAGAGCGCCGGGCGGGCCCGGTGCCGTACGCGAGCGGCAACCGGTTCGCCATGGTGCCGAGTTGGCCCGGCTCCCCCGCTTCCCCCGGCTGATCGGCGACGCCGTAGCATCGGCGTTTTGTGTGATCTTCGCAGCTTCGCAAGGGGGAACGTGATGGGCATCGGCAGGCGAAAAGCCGCGGCCGTCGCCGGGGTGGTGGCCGGGGCGGTGCTGGCGACGGGCACCGTCCTGTGGGCGACCGACAGCGGGCCGTTCCGGGACGGTTACTGCTGGGGCGCGTGGGAGCAGAACAGCGGCCCGTCCTTCCTCGGTGACGAGGCGCTGGAGAAGTCCGGCTCCGAGCGCGGCTCCACCCAGTCCGCCGCCCCCTCGGCGGCCCGCCCGCACGGCACCTGCACGGTGTCCGTGACCTCCGAGGTCGAGGACGACGACTCGGACGAGCCGCTGACCTTCGAGGAGTCGGTGACCCTGGAGTACGGGCCGGTGCCCGCCGGAGCGAAGGAGCGGCGGGCCTGGCTGGCGCACTTCTTCCACGGCTCCGCGTCGCCGCTGCCGGACGGGCTGGACGGCCTGGTCGGAGGAGACCGGGGCATGCTGGTGCTGCCGTCGTCCTGCGACAGGGACGGCGCGCCGTCCGTGGTGACGATCCGCAGCGAGAGCACGGGCGACGGCCATCTCGGCAAGATCCCCATGCCGTTCACGATCGCCACGCGCGCCGATGTGGTGCGGATGCTGCTCGCCGCCGCCAACACCGGTATGGAGAAGGCGGGGTGCGCACCCGGGCAGCCGCTGCGCAGCAGCTCCCCGATGGTGACGGTGGCCGAGGACGAGGAGTCGGCGTCGTCGCCGCTGTGCCGGATTCCGGGCATGACGTTCGACTACGGCGAGGGCTCGCGCTACCGGCAGCGGGTGGGCGCGGTCACCGACCGGCTCCAGACGTGTTCGGTCGTGTGGAAACAGCTGCGGATGCCCGAGGAACCGTCCGCGCAGTACGTGATGGCGAGCCGGACCCGTCTGGTGGAGCTGTTCCGGGGACTGCCGGAAGGGCCCGACCGGGGCTTGGTGCGCCGCAGCTGCGGTGGCCGGCCGACGGTCTTCTACGGGCACGTGGAGGCCGGTCTCCAGAACCGGGGCCGCCCCTCCGACCAGCGGGTCTTCGACCGGTTCGTGGAGTCCGTGGGGAAGCGCATCGGATGCGGAAAGGGTGAGGACGCGTGAGCGAGGAGAACCCGGTGGTGGAGAACCCGGTGGTGGAGAACCCCGTGACGGACACCGGGACCCCCGCGGCCCCGGAGGCCTCCCGGCCGCCGCTCGTCCGCCGTCTGCTGCGCAGCCGTACCGTGCGCACCGCGACCGCCGCCGCGCTGGCCGGGGCCCTGGTGGGCGCGGGCGCGGTCGCCTGGCGCACGGACACGCTGCCGCTGGTGGGGTCGGCCGCGCCCTGCTGGGACTCGCTCGGTTCCGGGTCCATGGACGCCCTGTTCGGGGACCGCAGGACGGAGGTGGAGGAGCAGTCGCTGCACAGCGACCCGCTGGGCGGCACCGGTGTGTACGGCCAGTGCCGCGTCACGAGCTACGAGGGCGACCGGGCGCGCCGCCAGGTGACGGTGAACGTGCGGCGGCTGGACGGGCTGCGGGGCACCGACGCGCAGGACTGGCCGAGGGAGTTCCTGTCCTCCAGCATGGTGTCGCTCGGCGACGGGCTGCCCGGCATGGCCTCGCCGTCGCGCGCCTGGATCGCGCTGCCGCAGGCGTGCACCGGGCGCGACGACTTCACCGGCCCCACGGTGGTGGACATCGGCGTGGGCCGGGCGGACTTCGAGGTGTCGTCCGAGTACGCCCTGCGGGACCGGGCGGCCCTGACCGGGGCGCTGATCGACGCGGCCAACGGGGTGATCGACGACTTCGGCTGCTCCGGCACGTACCGGGAACCGCGCGATCTGCACCCGCCGGTCCGGTGGGACACCACCCGGACCTCCACGTTCTGCGGGATCAAGGGCCTGTCCCTGCCGGCGGCGTACCGGAAGGACCTGCGGGAGACCCGCGCCGGCGGCGAGGGCGGCCCGGCCCGGATCTGCGAGGCGGGATACGACTCCGACGAGACGGCCGTACGGCTGACGACGGTGACCGATCCGGTGCTGGCCGAGATCTACTCCTCGGACGCGCTGCACGCGGGCGCGCCCGTCAAGGGGACCCGGGGCTACGGGAAGGCCGGCGGGAACCGGGCGGTGTTCAAGGCGGTCTGCCAGACCGGTCCGGTGATGTTCGTCCTGGAGCAGCTGCGCCCGGCGGGCAAGGGCAGCCGCTTCACGTTCACCCGCGACCTGCTTCCCGCCTACGTGGCCGCGGAGGCCGAACGGATCGGCTGCGGCCCGCAGAAGCTGACGTTCTCCGCGTCCTGAGGCACCTTCGGGCCACGTGAAAGAATGCCCGGCACCATGAGAACCATCAGCTTTCCGGTGCCGGGCCGGGGCCTCCGGTGAGGGGCCGGGCGAAGCCGCCGCCGTCGCCGCTTCCGCAGCGTGACGGCGTCGACCCGGTCCGGGTGCGGCTCCCGGCCGACCCGGAGGGCCGGTGGGCGACGGTCCGGGAGCATCTGGTGGACCGGTTCGCCGGGGCGATCGGCGCGGACCGGGTGGAGGCGCTGCTCGCCGGGGGCCGGTTCGTGTCGACGGCGGGCCCGGTCACCGGCGCCGAGCCGTACGCGGCGGGGCGCTACCTCTGGTTCCACCGGGACTTCGCGCCGGAGGAGCCGGTGCCGTTCCCGGTGGGGGTGGTGTACCGGGACGCGCATCTGGTCGTCGCGGACAAGCCGCACTTCCTGGCGACGATGCCGCGGGGCCGGCACATCACGGAGACGGCGGTGGCGCGGCTGCGGCGCGACCTGGGCCTGCCGGAGCTCCAGCCCGCGCACCGGCTGGACCGGCTGACGGCGGGGCTGGTGCTGTTCGTGGTGCGGCCCGGGGAGCGGGGGGCGTACCAGACGCTGTTCCGGGACCGGCTGGTGCGCAAGGAGTACGAGGCGGTGGCCCCGTACGATCCCGGGCTCGTCCTGCCGCGTACGGTGCGCAGCCGCCTCGTGAAGGAGCGCGGGGTGCTCGCGGCGCGGGAGGAGCCCGGCGAGCCGAACAGCGAGAGCCGGATCGAGCTGCTGGAGCACCGGGGCGGGCTCGGCCGTTACCGGCTGCTGCCCGCGACGGGGCGTACGCACCAGCTGCGGGTGCACATGAACGGCCTGGGGCTGCCGCTGGTCAACGATCCGGTGTACCCGGTGACCGAGCCGGACGCCGCGCCCGGTGACTTCTCGCGTCCGCTGCAACTGCTGGCCCGGGTGCTGGAGTTCACCGACCCGGTCACGGGAGAGCCGCGCCGCTTCAAGAGCGGGCTGCGGCTCTCCGCGTGGCGGGACCGGTAGGGGCGTCAGTGCCCCCGGGCGATCCACTCGTCCAGGTGCGGGGCCTCCGCGCCGATGGTGGTGGAGTCGCCGTGGCCGGTGCGCACCTCGGTCGCCGGGTCCAGGGTGAGCAGCCGGTCCCGGATGGAGTCCACGATCACCGGGAAGGACGAGAAGGACCGGCCGGTGGCGCCGGGCCCGCCCTGGAAGAGCGTGTCCCCGGTGAAGACCGTGGCCAGCCCGGGGGCGTACAGGCAGACCGCGCCGGGGGCGTGGCCCGGGGTGTGCAGGACCGTCAGCGTGGTGCCGGCGACGGTGATCTCCTGGCCGTCGGCCAGCTCGCCGTCGGGGGCCCGGTCGGGGTGGGTCTGCTTCCACAGCGGCAGGTCGTCCGGGTGGAGCAGGATCGGCGCGCCGGTGGCCGCGGCGAGCGCGGGGGCGGCGTCGATGTGGTCGTTGTGCGCGTGGGTGCAGACGATGGCGCGCAGCGTGCGGTCGCCGAGGGCGTCCTCGATGGCGGCGGCGTCGTGGGCGGCGTCGATGACGACGGCCTCGGAGTCGTCGCCGACGATCCAGACGTTGTTGTCGACGTCCCACTCGCCGCCGTCGAGCGCGAACGTGCCGGAGGTGACGAGGTGGTCGATGCGGGCGGCCATCAGAACACCACCACCGAGCGCAGCACGTCGCCGTCGTGCATCCGGCCGAACGCCTGCTCGATGTCGCCGAGGCCGATGGTCTCGGTGACGAACGCGGCGAGGTCGAGGCGGCCCTGCTGGTGGAGGTCGACCAGCATCGGGAAGTCGCGGGACGGCAGGCAGTCCCCGTACCAGGAGGACTTGAGCGAGCCGCCGCGGCCGAAGACGTCGAGCAGCGGGAGTTCCAGCTGCATCTCGGGGGTGGGAACGCCGACGAGGACGACGGTGCCGGCCAGGTCGCGGGCGTAGAACGCCTGCTTGTACGTCTCCGGGCGGCCGACGGCCTCGATGACGACGTCCGCGCCGTTGCCGCCGGTCAGCTCGCGGATGGCCTCGACGGGGTCGGCGGAGCGGGAGTTGACGGTGTGGGTCGCGCCCATCGACTTCGCCGTCTCCAGCTTGCGGTCGTCGATGTCGACGGCGATGATCTTCGCCGCTCCGGCCAGCCGGGCGCCCGCGATCGCCGCGTCGCCGACGCCGCCGCAGCCGATGACGGCGACCGAGTCGCCGCGGCCGACCTGGCCGGTGTTGATGGCGGCGCCGATGCCCGCCATGACACCGCAGCCCAGGAGCCCGGCGACGGCCGGCGAGACCTCGGGGTCGACCTTGGTGCACTGGCCGGCGGCGACGAGGGTCTTCTCGGCGAAGGCGCCGATGCCCAGGGCCGGGGACAGCTCGGTGCCGTCGAGCAGGGTCATCTTCTGCTTCGCGTTGTGCGTGTCGAAGCAGTACCAGGGCCGCCCGCGCAGACAGGCGCGGCACTGGCCGCACACCGCACGCCAGTTGAGGATCACGAAGTCGCCCGGGGCGACGTCGGTGACGCCCTCGCCGACGGACTCCACGACACCCGCGGCCTCGTGGCCGAGGAGGAAGGGGAACTCGTCGTTGATCCCGCCCTGCTTGTAGTGCAGGTCGGTGTGGCAGACGCCGCACGCCTGGACCTTGACCACGGCCTCACCGGGGCCCGGGTCCGGGATGACGATCGTCTCGACGCGGACCGGTTCGTTCTTGCCCGGTGCGATGACCCCTTGTACGTGCTGCGGCATTCCCGTGGACTCCCTTTTCCCGACTCTTCGCTGAGACCGGTGCTCCCGGCTTTCCCGGGATCGATCACGGGCAACGGTACGCGGTGCCGGGCCGTGGCCGGTCTCAGGGCGCGAGAACGTCCAGCTCGTGCAGGGCGCCGACGGCGATCTCCTTCGTCAGCCGCTCGGCCTCGGCCGCGTCCCCGGCGCGCACGGCCTCGGCGAGCCGGACGTGCAGGGTGACGGCCGCCGGGTCGGGGTCCTCGAACATCACCTGGTGGTGGGTGCGGCCCGCCAGGACCTCGGCGACCACGTCGCCCAGGCGCGCGAACATCTCGTTGCCGGAGGCGTTGAGGACGATGCGGTGGAACGCGATGTCGTGTGCGAGGTAGCCCTCCAGCTGCTGGCCGCGCGAGGTGGCGACCATGCCGAGGGCGCGCTCGGTCAGCTCGGCGCACTGCTCCGGGGTGGCGTTGCGGGCGGCGAGCGAGGCGGCGACCGGTTCGACGGCGGAGCGCAGCACGGTGAGGGAGCGCAGCTGGCGGGGGCGGTCGGCGCCGGCCAGCCGCCACCGGATGACCTGGGGGTCGTACACGTTCCACGCCTCGGCCGGCCGGACGGTCACACCGACGCGGCGGCGGGACTCGACCAGGTGCATGGACTCCAGGACCCGGATCACCTCGCGGACCACGGTGCGGGAGACGTCGAAGCGCTGGGCCAGCTCGTCGGTGCGCAGCACCTGGCCGGGCGGGTGCTCCCCGGCGGCGATCTCCAGGCCCAGGGTGTCCAGGACATGCGTGTGGAGCCCCTGGGCAGGTGTGGTCATGGACCCAGGGTACGGGGCCGCCTCCGAGGCCGTTAAGTACGACGTTTACGTCACACCCTCTTGAATAAGTCGTACGTATAGGTTTCAGTGGCGCGACGGACCGATGTCGAGGAAGACATCGAAGAGACAGCGAGGCACCGCTATGAGCACCCCCCACGTCGTCGTGGTGATGGGCGTCGCAGGGACCGGCAAGACCACGATCGGTCCCCTGCTCGCCGACGCACTGGGCGTCCCGTACGCCGAGGGCGACGACTTCCATCCCCCCGCCAACATCGCCAAGATGTCGGCCGGCACCCCGCTGGACGACGCGGACCGCTGGCCCTGGCTCGATGCGATCGGGCGCTGGGCGCACGGCCGGGCCGGGCTCGGCGGCGTCGTCAGCAGCTCCGCGCTCAAGCGCTCCTACCGGGACCGGCTGCGCGCCGAGGCCCCGGGCGCCGTCTTCCTCCACCTGACCGGTGACCGTGCCCTGATCGAGGAGCGGATGGCGGCCCGCAAGGGGCACTTCATGCCGACCGCGCTCCTCGATTCGCAGTTCGCCACCCTCCAGCCCCTGGAGGACGACGAGGCCGGCGTCGCCGTGGACGTCTCCGGCACCCCCGAAGAAATCACCCAGCGAGCCGTCGCCGCGTTGCGCCGGCTCGACAGCTAAGGATCACCACCGTGACCAGTCTCAGCGTCGAGATGCTGGCAGCGGACGCCGCCGAACCGATCACCTCGGCAGGCAACGCGCAGTTGGGCATCGCCGTCCTGGCGGGCATCGCCGTCATCGTCCTGCTCATCACCAAGTTCAAGATGCACGCGTTCCTCGCGCTCACCATCGGTTCGCTGGCGCTCGGCTCGTTCGCCGGTGCCGCGCCGGCGAAGACGATAGCGAGCTTCACCGCGGGCCTCGGCTCCACCGTCGCGGGCGTCGGCGTCCTGATCGCGCTCGGCGCGATCCTGGGCAAGCTGCTCGCGGACTCCGGCGGCGCCGACCAGATCGTGGACACGATCCTGGCGCGGACGAGCAAGCGGGCCATGCCGTGGGCGATGGTCCTCATCGCCTCGATCATCGGCCTGCCGCTGTTCTTCGAGGTCGGGATCGTCCTGCTGATCCCGGTCGTGCTGCTCGTCGCCAAGCGCGGCAACTACTCCCTGATGCGCATCGGCATCCCGGCCCTGGCCGGCCTGTCCGTGATGCACGGCCTCATCCCGCCGCACCCCGGCCCGCTCGTCGCGATCGACGCACTCGACGCACTCGACGCCAATCTCGGCGTCACGCTGGCCCTCGGCGTGGTCGTCGCCATCCCGACGGTGATCCTGGCCGGCCCGGTCTTCTCGCGCTACGCCGCCCGCTGGGTGGACATCAAGGCGCCGGAGAAGATGATCCCGCAGCGCCCCTCCGAGGACCTGGAGCGCCGCCCCGGCTTCGGCGCCACCCTCGCCACGATCCTGCTGCCCGTCGTGCTGATGCTCATCAAGGCGCTCGTGGACATCGTCGTGGACGACCCGGAGCAGGGGCTCCAGAAGGTCACCGACGTGATCGGCTCGCCGCTGATCGCGCTCCTCGCGGCCGTGATCGTCGGCATGTTCACGCTGGGCCGGGCGGCCGGCTTCACCAAGGCGCGGCTCTCCACCACCGTGGAGAAGTCCCTCGCACCGATCGCCGGCGTGCTGCTCATCGTGGGCGCGGGCGGCGGCTTCAAGCAGACGCTGATCGACGCGGGCGTGGGCCAGATGATCCTGGACTTCTCCGAGGACTGGTCGATCCCCGCCCTGCTCCTCGGCTGGCTGATCGCCGTGGCGATCCGCCTCGCGACCGGCTCGGCGACCGTGGCCACGATCTCGGCGGCCGGCCTGGTCGCCCCGCTCGCGGCCGACATGTCGACTTCGCACGCGGCCCTGCTGGTCCTCGCCGTCGGCGCGGGCTCGCTCTTCTTCAGCCATGTCAACGACGCCGGCTTCTGGCTGGTGAAGGAGTACTTCGGCATGGACGTGGGCCAGACGGTGAAGACCTGGTCGGTGATGGAGACCATCATCTCCGTGGTCTCGCTGGTCTTCATCCTGCTGCTGTCACTGATCCTCTAGCCGGTCCCCCGTCCCGGGCGCCCACAGCGGGTGCTCGCGGCGGGCCCACTCCCGGCCCACCGACCCGGAGCGCATGCCGCGGCGTGCCTCCGGGTCGGCGTACGCCATGGCGATGTGGCCGGCCAGCACCAGCCCCGCCGCGAGGGCCAGCCAGTCGTGGACGAAGGTCGCGGCGGTGCGCCACACCAGCGGGGCGAAGCCGGTGAACCACATCAGCAGTCCGGTGCCCGCCATGACGAGCACCGCCCCGGCGATCCACGCCGCGTACAGCTTCTGCCCGGCGTTGAACTTCCCGGCCGGCCGCGCCCCGGGCCGCCGGTCGCGCCGCAGCGCCGCCCGCAGCCACTGCCGGTCGTGCGGCCCGAACCGGTTGAGCCGCCGCAGGTCCGCCCGCAGCGACCGCGCGGCCAGACCCGCGAGCAGCGGTACGGGGACGAGCAGCCCGGACCACTCGTGCACGGTGACCACGAGGTGGCGGCGCCCGACGAGTTCGGCGAGCTGCGGCACGTACAGGCAGGCGGCCGAGGCCACGCACAGCAACATCAGCGCGGCGGTGGTCCGGTGCACCAGGCGCACCGGGCGGGCGAACCGGTGGACCCGGCCGGCCGGTTCAGACGGTGGGGGCGTCGTCCCGGCCGTTGGACCGGCCGACCCAGGCATCGACGTCATAACCGAGCTTCTCCCAGTAACCGGGGCGTACGGAGTCCGTGACGGTGATCCCGGAGAGCCATTTCGCCGACTTGTAGAAGTACATCGGGGCCACGTAGAGCCGTACCGGCCCGCCGTGCGCGTGCGACACCGGCTCGTCGTTCATCCGCAGCGCCACGAGCACATCGGCGCGGCGGGCCTGGTCGAGGGTCAGGCTCTCGCTGTAGGTCCCGTCGAAGCAGGTGAAGCGGACGGCCCTCGCACCGGGCCGCACCCCGGCCGCGTCGAGCAGGGCGGAGAGCCGCACCCCCTCGAAGGCGGTCTCCGGAACCCGCCAGCCGGTGACGCACTGGACGTCCCGGACGGTCCGGGTCTGCACCATGCCGCGCAGCGCGTCCAGCGTGTACGTGGCCGGCCGGTCGACCAGCCCGTCGACCTTCAGCCGGTAGTCCGCGGCGCCCTTGGCCGGTACGGAGGAGGCCACGGAGTAGTAGCGGAAGCCGCCGCCGTTGGGCAGCAGTCCGGTGAGCCCGGTGGGGTCCTTGCCCGCCACCGCGCCCAGGCCCGATTCCAGGGTCCGTTGCAGCACGGGCGCGGCGACGAGTCCGGCGGCGCCGAGGCCCAGCATGGCCAGGACGACGCGGCGGCCGACGGGGGCGCCGGCGCCGTCCGGGCCGTCATCGGGTGCGGAAGTGTTCACCCGACGATTCGAGCACCCGGGGCGCCCGTGCGCCAGGGGCGGCGGCGGGCCGTCACCGGCTCGTCAGATGTACCGCGCACCCGGGCCGGGCCGGGTGCCAGACTGGCGCAATGCCGAACCGTGAAGCGCTCAAGCCCTTTCTGCTCGCCTTCCCCGGGCCGCTGCGCGACCAGCTGGTCGCCGCGGTCCTGGACGGGCGGAAGGTGTCGACCTCCGGGCTCCTCGTCGAGTACGAGATCGAGCAGGAGGAACTGCCGCCGGTCGGTGAGCGGTCCGCCCTCATCGACTCGGACGGGCGGGAGATCGCCGTGCTGGAGGTGACGGAGGTACGGGTGCTGCGGCTGGCGGACGTGGACCTCCGGCACGCACTGGACGAGGGCGAGGGCTATGCGTCGGTCGCCGAGTGGCGGGCCGGCCACGAGCGGTTCTGGCACAGCGAGGAGATGCGCGACGCGCTCGGCGACCCGGAGTTCACCGTGGACGACGAGACGATGATCGTCGCCGAGCGGTTCCGGGTGGTCGAGCGCATCGAGGCGGGCGCGGAGGACTGACCGGTCTCACCGCACCTCGGCCTCCGTCCGCTTGCCGCGTCCCGCGCCCTTCACCAGGCCCAGCCGGCGGCGGAACGCGAGCAGCCGGGGGTGGCGTTCGTGCAGCACGGCCGAGCGGCGGTCCAGCTCCTGGCCCAGGCGCTCGGCACGCTTCTCGATGTCCAGCTCGTCCAGGATGCGGTCCACCTCGGCGAGCAGCGCCCCGTGCAGCTGCCACTTCCGGGGGTGCTCCTGGACGGCGGCCAGCAGCATGTCCGCCACCAGGTCGCGGGTCCTGCGGCTGGTGTCGAGCGCTTCGGTGAGCCGTTCCTCGGCCTCCTCGGCGCTGGCGGCGACCGGGGTCGTGATGAGCAGCGAGAAGCTCTCGATGGCCCCCGCCATCTGCTCGAACAGCTCCGTCATGTGGGCCGCGACCTCGGCCGGGAACTGGGGCGCGTCGCCCCGGTCCTTGGCGAGGTCGGTCAGCGTCCTGGACAGCACCCGGACGACGACGGCGCAGATCTCCAGCGTGTCCAGCCCCGTCCGCAGCACCACGCGGTGCAGCAGCCCCTGCCGCACCCTCGGGTTGTACATGAGGCTTTCCTCGGCCTGCCGCAGCGAGGCGTCCACCTCCACGATGTCGTGGTCGAGACGGCGGGCCCGGTGCAGCCGGTCGGCCGCCTCCGCGACGGTGACCGGGTGGGCGAGGTCGCTCCCGAGGTCGCGGAACATCTGCCCCATCTCGCGGGCCAGCCCGTCGATGGAGGCGCCCGCGGTCTGCACCCAGACGGGCGGGGCGAACAGCAGGTTGAACAGCAGGCCCACGCCGGCGCCGATCAGTGTCTCGTACACGCGCTCCCACGCCATGGTGGACCGCGCGGATTGCGAGGTGACGCCGAGGACCAGCATGGCGCTGATCGCCACCTCGGGGACGAACTCGTCCACCCGGACCAGTCTGCCGATGATCAGCGCCGTGAAGATGGTCAGCCCCAGGCTCCACCAGGAAATGCCGACCAGGGAACTGAAGCCGCTCGCGATGAGGACGCCGACGACGACGGCCACCACACGCTTGACCGACATGTTGACGGTGGCGTAGAGGGTGACCTGGACGACGAGCAGCGCGGTCAGCGGCGCGGTCAGGGGTGCGGGCTCGGTCAGGGTCGTGGTCGCCACGGCATAGGCGATGACCGCGGCGCCCGTGGAGCGCAGGGTCTGCGCCGCCACGGGCTCCGTGGTGCGCCGGACGAGGTTGATGACGGGTTCGGCTACTCCTGGCATCTTCTTCCCATGCCCGGATAGGGGCGTCTCCCCACGGTTCCGCCCCCGGAACCCCACCGGACGGACGCGCCCGGCGCGGGCGGCCTCAGCCGATCCCCTCAGCCGGCCGCCTCAGCCGACCGCCTTCGCCGCCGCCCGGCCCGCCGTGCGGCCGGAGAAGATGCAGCCGCCCAGGAAGGTGCCCTCCAGCGAGCGGTAGCCGTGCACCCCGCCGCCGCCGAAGCCGGCCGCCTCCCCCGCCGCGTACACCCCGGGCAGCGGGGTGCCGTCGCCGGTCAGGACGCGCGAGGACAGGTCGGTCTCCAGGCCGCCGAGCGACTTGCGGGTCAGGATGTTCAGCCGTACGGCGATGAGCGGTCCGGCCTTCGGTTCGAGGATGCGGTGGGGCGTCGCCGTGCGGATCAGCTTGTCGCCCAGGTAGCTGCGGGCGCCCCGGATGGCGGTGATCTGGAGGTCCTTGGTGAAGGGGTTGGCGATCTCCCGGTCGCGGGCGGTGATCTCGCGGCGCAGCGCGTCCTCGTCGATGAGCCCGTCCCCGGTGAGCGCGTTCATGCCGCGTACGAGGGCGCCCAGGTCCTTCTCGACGACGAAGTCCACGCCGTGGTCCATGAACGCCTTCACCGGGCCCGGCACGTCGGCGCGGGCGCGGCCGATCACGCCGCGGACCGACTTGCCGGTCAGGTCGGGGTTCTGTTCGGAACCGGAGAGCGCGAACTCCTTGCCGATGATCTTCTGGTCGAGGACGAACCAGGTGTAGTCGTGGCCGGTCCGCATGATGTGTTCGAGGGTGCCCAGCGTGTCGAAGCCCGGGAAGAGCGGGACGGGCAGCCGCTTGCCGGTGGCGTCCAGCCAGAGCGAGGACGGGCCGGGCAGGATGCGGATGGCGTGCTTGTCCCAGATGGGGCTCCAGTTCTCGATGCCCTCGGTGTAGTGCCACATCCGGTCGCGGTTGATGTGGTGGGCGCCCGCCTTCTCGGCGACGCCGAGCATCAGCCCGTCGACGTGCGCGGGCACGCCGGAGAGCAGCTTGGCCGGCGGGGTGCCGAGCCGTTCGGGCCACTGGGCGCGTACGAGGTCGTGGTTGCCGCCGATGCCGCCGGAGGTGACGATCACCGCCTGGGCCCTGCGTTCGAAGGTGCCGGTGCTCTCCCGGCCGCTGGCGGTCCCGCGCGGCGCGGCGCTCGGCTCCAGGACCTCGCCGGTCACCGTGTCCACGGTGCCCCCGGTGCGGGCGAGGCCGGTGACCCGGTGGCGGAAGCGGAAGGTGACCAGGCCCTTGGCGACGCCCTCGCGGACCCGGCGCTCGAAGGGGGCGACGACGCCCGGTCCGGTGCCCCAGGTGATGTGGAAGCGGGGCACGGAGTTGCCGTGGCCATTCGCGTCGTAGCCGCCGCGCTCCGCCCAGCCGACGACGGGGAAGAACCGCATGCCCTGGGCGTGCAGCCAGGAGCGCTTCTCGCCGGCCGCGAAGTCGACGTACGCCTCGGCCCACTTGCGCGGCCAGTGGTCCTCCTCGCGGTCGAAACCGGCCGTGCCCAGCCAGTCCTGGAGGGCCAGCTCATGGCTGTCCTTGATGCGCATCCGGCGCTGTTCGGGCGAGTCCACGAGGAAGAGGCCGCCGAAGGACCAGTGCGCCTGGCCGCCGAGCGACTGCTCGGGCTCCTGGTCGAGCACGAGGACCGAGCGCCCCGCGTCCACCAGTTCCGCCGTGGCCACGAGCCCGGCGAGCCCCGCCCCGATCACGATCACATCAGCGTCGTACGCCATGGCTTCCATCCTTGTCGGGGCCCGCGAAGTTACTCGTGCGTCAGATCTTCGGCACCGCGCCTCCCCACGTCAACCGCCCGGTCGCCCGCCCCGGTCGGCCGCGCCGTCGCCGCGGCGGCGGGGGCGGGCGGTTATCGTCGGAACACATCACCCTCCTCCGGCCTGACGTGGGGTGGACAAGCGTGTCGGTGCTGGTCCTCGTGCTCGCCGTGACGGCCGCCTGCTGTCTGGGCTTCGGCTTCGTGTTCCAGCAGGCCGCCGCCGCCCACGCGCCCAAGCGCGACTACCTGACGTTCCGGCTGCTGCTCGACCTGATGAAGGTGCGCAGCTGGCTGGCCGGGATCGGGCTCATGGTGTGCGGCATGGTGCTCGGGGCGCTGGCGCTCGGCAAGGGCGAGGTCTCCGTCGTGGAACCCCTGCTGGCGACGAACCTGCTCTTCGCGATGGCCCTGTCCCGGCATCGCACCGGTCAGCGGCTCGGCCGGCAGGGCTGGGCGGGGCTCTGGCTGCTGGCCCTCGGGGTCGCCGCGTTCCTGGTGGCGGGCGAGCCGAAGGGCGGCGAGGCGGTGTCGAGCCCGCTGCGGCACTGGCTGGTCGTCGGGGTGGTGGCCGGGCTCGCCCTGCTGCTGACCGCGTTCGCCAAGCGCCGCAGGTCCCGGGCGTCCCCGGCGCTGCTCGCGGTGGCGGCCGGGCTGCTCTACGGCTTGCAGGACGCGCTGACCCGGGTGAGCGGGGAGCGTTTCTCGGAGGCCGGCTGGTCGGGCCTGCTGACGTCCTGGCAGCCGTACGCGGTGCTCGTGCTCGGGGTGACGGGACTGCTGCTGGTGCAGAGCGCGTTCGAGACGGGTCCGCTGCGGATGTCGCTGCCCGCGCTGACCGCGGCCCAGCCGCTGGCCGGGATCGCCTGCGGCATCGGGTTCCTGGGCGACCGGGTGCGGACGGACGCGGGCGCGCTGGCCTGGCAGGCCGCGGGGCTCGCGGCGATCGTGACGGGCATCGTGCTGCTGGGGCTGCATCCGGCGATGCCGGAGGGCCGGGTGCGGCGCGGTACGCACAGCCTCCAGCGGCACTGAGCCGGGGCGGTGCCGGGCCGCCCGGGGCCTGCGGTTGGATGGCGGGCATGAATCCTTCTGACGAGATCCTGAACATCGTCGACGAGAACGACGTGGTCGTGGCGCAGGCCCCGCGCGGTGAGGCGACCGCCCGGGGGCTGCGCCACCGGTGCGTCTTCATCGAGGCGCGGGACGCCGAGGGCCGGGTCTTCGTGCACCGCAGGACCGCGAGCAAGCTGGTGTTCCCCTCGCACTACGACATGTTCGTCGGCGGGGTGGTCGGCGCGGGTGAGGGCTACGACGAGGCGGCACTGCGGGAGGCCGAGGAGGAGCTGGGCGTCTCGGGGCTCCCGCAGCCGGAGCCGCTGTTCAAGTTCCTGTACGAGGACGGCCGGCACACCTGGTGGTCGTCGGTCTACCGCGTCCGGTGCGAGCTGCCGGTGGACCCGCAGGTGGAGGAGGTCGCCTGGCACACCTTCCTGGACGACGCGGAGCTGGAGCGGCGGCTCGGCGACTGGCTGTGGGTGCCGGACGGGCTGGACTGCTACCGGCGGCTGCGGGCGTTCCGGGAAGCCGGCTGAGCCGGTCGGAAGTGCACGGAAAAGCGGCGGATAAGGTCCACGCGTGAACGAATTCGTACAGAGCCTGCGGCTGTGGTTCGCGCCGCAGCGCATCCGCGCCGAGGGCGAGACGCCCGACTACCGCTTCTCGCTGGCCAACGAGCGGACCTTCCTCGCCTGGCTCCGGACGGCGCTGGCCCTGATCGGCGGGGGCTTCGCGGTCGACCAGTTCCTGCCGGAGCTGTCCTGGGGGGTGCGTGCGGGTCTGGCGCTCGCACTGCTCGCGGCGGGTGTGCTGTGCGCGCTGCGGGCGGTCAACCACTGGGTGCGGTGCGAGCGGGCGATGCGGCGCGGCGAGGACCTGCCGGTCTCGCGCTTCCCGACGCTGCTGAGCATCGCGGTCGCCGTGGTGGCGGTGGCGATGGTGGTGGTGGTCCTCTTCGGCTGGGAGGGCCGGTGACCGCCGAGGAGCGCGATCCGGGGCTCCAGCCGGAGCGGACCCGGCTGGCGTGGCGGCGTACGACGCTGTCCTGCACGGTGGCCGCGGTGCTGGCCGTGAAACAGGCGCTGCACGGCGGGGCGACGGGCGCGGGGGTCATCGCGCTGTCGCTGAGCACCCTGGCCTGGCTGGGGTTCCTCCTGGTCGCGAACCGCCGGGTGCAGAGCATGGGCGGCGCCCGCCCGCGGCCCCTGACAGCGGCGGGCGCGATGACGGCCGCCGCGTGCACGGTGGCGCTGGCGGTGTTCGCGGCGGCGATGCTGTTCTGAGGGCCGGTCCTCGGCTCACCCCTCCGGCGCGTCCCAGTCCACGCCGACGACGATCTTGCCCCGGGTCCGGCCCTCTGCGTTGAGCCGCTGGGCCGCCGCCGTCTCGGCCAGCGGGAAGACCCGGTCGACGTGCACCGTGACGATGCCCTGTTCGGCCAGTTCCGCGAGGTGCGCCAGATCCTCGGCGTCGGGCCGGACGAACGCGTACCGGCCGCCGTACGACAGCACCTCGGTGTCCACGATGGAGGCCAGGCGGCCGCCGGGGGCCAGGGTCTCCGCGGAGGCGCGCAGGGCGTCCCCGCCCACCGTGTCGAAGGCGGCGTCGATGCCGTCGGGGGCCAGTGCCCGCAGCCGGTCCGCCAGCCCGTCCCCGTACTCCACGGGCTCCGCGCCGAGCGTGCGCAGGTGGTCGTGGTTGCGTGCGCTCGCGGTGCCGATGACGCGGCAGCCGGCGTGCCGGGCGAGCTGGACGGCGAGCGAGCCGACGCCGCCCGCCGCCGCGTGGACGAGGACGGTGTCGCCCTCCTGGACGCGCAGGGTGCGGTGCAGGACCTGGTAGGCGGTGAGCCCGGCCAGGGGCAGGCCCGCCGCCTCCTCGAAGCTCAGGCGCAGCGGCTTGCGCGCGAGGGTGCGCACGGGCGCGGCCACGTATTCGGCGAAGGTCCCCCGGCTGAGGAAGTCCTCGCGCACGTAGCCGATGACCTCGTCGCCCACCGCGAACTCGTCCACGGCGACGCCGGGCTGGACGACGACGCCGGAGACGTCCCAGCCGGGGATCACCGGGAAGACGGTCTCCAGGACGCCGTCGAGCTTCCCTTCCCGGGTCGCCCGGTCGACCGGGTTCACGGCGGCGGCCCGCACCTTCACCAGGACGGTGTCGGGGCCCACCTTCGGGTCGGGCCGCTCGCCGTACTCCAGGACACTCTCGTCGCCGAATCGGCGGTAACTGATCGCCTTCATGCTCCGACCCTCGCGGCGGGGCGGTGCGCCCGCAACTCAGCCGGTGCCGTCACCAGCGCGGGATCGAGGGGGTCCGCCAGTCCGGCTCGGCCTTGCGCATCGCGGCGGCGTCGTCGCGCTCGCGCATCGTGCCGTCGTCGTCGAGCCAGCGGCGGTGCAGGGCGGCGAGCCGGTCCCGGTCGAGCTCGACGCCGAGACCGGGGGCGTCGGAGACGGTGAGGCGGCCGTCCGCGAAGACATGGCGGGCGGTGATCACGTCCTCGGTCTGCCAGGGGTAGTGGCTGTCGCAGGCGTAGTCCAGGTTGGGGACGGTGGCCGCGACGTGGGTCATCGCGGCGAGGCTGATCCCGAGGTGGGTGTTGGAGTGCATCGAGAGCCCGACACCGTGCAGGCGGCAGATCGCGGCGAGCTCGCGGGTGCGGTGCAGCCCGCCCCAGTAGTGGTGGTCGGACAGCACGACCTGGACGGCGTCCCGGGCGAACGCCCCGGGGACCTCGGCCAGCGTCGTGACGCACATGTTGGTGGCCAGCGGCACCCCGGTGGCGGCCGAGACGGCGGCCATCGCGTCGGTGCCGCTCGCCGGGTCCTCCAGGTATTCGAGGACGTCCTTCAGCTGCTCGGCGACGTACCGCGAGGTCTCCACGGACCAGGCGCCGTTGGGGTCCAGGCGCAGCGGCTGCCCGGGGAACGCCTCGGCGAGCGCGCGGACGGCGGCGATCTCCTCGTCGGGCGGGAACACGCCGCCCTTGAGCTTGAAGGAGGAGAAGCCGTGATCGCGGGCGAAGCGGCGGGCCTGGGCGACGACGCCGGCCGGGTCGAGGGCGGCGCCCCAGTCGTCGCGCTCGCCGCCCTCCGGGTGTCCGGCCCAGCGGTAGAAGAGGTACGCGCTGTACTCGACCCGGTCGCGGACCTTGCCGCCGAGCAGCGCGTGCACCGGGAGCCCGGCGGCCTTGCCGAGCGCGTCCAGGCAGGCCACCTCGAAGCCGGAGACCACCGAGAGCCGCAGCTTGTCCGCGGTCTGGACGCCGCGCAGCCCGCCCGCGTCGACCCGCTCGTCGGCCGCCCGTGAGTCGCCGCACACCTCGTCGGCCAGGGCGAACAGCCCGTTCACGTCGCTGACCGGGCGGCCGGGCAGGGCGGCGGCCAGCGGCCTCGCCAGCTCCAGGTACTTGCCGTCGCCGTAGGTCTCCCCGATGCCCGTCACCCCGCCCCGGGTGACGACCTCCACGATGAGCCGGGGCGTGTACGGCTGGTGGACGCCCTGGGTGTTGAGCAGGGGCGGGTCGGCGATGAGGATCGGGGTCAGCCGGACTTCGTCGATGAGCAGCGCGGTATTCATACGTGAACCCTATTCAGGGATACGACCGAGCACCAGGGGCCGGGCCTTACCGGTACCGGAGACTCCGCATCCGGTACCGGCGCCGTACTGGACGACATACCGACTGGTCGGCATCATGAGAGCGACCGTTCGCCCACCCCGGAGGTACGCACGATGAGCCACGTCCATCCGCCAGGTCTCGATCTCGACCGGCTGCGCGGACACCTGGACCGCGAGCGCCCGGGACTGGTGAACGGACCGCTGGAGGCCCGGGTCGTGGAGGGCGGCCGGTCGAACCTGACGTACGTCGTCACCGACGGCACGGGCCGGTGGGTCGTCCGCCGGCCGCCGCTGGGGCACGTCCTGGCCACCGCGCACGACATGAAGCGCGAGCACCGGGTGATCAGCGCTCTGCACCCGACGGCGGTCCCGGTCCCCGAACCGCTCCTGCTCTGCGAGGACGACTCGGTCATCGGCGCGCCCTTCTACGTCATGGAGTACGTCGAGGGCACCCCGTACCGCACGGCGGAGCAGCTGGCCCCGCTCGGCCCGGAGCGCACCCGCGCCGCGGTGCTCGCGCTGGTCGACACCCTGGTCGAGCTGCACGCCGTGGACCCCGGGGCGGTCGGGCTCGGCGACTTCGGGCGGCCCGAGGGCTTCCTCGACCGGCAGCTGCGCCGCTGGGGCAAGCAGCTGGCCGCCTCCCGCAACCGGGAGCTGCCCGGCATCGAGGAGCTGCACGCGGCGCTCGGCCGCGACCTGCCCGTCTCCCCCGCGCCCACCGTGGTGCACGGCGACTACCGCCTGGACAACGCGCTGATCGGCGCCGACGACGAGATCAGGGCCGTCCTCGACTGGGAGATGTCCACGCTCGGCGACCCGCTCACCGACCTCGGGCTGCTCGTCATGTACAGCTCCGACCTGGGGCTGCCCGAGTCGCCCGTCTCCACCACCAGCGGCGCGCCCGGCCACCCGTCCCCCGCCGAGCTGATCGAGCGCTACGCGGCCCGCTCCGGCCGCGACACCTCCGCCATCTCCTGGTACACGGCGTTCGCCTGGTTCAAGCTCGCCGTGATCCTGGAGGGCATCCACTACCGCTACACCCTGGGCCAGACGGTCGGCGCCGGCTTCGACCGCATCGGCGACCTCGTCCCCGTCTTCATCGAGCACGGCCTCACCACCCTCCAGGAAGGCTGAACCCCCATGGACTTCGCATTCGACGCCCGTACCGAGGAGCTGCGCACCCGGCTCCTCGCCTTCATGGACGAGCACGTCTACCCGGCCGAGCGGATCGCGGACGAACAGCGCGCCGAGCTGGACTCGCCGTGGCAGACCCCGCGGATCGTGGCGGACCTGAAGGCGGAGGCCCGCCGGCAGGGTCTGTGGAACCTCTTCCTGCCGGGCACGGAGCACGGGGCCGGGCTGAGCAACCTCCAGTACGCGCCGCTGGCGGAGATCCTGGGCCGCTCGCCGCGGCTGGCGCCCACCGCGACGAACTGCGCCGCGCCGGACACCGGGAACATGGAGGTGCTGGCCGAGTTCGGCACCGACGAGCAGAAGAAGCGCTGGCTGGAGCCGCTGCTGGCCGGGGAGATCCGGTCGGCCTTCGCGATGACGGAGCCGGAGGTCGCCTCCTCGGACGCGACCAACATCGAGACCCGGATCACCCGCGACGGCGGTGACTACGTCATCAACGGCCGCAAGTGGTACATCTCCGGGGCGATGAACCCGGACTGCGAGATCTTCATCGTGATGGGCAAGACGGACCCGGACGGTGCGGACATCCGCCGCCAGCAGTCGCAGATCCTCGTGCCCCGGGACACCCCCGGCCTGACGGTGAAGCGCGCCATGCAGGTGTACGGCTACGAGGACCACTGGCACGGCGGCCACGCGGAGGTCGTCTTCGAGGACGTGCGCGTCCCGGCGGCGAACCTGATCGGCGAGGAGGGCGGCGGCTTCGCGATCGCCCAGGCCCGGCTGGGTCCGGGGCGCATCCACCACTGCATGCGGCTCATCGGCATGGCGGAGCGCGCGATCGAGCTGATGTGCCGGCGCGCGGTCGCGCGTACCGCCTTCGGCAAGCCGCTCGCCCAGCAGGGGGTCGTGCAGAACTGGATCGCGGACGCCCGGGTCACCGTCGAGCAGCTGCGGCTGCTGGTGCTGAAGACGGCCTGGCTGATGGACACCGTCGGCAACCGGGGCGCGCACACCGAGATCCAGTCCATCAAGATCGCCACCCCGCGCGCGGTGGTCGGCATCCTGGACCAGGCGGTGCAGCTGCACGGCGCGGGCGGGGTGAGCCAGGACTTCCCGCTGGCCGAGCTGTGGGCCTCGGCCCGGACCCTGCGGCTCGCGGACGGCCCCGACGAGGTCCACCAGCGCTCGCTGGCCCGGCGCGAGATCAAGAAGTATCTGTAGCGCGTCAATACCCCCCGGACGGTACGTGGTCGGCCAGCGCCAGTTCGCGGGCGAAGGCCCGCACCCGCAGCAGGGTGCGGGCCATGAGGCGGACCGTGCGGGGGCGGTGGGGGCCGTAGGCCACGGTCCACAGGGCGGGGATGCGGGTGGAGCTCTGGATGTGCGCCATGAATCCAGCTTGGCCCCGGCCCGGGAGGCGGTCCAACAGATGGATTCGCTGGGAGCCATCGCTACCGTAGATGCATGGAGATTCGCCAGCTGCGCCACTTCATGGCGGTGATCACGCACGGCAGCTTCACCGCCGCCGCTCGCGCCGAACTCATCGTGCAGTCGGCGCTGAGCACGTCCGTGCGCAACCTGGAGCGGGAACTGGGCGCCGAGCTCTTCGACCGCACCGGCCGCCGGGTGGTCCTCACCGAGGCGGGCCGGGCGCTGCTGCCCGCCGCGCGGACGGTGCTCGCGGGGACGGACGCCGCCCGGGACGCGGTGGCGGCCGTGTCCGGGCTGGCCACCGGGCGGGTCCGCGTCGGCACGATCCAGACGCTGACCTGCGTCGACCTGGCCGCCGAGCTGGCCGCGTTCCACCGGGTGTGGCCCGGGGTGCAGATCTCACTGCGCGAGGCGACGACACCGGAGCTGGTGGCGGCGGTGCGCGCCGGGGAGCTGGACCTCGCGTATCTGGCGCCGGACGCCGCCGAACTGCCCGAGGGCATCACCGCGTTCGCCACCTGGTACGAGGAGCTGGTGCTGATCACCGCGCCCGGGCACCCCCTCGCGAGGGCCGGGCGCACCCTCATCAAGGACCTCGCCGACGAGCCGTTCGTGGACTTCCGGGCGGGCACGGGCCTGGAGACGGCGGTGCGCCGGCTGGCCGCGCACTGCGGTCTGGAGCGCCGGATCACCTGTGACGTCACGCAGATCCGGCTCCTCGTCGACCTCGTCCGGGCGGGCATCGGGGTGGCGATCGTGCCGCGCCGGATCGGTGAGGACGCGGGGCTGCCGTGCGTGACCATCCGGCAGCCGGAGCCGGGCCGGACGGTGCTGCTGGTGGGCCGGGCGCCCCGGCCGCGCAACCCGGCGGCGGAGGCGCTGCTCGGGCAGCTGTGCGGCGGGGAGCCCGTGGGCGGGGCCGCCGTTACGGTCTGAGCGCCCGGAGCAGCAGGTCGGCGAGGTGGTCGGCGACCTCCTGCGGGGTGAGGGGGCCGTCCGGGCGGTACCAGGTCGACAGGTGGTGGACCGAGCCGAAGTGGTAGTCGACGATGAGGTCCGCCGGGGTGGCGGTGGAGAACACCCCGCTGCGCTGGCCCTCCTCGACCAGGGCGCGGAAGCGCTCGTGGTAGCGCCGCCGCTCGCCCCGTACCTGCTTGTTCTTCTCCGGGCTCAGGTGGTGCATGGAGCGGAAGAAGATCGAGGCGTCGTCCAGGTTCTCGATGGTGGTGACGACCACGTCGGCCGCCGCGTCGCGCAGCCGCCGCTCGATGGGCGCCTCGGCGTTCGCGAAGGCGTCGAGCCGCTCCTGCTGGAGGCGCAGCACCCGGGCGTACACCTCCTGGAGCAGGTCCTCCTTGGAGCCGAAGTAGTGGTACAGGGCCCCCTTGGTGACGCCGGCCGCCTCCACGATCTCCTGCACCGAGGTGCGGTCGTAGCCCTGCTCCGCGAAGAGCCGGGTGGCGGCGGCCAGCAGTCGCTGGGGGACGGGGGTGCCGCTCCCGTCCGTCTCCTTGGCCATAGCCGCCGCCTTCCTTCCGTGCGTACGCGTCTGTCTGCTTCTAGCGGGCTGAGCGCAGTTCCCGCCTGAGGATCTTCCCACTTGCCGTCTTGGGCAGCTCGGCCAGGATCTCGACCTCGCGCGGGTACTTGTACGCGGCGAGCCGTTCCTTGCAGTACGCGCCCAGCTCCGCCGGCTCCACGGACGCGCCCGGACGCAGGCTGACGTAGGCCCGGACGGTCTCGCCCCGGTAGGCGTCGGGCACGCCCACGACGGCGGCCTCGCGGACGGCCGGGTGCGTGTAGAGGACGTCCTCCACCTCGCGGGGCCACACCTTGAACCCGGAGGCGTTGATCATGTCCTTCTTGCGGTCAACCACGTAGAGCCAGCCCTCGCGGTCCATGAAGCCGATGTCGCCGGTGCGCAGCTCGCCGTCCGGGAAGGCGGCCGCGGTGGCCTCGGGCAGTCCCCAGTAGCCGGAGACGACCTGCGGGCCGCGCACCGCGATCTCGCCCTGTTCCCCGAAGGGCACCTCGGCGCCGTTCTCGTCCAGGATGCGGACGACGGTGTCCGGTCCCGGCACGCCGACCGAGAGGGTCCCGGAGACCGGGTCGACGGGGGCCTCGCGCTCCGGGGGCACGGAGGCGCAGGGGGCGGTGCACTCGGTGAGCCCGTAGCCGTTGCGGATGTACGGGCCGAAGCCCGCCCGGAACTTCTCCACGAGCGCGGGCGGCAGCGGCGCGCCGCCGGAGGAGATGACCCGGAAGGACGCGAAGTGCTCGGGCGTCACGCCGGGGGTCGCGGCCAGCGCCATGAAGGCGGTGGAGGGCCCGACGGTGTACGCGGGCCGGTGTTCGGCGAAGGCGTCGAGGACGACCCCGGGGTGGAAGCGGTAGGCGAGGACGAGGGTGCCCGCGTTGGTGAGGCAGGCGGCCAGCTGGCAGACCATGCCGGTGATGTGGAAGAGCGGGGCGAGTGCGAAGTACGCGGCGCCCTCGGGGACGGGGTGGCCGGTGCGCTGGCGTTCGGCGTTGACCATGATGTTGCCGTGGGAGTTCATGGCGCCCTTGGGGGTGCCGCTGGTCCCGGAGGTGTAGCTGATCAGCGCGGTGTCGGCGGCGGCGGGCTCCCGGCCGGCGGGGGCGGCGAGGCCCTGGCGGGCGACGGCGACCAGGTCGTCGGCGTCCCCGGCGGCGGGCAGCCGCTCGAAGCCGAGGACCCGCTCGTCGTTCTTTGTCTGGAGGTCCAGCTCGCAGGCGGTGAGCGCGATCCGGACGCCGGGCGCGGCCGCGGCGGTGTCCCGGAGGTACGCCTCCCAGGCCCGGTCCGAGCAGATCAGGGCGGTCACCCGGGCGTCCTTGAGTACGTGGCCCACCTCGGCGGACTTGTACATCGGGTTGAGCGGGACGACGGTGGCGCCGGCCTTCCAGGCGCCGAGGAGCGCGAGGACGAACTGCGGGGAGTTCTGGAGCATGATCGCGACCCGGTCGCCGCGCTCCAGGCCCCGGGCGGCGAGGTGGCCGGCCACGGAGTCGGAGAGCCCGTCCGTCTCGCGGTAGCTCAGGCGGCCGTCGAAGTAGGCGAGCGCCGGGTGGTCCGGGGTGCGGCCCACCGACGCGCGGAAGGCGTGCACCAGGGTTTCGGCGGGGTGGACGGGGGCCCGCTGGGCCTCGCTGAGCAGCGGGAGCCAGGGCTTCGCCGCGTAGATGGACCCGGTCATGCTCCGGTCTCCTCCCAGGTGCGCTGGAGGCGGTTCATGCCGCGGATCCAGCGGTCGGTGTCGGCGGCCCTGGCTTCGTAGTAGCCGGCGACCTCGGGGTGCGGCAGGACCAGGAAGCGGTCCTCGGCCATGGCGTCGAACAGGGCGTCCGCGACGGCCTCGGGCTCGATGGCGCCGGGGGTGAGGACGAGCTCGCCGGCCGATCCGGCGGCGGTGAGCATGTCCGTGCGCACGCCCTGCGGGCAGATCGCGTGGACCTTGACGCCCCGGTGCCGGTAGGTCAGCGACAGCCACTCCGCGAAGGCGACCGCGCCGTGCTTGGTGACGCTGTACGGGGCCGCGCCGATCATGGTGAGCAGCCCGGCGGCGGACGCGGTGGAGACGAACCGGCCGCTGCCGCGCTCCAGCCAGTCCGGGAGCAGTGCGCGGGCCGCCCGGACGTGTGCCATCACGTTGACGTCCCAGGCCGCGGCCCAGACCTCCTCGTCGGCCAGCGGGTCGCCCGGCGAGGCGAGGCCCGCGTTGGCGCAGTAGACGTCGACGGTGCCGTCCAGGGCGTCCCGGGCGGCGTCCACGATCCGGGAGGCGTCCCCGGCGACGGCGGTGGCGCCGATCTCCTCGGCGAGCGCCTCGATCCGGGACGCGTCGAGGTCGTTGACGACGACCCGTGCGCCCTCGGCGGCGAATCTGCGGGCGAGGGCGGCGCCGATGCCGCCTCCGGCCCCGGTGACCACTACGCCCGCGCCCTGCACCGTACTCATCGCTCTCGCACCTCTCAGCCGACTGCACGGGCAGACTAACCAGTCGGTATGTCGTGTGGGAAGGGGTCGGGCCGTCTCGTCGGCCACTCCCGGCGCGGCGGCCCCGTCCGACACGTTCCCCCGGGCCCGTCCGCGCGCTAGCGTGCGTGACCATGACACTCGTCGCGATCTTGGAGGTAGCCGAATGAGCCTGTCCAGGCGTGGTTTGCTGACCGCCGGCGGTGCGATGGGAGCCCTCGCGGCCACGGCCGCCTCGGCCGGCCCCGCGGCTGCCGGGGCGCCGCACGGCAGGGGCCGCGGGCACGGGAACGGCGGGCAGCGGGTCCGTACCGGCTTCGACCGGCTGGCGGCGGACGGCTACGCCCTGCTGAAGGGGCAGCGCGTCGGGGTGGTCACCAACCCGACCGGGATCACGTCCGACGTCCGGCACATCGTGGACGTGATGCACCCGGACGGCCGGGTGGACCTCACCGCGGTCTTCGGCCCCGAGCACGGCTTCCGGGGGACCGCCCAGGCGGGCGGCTCCGAGGGGCGCTACGACGACCCGGCGACCGGGCTGCCGGTCTACGACACGTACCTGAAGAGCGGTCAGGCGCTCGCCGACGTCTTCACCGCTTCGGGCGTGGACACGGTCGTCTTCGACATCCAGGACGCCGGCGCCCGCTTCTACACGTACATCTGGACGCTGTACGACTGCATGGAGGCGGCGGCGCTCGCGGGCAAGAGGTTCGTGGTGCTGGACCGGCCGAACCCGGTGTCGGGGCGGGCGGCGCTCGGGCCGGTCCTCGATCCGGCGTTCGGCACGTTCGTGGGGCGCCGGGAGATCTCCCAGGCGCACGGGATGACGGTGACCGAGCTGGCGCTGCTGTTCAACGGGGAGTTCCTGAAGGACCGCCCGGCCGAACTGGAGACCGTGAAGATGTCGGGGTGGTCGCGCTCCGACTTCTTCGACGGGACGGGCCTGCCGTGGGTGCCGCCGAGCCCGAACATGCCGACGCCCGACACGGCCCTCGTCTACTCCGGCACCTGCCTCTTCGAGGGGACGAACCTGTCCGAGGGGCGCGGCACGACGCGCCCGTTCGAGCTGCTGGGCGCGGAGGGCGTCGACCACGCGTGGGCGGACGCCGCCAACGCGCTCGACCTGCCCGGGGTGGCGTTCCGCGAGGCGTACTTCGCGCCGACGTTCTCGAAGTTCCAGGGGAAGACCGTGGGCGGGGTGCAGCTGCACGTCCAGGACCGCGAGGTCTTCGACCCGGTGCGGACGGGGATCGCGCTGCTGATCACCGCGAAGCGGACGTGGAGCGGGTTCGCGTGGCGGTCGGACAACTGGATCGACAAGCTGACCGGCAACACGCGGGTGCGGACGATGATCGACGCGGGGGCGGACGTGGACGAGGTCGTCGGCGCGTGGGCGGACGACCTCGCGGCGTTCCGGGCCGTGCGGAAGCGGTATCTGCAGTATCGGTGAGTGTGCGCGGCCCGCGCGTGCGGTGATGCGTGCGCGGGCCCGCCCGGCGCACCGGTTCCGTCCTCAATCGCCGGACGGGCTGGGTGCGCCGGACGGGCTGGGTTCACCGGTGGCTCGGGAACTCCACCACCTGCTGGTACGTCGGGCGGTTCTGCCAGTGGATCGCCTTCTGGGAGATGCCGCCCAGTGCGCGGTGGATGATCGAGTCCGTGCACCACTGGTCCCCGGCCTCGCAGCTGTCGTCGCCCGGGTAGACCTCCGCCGCCGGGACCGCCGCCGCCTCCTTGAGCGAGGCGAGCAGCACCGTACGGCAGGCGCTCAGGTCACCGCCGCCGCAGTACGACTCGGCCAGCGGGCCCTTGACCTGCTGACCGAGCACCTGGCGCAGGTCCTTGTCGGCGAAGCCCCACCAGCCGTACTGGAAGGCCGAACCGCTGTGCGCCCCGCTCGGCCCGTGGCTGGCGGCCGGGGACTCGTCGGTGGCGAGGTTCGCGGTGAGCGCCTCGTACAGGCCGTCACCGAGACCGGGCCGGAACTCCGCCTCGATCAGCCTGGGCCACCACGCGTCCATGATCCGGACCGCGTCCGCGTGCCCGTACGTGTGCGAGCCGGGGCTCGTCTCCTTGCGCTGGGCGCCCGCCGCGCGCCAGGAGTCCAACTGCTGGACCACCGCGTTCAGGTCCGGGTCGGTAACCGGCTGGGAGCGGATGACCTTCAGCAGCTCGGGCAGCAGCTGCTCGCCGCGCAGGTCGGTGAGGGCCGCGTCCGCCATGGCCCGGGTGAGCGAGGCGCGGGTCACGCCGCCCTCGGCGACCAGCTTCGACACCCGGTCGTCCAGCAGGTCGCCCCGGTGCACCGCGCTGAGCCCGAAGCCGGCCGCCGCGTACCCCTCGGCCTGCTTGTTGTTCCAGGAGACGTAGTAGTCCTGGCCGCTGGAGTGCGGGTGCTCGGCGAAGGCGGTGTACGAGGCGGTGTTGGCGGCCGGGTCGTACCCCTGCCACTCGTACGCCTTCTCGGCGCGGACGGGCAAGGCCGGGTCGACGCCGGGCGCGCGCACCGGGTTCATCCCGCTGTTGTAGTACGCGGCGGTGCGGGAGTCGGCGTAGAACCAGTTGAAGGCGTAGTCGATGTTGCTCGCCGCCCGCTGGAAGGACGCGGCGTCGGTGACGTACGCCGGGTCGTTGAGCATCTGGAAGCCGATGATCGAGTCGGCCTCGTGCCGGTAGGTGGTGCGGAGCGTGGTGTACGCGACGGGCTTGCCGGCCACCGTGGCGCGGTGCGTGACGATGCCGTAGTCCGTCCGCCAGACCCGCATCCGGTAGGAGCCCTTGGCGGTGGAGTCGGCGACGGTCGGCTTCCAGGAGTTGGTCTTCTCCATCTTCTCCATCGCGGTGCAGGTGCCCCGGTAGAGGTAGTGCGTGGAGTCCTTGGTGGGCGTGGAGCCGTCGGGCTCGCAGAGGTCGACGGCGTAGGTGTCGGTGATGTCCTGGCCGGCCGAGGTGGCGCTCCAGGCGTAGTCCTGTCCCCGGCCCATCTGGACGTACATGCCGACACCGGCGAAGGAGACGCCGCGCGCGCTGATGCCGGGGCCCTGGAGCTCCTGGAGCATCATCAGCTGCGGGGCGAAGTAGCCGGTCTGCGGCCCGAACACGGCGACCGGGTTTCCGCTCGCGGTGTGCTTGCCGGACACCAGCAGGGCGTTGGACATCCCGCGCTTCTGGGCACCGGAGCCGGACCCGGGCAGCGAGCCCTCCGGGATGACGCCGTCGTCGAAGATGCCCTGCGCCTTCCTGAGCGTGGCCGGTGCCTTGACGGGGGCCTTCACGCCGGTGCCCGCCGAGCCGGTGCGGTCGTGGATCAGGGGTTCGGCGGTGACCGAGCCCGGGTCCGGGAGGGCCGTGCCGACGGCCTTGCCGGGCTTGTTCGCGTACGGGAAGGAGGTGCCGTCGTGGATGGTGAGCACGGCCTCGGGGTCGTTGCGCTGGCGGAACGACTCCCAGACCTTCGTGCCCTCGGCGACGCCGTACTTCTGCTGGGCGGCGAGCAGCGACAGCGCCGCCTGCACCTCGCCGCCGCCCCCGCCGCCGAACTGGCCGCCGACGACCGAGGCGATGGAGATCAGGTCGGTCAGCTTGAACGGCTGGATCTCGCCGATGTTCGTGAGGGCGTCGATCTTGCCGGTCAGGACGTACTCGCCGGGGAAGTAGCGGCCGTCCTTCGCCTTCTTGCGGTAGGCGTTGATGCCGTCGACGTACGCCTGCGCGTCCGCCATGGCCTGCTCGCCCCTGGCCCCCTCATGGGTCCTGATGTACTCGACCTGGGCCTCCAGATCGGCCTCGGTGTACGGGGCCTGCGGCCAGAACTGCTGCTCCAGGCCCTGGTTGGCGAGGGCCCCGCCGGCGAACGAGGTCAGTTCGCCGCGCCCGATGTGCCGGAAGAGGTCCATCAGCCACAGCCGGTCCTGCCCGGCCGCGTATCCGGCGCCGAACTCGGTGCCGTAGCGCGTCGTGCCCTTGATGTGCGGGACGCCGGAGGACTTGTCGCGGGTGATGGTGACGTCGTCGCGCGGCGAGGTGACGGACTCGACCTGGTCCTTCGGGACGCCGAACGAGGCGTCGTTGAAGAAGTCGGTGAGCTTCTGGTCGGTGAGCCCGGTGTGCCCGGCGACCAGCCCGTCGTAGCGGTCGAGCTGGTCGTCGCTGTGCGCGGGGTGGGTGCCGAACGCCTTGTTGCCCAGGATCTCCACCAGGGTGGCGTTGCCGTTCTCGCCGGGCGGCAGGATGTCGTCGCACTGCCCCTGGCAGTAGTCGGGGACGGGGTCCGCCTCGGCGGCGCCCGCGTGGGGAGCGGCGGCGAGCAGGGACGTGCCGAGGGCGAGAGCCGCGGCCAGGGCGGCGGCTCTGGTGGTACCGGTGCGGGCGGTCATACGGGTGCGTGGGGGCATGCGTACTCCTCCGAGAGGCCGATGCGCGGCAGGTTACTGGCGGTACGACCGGCCGGTAAGGTGAACATCGGTCACCTTTTCCGAATCACCACATGGCGCCGGATTCTGTGCGGCGTCTCATCTTTCGGACGCTTCACCCCTTGGATGGAGCCGATCCGGGCAGTCGTACGTCCATCCCCTGACGCCGAAGTACGGGCGACGGAGTACGAGCGACGGAGGTGGCGGCTCAATGGCCGGTTTCCGGAGTCTGGCGAGACAGGTCCGCGACCCGAGGAGCGATCTGGCACTGCGGCGGTACTCGCTGCGCAAGTGCCTGGAACGCTTCGCCCCCTACGGGCACCGCGCGACCTGGGACCATCTGTGCGCACGGCACGGCATAGCCCCCGAGGACCGGGCCCCGGACCCGGTGCGGCTGGTGCGGGCGCTGGACGAGCTGGAGCGGGCCCGCACGGTCTGGCTCGGTTACGAGGCGGGGTTCGCGGAGCGCCGCAGGCGGGAGAAGCACCGGGGGCTGCGGCGGCCCGGCGCCTTCGACGACTGGCACCGGCGCACCTGGGGCGGCAACGGCGTCGCGCGCTGCGACGACCCGGCGGTGCACCCCTCGGCCCCGCTCGCCGAGGTGCTGGCCCGGCTGATCTCGGCCCTGGAGGCGGAGCCGGGTTCCGGCTGCCCGGTGTGCGGCAGGACCAGGATCACCTGGCGGCACGACCTGGACAGCGAGCCGTGGTCGGGCCCGGTCTGCACGGGATGCGGGATCGTGGTGCCGCAGCCCGTGCTCACCCCGGCGGCCCTGGCACGGGCCCGCCGGGACCGCGCGGGCGAGCTGGCGTCGGTGGCCTGAGAGACGAGCGGCGCGCCGCGCGGGCCGCTCACCGCCCGCCGGTCAGCAGCAGCCCTCGACGCGCTCCGCCGGCTCCCGGCGCACCGGTGCCCGGTCCGCCGCCTTGCGCTCCGGCATCAGGCGCGAGCCGCTGATCTTCTCGCCGTTGATGTCGTCCGGGTTGGACAGGACGCAGGTCTCCAGCGAGAGGCAGCCGCAGCCGATGCAGTCGGTGAGGTGGTCGCGGAGCCGGCCCAGCTGCTTGATCCGGTCGTCGAGTTCGGAGCGCCAGGTGTGCGAGAGCCGCGCCCAGTCGTCGCGGTTCGGGGTGCGCTCCTCGGGGAGTTCGGCCAGCGCCTCGCGGATGGTGGCCAGCGGGATGCCCACCCGCTGGGCCGCCCGGACGAAGGCGACCCGGCGCAGGGCGTCCCTGCTGTAGCGGCGCTGGTTGCCACTGGTGCGGCGACTGCTGATCAGGCCCTTGGCCTCGTAGAAGTGCAGGGCCGACACGGCGGCGCCGCTGCGCGCGGAGAGCTGGCCGACAGTGAGTTCGTGAAGTGTCTGCGGGATCTGGGGCACCCTTCGAAGCCTACGTGCCGCACCGCGCCGCCGGTCCGTCGTTGACAGGAACGCAACCGCGCACGATGCTGAGCAAGCGCTTAGACAGTGCGCGACGGATGGTCGGCAGAGCGGAAGGCAGGGAGCAGGGACATGGCTGAGCCGAGGGTCTTCGAGTCCGCGCAGGAACTGCGGGACGGTGTGGGCGAGCAGCTGGGGTACAGCGACTGGCTGGAGGTCGACCAGAAGCGGATCGACCTGTTCGCCGACGCCACCGGCGACCACCAGTGGATTCACGTGGACCCGGAGAAGGCGGCGGCCGGACCGTTCGGGAAGACCATCGCGCACGGCTATCTGACGCTGTCGCTGCTGCCGGTGCTCGTCCCGCAGGTCATGGCGGTCGAGGGCGCGAAGATGGGCATCAACTACGGCACCAACAAGGTCCGCTTCCCCTCCCCCGTGCCCGTCGGCTCGCGGGTGCGCGCGACGGCCGTCCTGAAGAGCGTGGAGGAGGCGGGCGGCGGCGTGCAGATCACCGCCGTCGTGACGGTCGAGCGCGAGGGCGGCGACAAGCCGGCGTGCGTCGCCGAGTCGGTGTCGCGCTACTACTTCTGACCCGCGCCCGTGCGCGAACGCGAACGCCCCCGGCCCCGCGAAGGGGCCGGGGGCGCGACCGCGCTCAGCGGCCGGCGGCGACCATCCGCAGCACCAGCCCGGCGTACAGCTCGGCGACCTCGTCGGGCGTCCGGCTGCCCTGCGCGTTGAACCAGCGGGCCACGTCGATGCAGAGCGACAGCACCGCGAGCGTGGTGCCCGGCACGTCCGGTACGTCGAACTCGCCGGAGGCGACGCCCTCACCGATGATCCGGCGCACCACCGCGTCGGTCCTGCGGCGCAGCGCGATGATCTCGGTGCGGTGCTCCTCGCCGAGCGCGTCCAGTTCGTACTGGACCACGCGGGCGGTGGTGTGCCGTTCGGCGTGCCAGCGGACGAAGGAGCGGACGGCGGTGGCGAGCCGTTCGGCGGCCGTGCCGTCGCCGTCGGCGGCGGCCTCCAGTACGGCCAGGGCCCGGTCGTGGCCGATCCGGCTGATCCGGTGGAGCAGCTCTTCCTTCGTCTTGTAGTGGATGTAGAGCGCGGCGGGGCTCATTCCGGCGCGGCCCGCGATGTCCCGGGTGGTGGTCGCGTGGTACCCGCGCTCGGCGAAGGCGTCGACGGCCGCGACGAGGAGCCGCCGGGCGGCCTCGGGCGTCACCTCGGCCCACGGCGGGTCCTCGGCGTCGGTCTCCTGCGCCGTGCTCATCGTCGCTCGCCCCTCTCAGTCACCAGGACGCACACCATACCCCGATCCTGAGCAAGCGCTTAGGGCGACTTCCGGGGGTGGGGCCTCAGAGCTTCTGGAAGGGGTCGTGCTCGGCGAGGATCTTCTCCAGCCGGGCCTGGTCGACCCGGCTGACCAGCTGCCCCGCCTCCTGCCGGTCCCGGACGACCTTGGCCAGGGTGAAGCAGGACGTGACCAGGTACAGGACGCCGATGGCGAGGAAGGCGCGCACCCAGGCGTCGGCGTCGAGGAAGTAGATCCCGAGGGTGACCGCGGCCATCGCGATCCCGAAGGACGCGACGGCCTGCCCGAAGTAGGCGGAGGTGGTCTGCTGTTTGACCGGTGTCGTCTCACTCATGGGCCCAGCATCCGGGGCCATGACCCACGCCACATCCGTCCGGATACTCAGACGGTACTCAGAACGCGGAGACCCCCGTCAGGGCCCGGCCGATGATCAGCTTCTGGATCTGGCTGGTGCCCTCGTAGAGCGTCATCACGCGGGCGTCCCGGAGCAGCTTGCCGACCGGGTACTCGTCGATGTAGCCGTAGCCGCCGAAGACCTGGAGGGCGTTGTTCGCGGCCCGCACGGCGGCCTCGGAGGCGAACAGCTTGGCCCGGGAGGCGGCGGTGGCGAAGTCCTGGCCCCGGTCGACGAGGTCGGCGACCCGCCAGGTGAGCAGGCGGGCGGCCTCGACGTCCACGGAGATGTCGCTGATGAGTTCCTGGACGAGCTGGTAGCCCGCGATGGGCTTCCCGAACTGCTCGCGTTCGCCCGCGTATCCGACGGCCGCGTCCAGGGCCGCCTGGGCGATGCCGACGCAGCCGGCCGCCACCGACATCCGGCCCTTGGCCAGGGCGGACATGGCGATGGAGAAACCCTTGCCCTCGGGTCCCAGCAGGGCGCTCGCGGGCACCCGGACGTCCTCCAGGACCAGTTCGGCGGTGGCCTGGCCGCGTAGGCCGAGCTTGCCGTGGATGGTGCGGCGGGTGAGGCCGGGGGCGTCGGCGGGGACCAGGAAGGCGGAGACGCCCTTGTGACCGGGGGTGTCGTTGGTGCGGGCGAAGAGCAGCACCACGTCGGCCCAGGTGCCGTTGGTGATGAACATCTTGCTGCCGTTGATCACGTAGTCCGCGCCGTCCCGCACGGCCCGGGTCGCCAGGCTGCCCGCGTCCGAGCCGGTGCCGGGTTCGGTGAGCCCGAAGCAGCCGACCGCGTCGCCCGAGGTCAGCCGGGGCAGCCACGCGCGCTTCTGCTCCTCGTCGCCCCAGGCGGCCACGGTCTTGGCGACCAGGCCGAGGGAGACCGAGACGATCCCCCGCACCGAGGAGTCGCCCCGGCCCAGCTCCTCGGTCACCAGGCAGTACGCCAGGTGGTCACCGCCCGAGCCGCCGTACTCCTCGGGGACGGTGAGGCCGAGGAAGCCGAGGGCCCCCAGCTTCTTCACGATCGACTTGTCGACGTTCTCGGACCGGTCCCACTCGGCCGCGTGCGGGGCGACGTCCCGGGTGACGAAGTCCTTCGCGAGCTGCCGGACGGCTTCCTGCTCCTCGCTCAGCTCCAGGTTCATCGGTCGCACCCTCCGCTTTAATTAGCACTGCTAGTTTTTTGATCGCAGGGCCTACTATGTGCCGCATGGCCCGCCCGCGCAAGCCCCTCCTGAGCAGAGAACGCATCGTCGAGACGGCGAGCGCCCTCGTGGACGCCGAAGGGCTCGACGCGGTGTCCACCCGTCGGCTGGCGGCCGAGCTGGGGGTCAGCGGGCCCTCGCTGTACAACCACTTCCGCAACAAGGACGAGATCCTGGACGCGGTCGCCGACGCCGTCTCGGCGCAGGTCGACCTGTCGATGTTCGAGGAGTCCGACGCCCGGGACTGGCGGGCCGCGCTGCACGACTGGGCGGTCTCCTACCGGGCGGCGCTCGCCGCGCATCCGCACATCGTCCCGGTGCTGGCGCAGGGGCCCGGGCGCCGCCCGGCCGGCCTGCGGGTCGCGGACGCCGTCTTCGGGGCCATGGTGCGCGCCGGGTGGCCGCCGGCCCAGGCCACGTACATCGGCGCGCTGATGCGGTACTTCATCACCGGCTCGGCGCTCGGCTCCTTCGCGCGGGGGTTCGTGGACGACGAGACGGCGTACGACCCCGCCGACTACCCGCACCTGGGCCAGGCGCACCTGCTGGCCGAGCGGCGGCAGCAGGTGGACGAGGGGGCCTTCGAGACCGGACTGCGGGCGCTGGTGGACGGGCTCGAACTGCAGTACGCGCAGCTGGAGCCCGCCCACCGCGGAGTGCGGGGTTAGAAGACGACCAGGGCCCGGCCGCCCTTGCCCGCGATCATGTTGTCGAAGGCGGCGGGAATGCCGTCCAGGCCGATGCGCTCGGTGACCATCATGGAGAGGTCGAAGCGGCCCGCCCGGATGTGGTCCGCCAGCACCGGGAGGTCGCGGGCCGGGTCGCTGTTGCCGTAGACGCAGCCCGTCAGGGACCGGCCCCAGTGGAAGATCTCCAGGGCGTTGAAGGTGACCTGCTGGTCCTTGCCGCCGATCCCGACGACCGTGGTGCGGCCGCCCCGCCGGGTGGACTCCCAGGCGCTCCGGATGGTGACCGACCGCCCCACGCACTCGACGGCCACGTCCGCGCCCTGCCCCCCGGTGAGCGCCCGGATGTCCCGGGGCGTGGTCTCCGAGGCGACGACGAAGTCCGTGGCGCCGGCGCGGCGGGCCAGCTCCTCCTTCTCCGGGGAGACGTCCACCGCGATGACCTGCGAGGCGCCGGCGATTCTGGCGGACTGGAGCACGGCGAGACCGACGCCGCCGATGCCGAACACCACCACGGACTCCCCCGCGCGGACCCGGGCGCTGTGGTGGACCGCGCCGTAGCCGGTGAGCACCGCGCAGCCCAGGAGCGCCGCGTCGGTGAGCGGGATGCCGTCCGGGGCGGGCAGCACGCAGTTCCCGGCGACGACGGTCTCCTCGGCGAAGGCGGCGACGTTCAGCCCGGGGCGCAGGTCGGTGCCGTCGGCGGTGCGGGCGTGCAGGTTCCCCGCACCGGCCAGGGCGCCCGCGCAGAGCCACACCTCGCCGATCCCGCAGTGGTGGCAGCTGCCGCAGGAGGGCGCCCAGTTGAGGACGACCCCGTCACCCGGGGCGACATGGGTGACGCCCTCGCCGACCGCGACGACGGTGCCGGCGCCCTCGTGGCCCAGGACGGCGGGGACGGGCACCCTCATCGTGCCGTTGGACAGCGAGAGGTCGGAGTGGCAGACCCCGGCGGCGGCGAGACGGACGCGCACCCGGCCGGGACCGGGCTCCGGCAGGACGATGTCGGTGATCTCCAGCGGAGCTCCGACGGCGGGCAGTACGGCGGCGCGGACCACGGACTTGCTCCTTGCTGATCGACGGGCGCGATCGGTGGGCGTACGGGGCTTGGGGACGGGGTTCTCGGGGACGGGGTTCTCAGAACTGGAGGGACTTGGTCTGGAGGTACTCGGACAGCCCGTGCGCGCCGAGTTCGCGGCCGACGCCGGACTGCTTGTAGCCGCCGAAGGGCGCGAGCGGGTTGAACCGGCCGCCGTTGATGTCGACCTGTCCGGTGTCCATCCGGCGGGCGAAGGCCACGGCCGTCTCGTCGTCGGCCGCCCAGACGGCGCCCGCCAGTCCGTAGACGGTGCCGTTGGCGATGCGGAGCGCGTCGTCCTCGTCCTCGTACCGCAGGATCGAGACGACGGGGCCGAAGATCTCCTCCTGGGCGATCGTCATCTCCGGGGTGACGTCGGCGAACACCGTGGGGCGGACGTAGTAGCCGGTGGGCAGCGGGGCGTCGGGGCCGCCGGCGACGAGGCGGGCGCCCTCCTCGACGCCCTTCTCGATGTAACCGCGCACCCGGGCCTGCTGCTTGGCGTTGACGAGCGGGCCGACCCGCTCCCCGGGCACGTACTTGGCGACGGCCGCCGCCGCGAGCGCCACGGCCTCCTCGTACCGCTCCGCGTCGACCAGCATCCGGGTCCAGGCACTGCACGTCTGGCCGGAGTTGGACATCACGTTGGCGACGCCCACGTTGACCGCCTTGGCGAGGTCCGCGCCGGGCAGGATCACGTTGGCGGACTTGCCGCCCAGTTCCAGCGCGACGCGCTTGACCGCGCCGCCGGCCGTGGCACCGATCTGCCGGCCGACCGCGGTGGACCCGGTGAAGGAGACGAGGTCGACGTCCTCGTGCGCGGCGAGGGCCTGGCCGGCGACCGGGCCGAGGCCGGTGACCAGGTTGAACACGCCCGCGGGCAGCCCGGCCTCGGCGACCGCCTCGGCGAAGAGCTGGGCGGTGAGCGGGGTGTCCTCGGCCGGCTTGAGGACGACCGTGCAGCCGGCGGCCAGCGCGGGGGCGACCTTGGCGACGATCTGGTGCAGCGGGTAGTTCCACGGGGTGATCGCGCCGACGACGCCCACGGGCTCCAGGTACACCGTCGAGTTGCCGTGCCGCTCCTCGAAGGCGTACGTGGCGGCGAGCTCGGCGTACGTCCCGGCGACCAGGACCGGGAGGCCCGCGTGCACGGACACGGCGAGCGCGGGCGGGGCGCCCAGCTCGGCGGTGACCGTCCCGGCGATCTCCTCCGCGCGGACGCCCAGCACGTCGCGGAGCGCGCTGATGCGGGCGGCGCGCTCGGCGGGCGGGGTGGCGGCCCAGCCGGGGAAGGCGGCGCGGGCGGCGCGCACCGCCGCGTCGACGTCCTCGGCGGTGCCGGCCGGGACGTGGCCGATGACCTGCTCGTCCGCCGGGTTCACGACCGCGATCGTGTCCGTTCCCGCGGCGGGCCGCCATGCGCCGCCGATGTACATACCGTCGTGGGCCTTCATCGCTGTTCCTCCCGGACACGGTGACGGACGGGATCGTCCGGAGCCCAAACTAGCGCTGTTAGTTTTCAGGCGCCAGAGACCCCCGTCACGTGCCGGGCTCCCCGTCTACATGTCCAGGCCGGGGACGTCCTTCGGCAGCGGGCAGATGCGGCGGCCCTGGTGGTCGAAGACGTACAGGTGCGCGAGGTCGACCAGGAGGGGCACCTGGCCGCCGGTGCGCAGCATCATGTCGGGCCCGGTCCGCACGACGAGGTCGCTCGCGGTGACGGCGGGGCGGTCCGGGCTGTGCATGCCGGGCGGCAGGTCGTCGGCCTCCGGCGCGTCCAGGACGGCGACGGACCCGCCCACGTAGGAGCTGGCGCGCTCCTTGATCCGCTCCAGCACCCCCGCACCGCCCTGGCCGCCCCGGCGCCTGCGCACCGGGCCCCGGTCGGTGCGGGCCGACTCCAGCTCGGGGACCACGGCGGGCCGGGAGCCGGTGTTGAGGTGGACCAGCGCCTCGTGGCCCTGGTACTCGACGTGCTCCACGATGCCGCTCAGCGCGACCTCGCCCGGGCGGGCGTGGCTGGGCGGGGCGATCCGGACCGCCTCCGAGCGGAGGCCGACGATGATCGGGCGGCCCTGCTGGATGCGCAGGAGCTGGTGGTCGGGGCTGAGCGGTTCGGGCAGCGGGAGCCGCTGGCGGCCCAGGTCGATGGACATCCGGCCCTCCAGGGGCGCGTGCACCACGGCCTGGAGGAGGTTGATCCGGGGCGTCCCGATGAACGCGGCGACGAACACGTTCTCCGGCAGGGCGTAGACCTCGCGCGGCGGGCTGACCTGCTGGAGGACCCCGCCGCGCATGACGGCGACCCGGTGGCCCAGCGACATGGCCTCGGCCTGGTCGTGGGTCACGTACACGGTGGTGACGCCGAGTTCCTTGGTGAGCTGGGCGATCTCGGCGCGCAGGTGGTTGCGGAGCTTGGCGTCGAGGTTGGACAGCGGCTCGTCCATGAGGAAGGCGGACGGCTGGCGCGAGATGGCCCGCCCCATGGCGACCCGCTGGCGCTCGCCGCCGGAGAGCTGGCCGGGGCGGCGGTCCAGGATGCGCTCGATGCCGAGCATCCTGGCCGTGTTCTCGATGCGTTCGGTGTGGTCCAGACGCGGGTTCTCCAGCTTCAGCGGGAAGCCGATGTTGTCCCGGTTGGTCATGGTCGGGTAGAGCGCGAAGTTCTGGAAGACCATGGCCATCCCGCGTTCGCGCGGGGTGAGGTGGTTGGCCGGTTCGCCGTCGAGCAGAATCTCGCCCTCGGTGGTGTCCTCCAGGCCGGCGATCATGCGGAGCACGGTCGACTTGCCGCAGCCCGAGGGGCCCAGCAGGACGACGAATTCGCCCGGGTCTATGGAGAGCGAGAGCTGGTCGACGGCGCGCTGGGACCGTCCGTATGCCTTGCTGACGTTGTGCAGAGTGATGGCGCGAGTCATGTGGTTCCGCCCGGGAGGGTTCGTGATGGAGCGGTGGGGAGCGGCAGCAGTGGCCCGAAATTAGCCCACTGCGCCCGGTGAGGGAATGACTCGCGCAAATTTGGGTATGCCCCGGACCCATTCACAGTCGGGGGAAGGTCAGTCGAGCCGGCGGGCCAGGTAGGCGTGGATGAGTTCGCGGGTCTCGGCGACGAGTGCGTCGTCGCCGGACGGGTCGGTGCGGAAAGCGAGTTTGAGCAGGGCGTCGGCCGCCTCCACGCAGACCAGGATCGCGCGCAGCAGGTCCGCGTCGGCCTCCCGGCCGAGCTGGCCGGCCAGGAGCCCGGCGAGCCGGGACGCGACCCGCTGGTTGGCGTCGTCGGCCGGGTCCTCGTCGGGTGCGGGGGCGCCGAAGTCCACGAGGGCGAAGCCGGGGACGGTGCGCTTCATCGCCAGGTACTCGTCCAGCACGGTGTCGATCGCGCCGCGCCAGTCGGCGCTTTCGACGGCGGTCAGCCGGGCGGTGATGCGCTCGGCGTAGCTGTCCAGGTTGCGGCGGGCCAGCGCGTCGGCCAGGGACCGCTTGTTGGAGAAGAAGCGGTAGACGGAGCCGATGGGCACCCCGGCCCGCTGGGCCACGGCCCGGGTGGACAGCTGCTCGTAGCCGATCTCGTCCAGGAGCCCGGCGCAGGCGTCGAGAATCCGGGTGAGGCGTTCGGCGCTGCGCTGCTGCACCGGGGCGCGGCGGAGGTTGTTCGTGTCGGGCACGCCTTCCATGATGCCGCGGGGCTCCTGCGGCGTTGGCGAGGCCCTAGGCGATGAGCAGGGCGAGACCTCCCACGGTGTACGCGATCATCAGGACGAGCAGCGGGAGTTGGCCGATGACGGCGCGCCGGGGCGGCATGAGCCGTACGGACCTGTCGTGCGCGGCGATGACGCCGAGGACGTGTCCGGTGACGATCGCGACGACCTGGAGGGTGGCGACGCCGCCCGGCCCCAGGGGCGGTTGCGGCGCGGCGGGCCGGTCGGCGCCGAACGCCAGCGCGAGGGTGCGGGGGGCCTCGGTGGCGAAGAGCGTGAAGTAATGGGCGACGAGGTAGCCGAGGGCGATCGGCACCAGTGAGTGGGCGAACGCGGTGAGCGGGTGGGACGGCGTGCCGCAGACCAGCCGGGTGGCGCCCGCGCAGAGTCCGTACAGGCCGGCGACGAGGACGACGGCGCCGAGCAGTCCCAGGGTGGCGGTGGTGGTGCGGCCCAGCTCCGAGGTCTGCACGGTGGTGATCCAGCGCGGCGCGTCGGAGAAGCCGTCGTACGCGGTGGAGCCGAGCAGCACGCAGACGGTGGCGACGAGTCCGGGGAGCCGGGGCGTGGCGTCCAGTCCGTTGAACGGGGACCGGACGACCAGGCGCCCGTCGGCGGGGCGGCGGCCGAACGGGGAGAGCCGGGCGAGGAGGCCCGAGTACACCTCGAAGGCGTCGGCGTGGTCGAACCAGTGCGCGCCGTACACCGCCGCGCCCGCGAGGTGGACGGCCGCGTAGACACCGAGGAACACCAGCAGGGCGGTGGGCGATGCGGGGTCGGGGGCGACGAGTTCCAGCCAGGTGAAGGCGAGGAGCCCGGCGGCGGCGGGCCACATCCCGAGGCGCCCGGGGAGGGGCCGGCCGGTCTCCGGGGCGCGGCCCAGCGCCCGGCAGGCGAGGAGGTGCAGGGTGCGCAGCGGGTTGAGCATCCGCCAGACGGGCCCTAGGAGCAGGGAGGCGGGGACGAGCCCGACCCACAGGAGGACGTAGACCGCGCCGGGTGCCGGGTTGCGGTCCGGGTCGGCGGGGCCGAGGAGCAGCCACAGCGCGACGGCGAGCGCGGCGGCCGGGCCGAGCGCGCGGGCGGTCAGCCGGGTGGCGCGGGCGTCGGCCGCGCGCTGGACGGCGGCCGGGAGCGGACGGCCCGCGCGCTCGCCCGTGAACCGCGAGTCGGACCAGAGGAGCCCGAGCGCGAGGAAGGAGACGAAGAGCGCGGCGAACGCCCCGGCGAAGGCGTAGAAGGGCGAGAGGGGCAGGTCGTGCTGGGCCCCGATGCCGTGGGCGAGGACGCGCACGGCACCGGGGGCGGGGGCGCCCGTCACCGGACGGCGAGCTGGGTCAGCAGGAGGTCCGACTCGTGGGTCTCGACCTCGAAGAGCCCGGTGCGGTCGGCGGTGAACGTGACCGTGACGGTCCGTCCGGCGGGGAGCTGCGCCTCCTTGTCGTAGCCGTGGACGTGCAGGACGTCGTCGCGGTCGCTGCGGACCCGCAGGCGCACGGTGCCGCCCTTCGCGATCTCGGTGCGGCCGGGTGCGGGGCTCACCTTGCCGCCCTCGACGGCGATGTCGACGGTGGTGGTGTCGTCGTCGGGCGTGGCGGCGGGGCTCACGGTGGTGTCGCCGAGCGTGGCGGCGGCCCGGACCGGGGCGGAGCCGACGGCCCAGGCGGTGTGGTCGTCGGCGTACAGGCCGGCGGTGAGCCGGGTGCCGCCTCCGGCCGCGCGGACCAGCGATGCGGGCAGGTGGAACCAGGCGCCGTAGACCCGGGCGAGCGGGTGGCCGTCCAGGAACAGCCGGGCGTGGCCGCGTCCGGCGAGCGCCCCGCCGCCCACGCTGTCCGGGGTGAAGCGGAAGTTGCGCACGGTGAGGTGGACGTTCCAGCCGTCCTCCGTGTCGGGCCGGACGGCGAGGTCCACCTCCGGCGCGCCGGCGGCGTCGACCTGGCGGAGCCGGTGGCCGTCGCCGTCGTCGGCCTTCAGGAGGCGGCCGTTGCTCCCGGTGTCCTCGGCGTGACTGGTGCCGGGCTTGTGGTGGGTGGTCGCCCGGCCCCCGCAGGCGCCCGCGCCGAGGACGAGGACGGCCGCGGTGAGCAGGGCGAGGGCGGGGCGGGCGCGGCTCATGAGGGGTCGCCTTCCGGTTCCGGGGCGGGGGCGTCGGTGCGCGAGGGGGCGGAAGCGGAGGGGGCGGCGACGGTCGCCGGCTCCGGCGCGTCGGCGCCCTCCGTGCCGCCGTCCCCGCCCCCGTCCGCGCCTCCGGCGCGCTCCGCGCCCCGCTCCCCGTGCCGGGCGGCGGCCACGACGGCCCAGACGACCCAGACCAGGCCGAGCAGCCCCCGTACCCAGGCCGGGCTGAGCGGAATCCACGGGATCATGAACACGCCCTTGTCCAGCGCGTCCAGCAGCGTCAGCGCGCCCAGGACCACGGTCACCCAGCCGAACACGGGGCGGGCCGGGCGCAGCGCCAGGCCGATGCCGGTCCACCAGAGCCCGGTCAGCAGCAGCGCGACGGCGGGTACGTAGGTGGCGGCGAGGCCCATGGTCGAGCCGGCCACGTCGAGACCGAGGCCGATGACGCCCAGGGCCGACGCGACCGTGGCGAGCCGGCTCCCCCGCAGCCGCCGCCACCACAGGACCCCGCCGACGAGCACGAGGACCACGGCGATGCCCAGGGCGGCCTGGACCTCGATGCGTTCGATGCCGCGTGCCCCGTACCAGTCGCAGCCGGCCGGCAGCCGGCGGGCCCGTACGTCGTAGTCGGCGCAGACCAGCAGCTGGGCGAGCTTGACCGGTTCGCCGAAGAGCCGGTCGGTGGAGCCGGAGACGTCGCCCCGCCGCTCGCCGCAGCTGGGCAGGGAGCGCGGGGTCGAGGCGCCGGTGTCGGACTGCCAGCAGTTGCCGTCGCCCTGGCCGTCCCACCAGACGTCGGTGCCGTTGGGGCGCGCCCTGCCGTTCTTGTCCTCGCCGAGGTGGTTGCCGGCGTAGCGGTTGTGGTGCGAGGTGTCGGTCTGCTTGCCGAGGGCGTTCTCGCCGCGGATGAAGGCGGGGACGGCGCTGAGGAAGAAGGCCGCGCGGTTCTGCCCGTAGATCCAGTTGTCCTCGTAGCGGTTCCAGTTGCCGCCCGCGGTGATGATGCCGGTGCCCGGGGGCATGGAGATCTGCGGGCAGACGACGCCGTCCTCGTAACCCCGTTCGGCGGGCGGTTTGGCGCAGGTGCCGTCGGCGACGTAGCGGTAGTAGTCGGCGTTGTTGTCGTGGATCAGGTTGCGTTCGAAGCGGGCGTGGTTCTGCGGGAGGCCGGGGTGGCCGGGGAAGGCGCTGTCCATCGAGGCGCCGCCCATGTTGTGGTCGAACTCGTTGTCGTGGACGTAGACGGAGTCCCCTGCGGTGCCGGAGTAGCCGACCATGCTGTGGTGGCTGCGGCAGCCGGTGATCTCGATCGAGTAGCGCGGTACGTCGTAGCCGTAGCCGTCGTTGATGTCCGAGGCGCTGCCGGGGTAGATGCCGGAGTCCCCGTTGCCGTAGGACTCGCAGTTCTTGTACAGGCCGTGGTCGCTGGCGAAGGTCAGGAAGCCGTACTCGTCGTTCCAGCGGGTCAGCACGTCGTCGATGACGAAGCCGTCCTGGGCGAGGACGTAGAGCGAGTTGAAGGTGGTGCGCTGGGCGGTGAAGTTCTTGAAGTAGATCCCGTCGGAGTTGTCCGAGCGGATCGCGTTGAGCTTGCGGTACTTGGCATCGATGACGACGTCCGTGCGGGCGGCGCCGGTGCCCTCGATCTGGAGGTCCTTCTTGCCGAGGATCGCCACCAGGTTCTGGTTGTGCGGGCACCGCGTCTGCTGCTCGTAGCTCAGGATCTGGTAGCCCAGCTTGGAGTCGGGGGCCTTCAGGCGGGCGCACTCCCCCTCCGGGGCGGGCAGCGAGGGCTCCTCCTCGTACAGGCCGGGCAGGATCGCGATGGTCTTCCCGGGTCCGTCGACGGCGTCGACCGCCTGCTGGAGGTGGCGGTAACCGTTGGTGCGGCACCGCTCGAAGAGCGTGAGGTTGCGCGTCCTCAGCGCCTCGGGGAAGCCGGAGATCCGGCGCTCGAAGTCGGCGCGGTCGGTCTTGCAGACCAGGAGGTCGGGCTCGCCGGTGCGGTACACGGGGACGCTGCCGGTGCCGTCGGGCAGGGTGACCGGCCGTTCCTCGTGCGCCTGGGCGGCGGGGGCCGCGAGCAGTACGGCGGCGAGCACCGCCGGAACCGCCAAGAGTCTTCGTGTCCACGACATGTGCGGGAGAGTAGAGCATTGTTCAGCTTTTTGAACCCCTTCTGCACGCCGAATGCCGTTGACTCCCCACGCTTCCATTCCTACGGTTGTACATAGGATTCCTTCGGACGGGAGCGCACATGGGCGGCATCGAGCAGGCGAGGAAGACGGCGGAGGGGCTTGAGCACTCCCCCGGCTTCGGGAATCAACACAGCTCCGAGGCGGTGCCGGGAGCGCTCCCGCACGGGCGCAACTCGCCGCAGCGCGCCCCCCTGGGGCTGTACGCGGAGCAGCTGAGCGGGTCCGCGTTCACCGAGCCCCGCGCCCACAACCACCGCAGCTGGCTGTATCGCATCCGCCCCTCGGCGGCCCATCCCCCGTTCGTCCGCACGGACAACGGCGCGCTGCGCTCGGCCCCCTTCACCGAGACCGTGCCGGACCCGAACCGGCTGCGCTGGGACCCGCTCCCCGAGCCCGCGCCCGGCACGGACTTCGTGGCGGGCCTGTGGACGCTCGGCGGCAACGGCGACGCGGCGCGGCGCACCGGCATGGCGGTGCACCTCTACCACGCCAACGCGGCGATGACGGACCGGGTGTTCAGCGACAGCGACGGCGAACTGCTGATCGTCCCCCAGCACGGCGGGCTGCTCCTGCGCACCGAGCTGGGCCTGCTGCGCGCCGAGCCCGGTCATGTCGCCCTGATCCCGCGCGGCGTCCGCTTCCGGGTCGAGCTGCTGGACGAGACCGCGCGCGGGTACGTCTGCGAGAACTACGGCCGCCCGTTCACGCTCCCCGACCTCGGCCCGATCGGCGCCAACGGCCTCGCCAACGCGCGGGACTTCCTCGCCCCGGTCGCCGCGTACGAGGACGTGGAGCGCCCGGTCGAGGTGATCAACAAGTACTGCGGCAACCTCTGGACGGCGACCTACGACCACTCCCCGCTGGACGTCGTCGCCTGGCACGGCAACCACACCCCGTACGTCTACGACCTGCGCCGGTTCAACGTCATCGGCTCGATCAGCTACGACCATCCGGACCCGTCGATCTTCACCGTGCTGACCTCGCCCTCGGACACGCCGGGCCTGGCCGGGGTCGACTTCGTGGTGTTCGCGCCGCGCTGGCTGGTCGGCGAGGACACCTTCCGCCCGCCGTACTTCCACCGGAACGTGATGAGCGAGTACATGGGCCTGATCGAGGGCGCGTACGACGCGAAGACGGCCGGAAAGGGCGGCTTCGTGCCCGGCGGCGGCTCGCTGCACAACATGATGTCGGCGCACGGCCCGGACCGGGAGACCTTCGAGAAGGCCAGCGCGGCGGAGCTGAAGCCGCAGAAGATCGACGACGGCCTCGCCTTCATGTTCGAGACCCGCTGGCCGGTCACCGCGACCGCGCAGGCCACGACGGCGGACCACCTGCAACAGGGCTACGACGACGTATGGCAGGGTCTGAGCCGCAACTTCAGGCCGTGACGGGCCCCGCCGGGGCCGGCGACGACGCATGCAGGAGGACCAGGTGCCGCAGCCCGCTGCGAACAGCCCCGCGCCCCGGGGCACCGCCTTCGCGCCCGACTCGCTGGTCCTGAACCGCAAGCTGCCGCTGTGGTACCAGGTCTCGCAGTCGCTGCGGGCGTCCATACTGGGCCGCGCCCCGGACGCCACGCTGCGGCTGCCCACCGAGGAGCAGCTCGCGGCGCACTACGGGGTCAGCGTGCTGACCATGCGCCAGGCGCTCAAGGAGCTGGAGACGGAGGGCCTGATCAGCCGGCACCGGCGGCGCGGCACGTTCATCGAGCCGCACGCCCGCCGGGGCTCGCCGGTCCGGCTGCTCGGCTCGATCGACGCGATCGTCGCCCAGCAGTCGGGCGAGCGCTCCACGCTGCTCGACCACGGCCCGGTCCCGGTCCCGGTCGAGGCGGCCGAGCACTTCCCGGGCTGCGCGGAGGTCGTCGGCTACCGCCGGCTGCGCTGCGACGGCACGACCGGCGAGCCGACCAACTGGGCGCAGAACTGGGTGCACCCGGAGGTCGCGGCGGACCTGGACGCGACGGACCTCGACCGGTGGCCGATGACCAAGGTGCTGCGCGACCGGGTCGGCGTCCCGATCTCCCGGATCACCGACACGGTCGAGGCCCGCCTCGCCGACCCGGCCACCGCCGAACTGCTGGGCGTCCCGCTGCTGAGCCCGATCCTGTACTACACGGGCATCACGTACGACGAGGGCGGCCGGGTGGTCGACGTGGCCCGGATTCACTACCGGGGCGACCGCTTCTCGTTCTCGGTGACGGTGGAGGCCCACTGATCGCGCGGCCTGCCGCCGCCCCCGCCGCCGCCGTTACGATGCCGGGGAAGGCGGCGGGGGCGGCAGGCGGGGAGGACGACACGGTGGCAGCACCGGCAGCGGCCGGGTCCGGCGAGGGCCCGGGCGGCCCCCTCCTGGACGACCTCATGCCCTGGTCGGTCCGGCCGCTGCGCACCGGGCGCGCCTGGGTCACCGCCCCGGACGCGGCATCCCTGCGGGCCCGCTGGGACCGCCTCGTGCGGGCGTCCGGCGAGGAGCGCGAGCGGCTGTTCGCCCCGACCCGCGCCCGTACGCAGCACACCGCCGTGACCGCCCTGCCCGGCCGGTCCGGCGCCACCGGCCGCTTCGCCCGCGAGACGGGCCCCTGCCCGGAGCCGGTGCGGGTGCTGCACGGCCCCTACGACGAGCAGTGGCTGATCCCCGACCACCGGCTCATCGACGTGGCCCGGCCCGAGCTGTGGCGGGTCGCCGACGGCCACCAGCTCTTCCTGGTCGAGCACGGCCGGGTGCCGAACGCTCCGGGCCCGGCCGTGTCGGTGACGGCGCTGCTGCCCGACGGCCACTCCCCCGCCGGCCGCCCCGGCCGGGTCCGCCCGCTGTACCGCCGCCCCGGCGGCCTCGAACCCAACCTCGCCCCCGGCCTGCTCCCCGTCCTGCGCGCCCGGTACGGGGACGCGGTCACCGCCGAGTCGGTGCTCGCCTGGATTCTGGCGGCGGCCCGCCCCTCGCCGGCCGGCTGCGTGGTCCCGCTCCCGGCGGACGCCGCGCGCTGGGCGGAGGGGGTGGAGCTGGGCCGCGAGTTGCTGCGGCTCCAGCTGCGCGGGGCGCGCGGGGCGGAGCGCCCCCGGCTCCCGGGCGGGCAGCGGCCCTATGTGCGGGCGGCCGTCCCGCCGGTGCCGGCGTCCCTGTCGTACGACCCCGAGGAGCGGGCGCTCGGCCTGGGCACCGGCCGCGTCTCGCCGGTGCCCGCCGGTGCGTGGGAGTTCCGGGTGAGCGGGGTGCGGGTCCTGGAGCTGTGGTTCGAGCGCCGGGCGGCGGTGTGCGGAGCGCCGGGGGCGGACGCGGCGGGGCTCGACGCGGTCCGGCCGCGCGCCTGGCCGCAGGAGTGGACCTCGGAGCTGCTGGACCTGGTGACGCTCCTCGCCCTCCTCGACGGGCTGCGGCCCCGCCAGGAGGAGCTGGCCGACGCGCTGGCCTCCGGCCCGGGGGCCGGCGAGGAGGAACTGCGGGCGGCGGGGGTGCTGCCGGTGGGAGGGGCGGCACGGCGGCCCGCTTCGGTCCTGGACCATCAGGAGGAGGGTCCGGACGGGCAGTTCGCGCTGCTGTGAGCGGGGCCGGCGCGGCTACTCGGCCAGGGCGGCCGGCCGGTCCAGGTCGCCGAGGAGGCGGACGAAGCCCGTCTCCAGGAAGGCGCGGAGCTCGTCCAGGGCGTCCGGCTCGTCCAGCGGCCAGCTGGTGGCCGCCTCCTCGGCGAAGGCCAGCCAGGCCCGGGTGGCCAGGGCCAGCCGGGGCGACGGCTCCATCCCGAGCCGGCGCTGCCCCTGCGCGACCCGGCGGGCGAGGGTGGCGCGGGTGGCCTCCACGATGTCCTCGGCGGCGGGGTGGCTGCCGGCGGCGCCCCGGAGGAGAGCGCGGAAGATCTTGCGGCGCCCGGTCACGTACGCGACGAAACCGGCGATGAACGCGCGCATCCAGGCGACCGGGTCCAGCGAGGCGTCGGGTTCGGTGGCGGCGGCGAAGTCCTCGCACTCCTGGCGCACCACGGACCGGTAGAAGTCGCGTTTGGAGTCGAAGTAGTGGAAGAGCAGGCCGCGCGATATGCCGGCCCGCCGGGCCACGGCGTCGGTGGAGAGCTCGTCCAGGGAACAATCGGCGAGCATGTCCACGCCAATCGCTACCAATTGCGCCCTTCGCTCGTCGGGGCGCAGACGCGCGGCTCGCTTCTCGGGCATGGGCACAGTGTAGAAGTAGTTCGGCACCGAATTACCTCGGCACCCATGCGGGCCCACCGGACACGGTGCGTGACCGGGTGCGGACATGGCGACGCGCCACTGCCGGCTCCGGGGATGACGGAAGAGCGGGCAGCAGCGCGCTGCGGAGACTCGGGACCGCGGTCGGATCAGTGGCGGCCGCCGAAGAGCGAGCGCCGCAGCCGGCGCAGTGGCGCGAAGAGCGACACCCGTGCACTTCTGCTGCGCCGGGCGTGTCCGGCGTCGCGCGAGGTCAGCTCGCGCATCAGCAGCGTCGCTTCCGCCGCCTCGCGCTGCGGCACGACGGGGCCGCCCAGCACCGCGAGATGACGGTCGAGGCGCGAACTCGTCGCGCTGCTCCCGCATGTAATGGCAGGCACGCGCGCCCTGCTGCGCACCGTTATCTGTTCCATGTCACTCCCCACCCGTACGAGGGCACTCGGCCCGGGCAGGTTAACCCTATCGCCTGCCACCGACACCCGTGTATCCCGGGAGCGGGATTGCGCACACATATACGGAGGTTGACGAGGTGTCGGCGCATCGCGCCGATTCCGGGGCGAGTCGACGGGCGCGCCCCTTCCGGGGCGCGCCACCGCTCTAGTCCAGCGCGTTCAGGACGGGCAGGTAGCCGCCGGACTGGCCGGCGGCGAAGGGGTGGTACGACTCGCCGATGTTCAGCCAGTTGAGGCTGTGCAGCCAGGAGCTTCCGGAGCAGATCTCGTGTCCGGCGAAGGTGCTCGCGACGTCACCGAAGCTGAAGCCGTGGTCGGCGGCGCGCTTGGCGGTGGCCGCGTTGAGGTAGTCGGCGGCGCCGTTGATGGCGCTGCGCACCTTGTCGCTCAGGCCGACGACGCAACTGCCGCCGATCTTGTAGAAGCGCGGGTAGCCGAGGACGACGACATGGGCGGCGGGGGCCTTGGCCTCGATCGCGTCGTACACCGAGTTCAGCTTGCCGGGCAGCGTGGTGTCCACGTAGCTGCGGGCGGTGGCGATGCGGTTGAGGCAGGTGGACTCCGACTGGAGGACGCAGGTCGTCATGACGTCCGCGAAACCGGCGTCGTTGCCGCCGATGGAGATCGAGACGAGGTCGGTCGAGGAGTTCAGCGGCCCGAGCTGATTGGCGATCACATCGCCCGTACGCGCCCCGGAGCAGGCGACGAAGGAGAAGGAGGCGGGCGAGTGGGCGGAGGCCCAGAGGGAGGGGTAAGCCCGGGTGCTGCGCTTGCAGTCACCGCTGGAGCTGATGTAACTCCCGGAGCCGACGCCCGAGGAGTACGAGTCCCCCAGGGCGACGTAGTCGACGGACGATGCGGCGTTCGCGGTGGCCGCCCCGGTCAGGGCGATGACGGCGCCGAGCAGGAGCGAGGACGAGAATGCCACGAGTCTGGACAGTTTCACGGAATCTCCCTTGAGCGACCGGCAGGATCTCTGCCTACTCAGTGGTAGCAGCGCGGACACCGTTTCCGGAAGTGTTCATGCCAAGTCGAACGGATGAGCTTTCGCTGAAGCGCTCATGACCGGCCGCCCCGTCAACTCGACGTACGGACAACGGGGTTGTGGCCAGGGCCGGGGGGCGCCGGTCCGGGACGGACGGGTCTCGCAGCGGGCGCGCCGTGGTTCCCGCGCCGTGGTCCCGCGCCGTTGGTCCTCAGTCGGCGAATCAGCCGGCGAAGACGGCGCGCACCGCGTCCTCGGCCAGTTCCTGGGCGCGGGCGCGGGAGAGGCCGAGGCGGCGGGCCTGTTCGGCGTACGCGCGGGCCGCCGCGGCGGCGTTGCGGTCGGCGGTGTCACCGGCGGCGGCGACGAACGTGCCGTTGCGGCCGCGGGTCTCGATGACGCCGTCCGCCTCCAGCGCGCGGTACGCCTTGGCGACCGTGTTGGCGGCGAGGCCCAGCTCCTCGGCGAAGCCGCGTACCGTCGGGAGCCGGTAGCCGACCGGCAGCACGCCGGAGCGGGCCTGTTCGGAGATCTGGGTGCGCAGCTGCTCGTACGGGGCGGTGCCGGAGTCCGGGTCCACGGCGATCTTCAGGGTCACGGGCCGATTGTCCCCCACGCGCGGAAATGGGGAGGCGCCCGGGCCGGGGACGCGGATAGCGTCCGGCGCATGACTGTCCTCGTACGTGACTTCCGGCCCGCAGACGCCGAGGGATGGGTGCGGGTGCGGCGCGCCGCCCTGCCGTACATGATCACCACACCGGAGCAGGTCGTGGCCGACCTCACCGGGGCCCCGGCGGCGCGGCGGTACCGGATGCTGGTCGCCGAGGAGGACGGCGAGATCATCGGGACGGCGCAGGTGGGCCTGGCCCATGACAGCCCGGAGCCGGGGTCGGCGTTCTGCAATCCGTACGTCCATCCGGACCGGACCGGCCGGGGCGCCGGGACGCTGCTGCTGCGGACCGCCGAGGAGTATCTGGCCATGGCCGGGGCGACCACCGTCTACACCTGGGTCCCGGACACGCCCGGCGACCGGGCGTTCGCCGAGAAGCACGGCTACGCACCGAGCCGGCCGGCCCACTTCCTCCATCTGGATCTGGCGAACGGTTCGCTGCCGCCGCGTCAGGAACCGCCGGCCGGCGTCGAACTGCGGACGGGCGCCGACTTCGCCGGCGATCCGCGCCCGCTCTTCGAGGCGGACGCCGAGACCACGGCGGACGAGCCCAGCGACACGCCCGCCCGGTTCGAGGACTACGAGGAATGGCTCGCCGACACCTGGCGGGCGCCCGGTCTCGACCACCACCTCACCTCGGTCGTGGTGGCCGACGGCGAGGTGGCGGCCTTCAGCGCCGCCCGCACCGACGGGGCGGGCCGCTACGGCTCGGCGATGACGGGCACCCGGCGGGCGCACCGGGGCCGGGGCTTCGCCAAGCTCGCGAAGAACGACTCGCTGCACCGGGCGCGCGCCGCCGGCTGCACCGACGCCTACACGGGCAACGACGCCGGCAACGGGCCGATGCTGGCGATCAACCACTGGTTCGGCTACGAGATCTGTGCCACGGAGGTACGCCATGCCCGCAGGATCGGCTGACGCCGGCCCGACCGTCGTCCTGGTCAAGGCCGGGAAGACCAAGATCAGGTATCCGGCGGCCCTGGTCGCCGACGACGGCACCCGGATCACCGTCCGGGCCCCCTGGGCCGCCCCGGGCGTCCGGGACTTCGGCTTCGTCCGCTTCGAACCGGGCGACGTCTTCACCGAGCACTACTGGCGGGACGCCTGGTTCGCGGTGAAGGAGGTCCGCACCGGCGCGGGCGAACTCAAGGGCTGGTACTGCGACGTGACCCGGCCCGCGGTGCTCCGGGACGGCGAGCTGGTCGTGGAGGACCTGGACCTCGACCTGTGGGTGTCGGCCGACGGCTCGGAGATCCTGCGGCTGGACGAGGACGAGTTCGCCGCGAGCGGCCTGGCCGGGCGCGACCCGGAGGCGGCGGAGGCCGCGGCGGCGGCCCTGGACCAGCTGGAACGGCTGGCCCGGTCGCCGGAGGGCCTGGCCCCGCTGCTGGCACCGGCCTGAGCGCCCGGAGCGGGCTCACCCCCCGCTCACCGGCAGCACCACCGCCCGCCGCTCGCCCTGCGGCTCGTACGCGATCGGATCGCCGTCCTCGTGCCAGTGGACCAGGAAGCGCTCCCCCGCGCGGTAGCCGTCGAGGCCCGCGCGGCAGTACGCGACCATGTCGTCGGGGAGGGTGTCCAGCGGATACCAGGCCAGCTCGGAGCACTTGTCCGGTTCGCGGTTGCACGGGGGCCGCGCGGGGTCGTACGCCGCCTCGAAGAACCAGCCCGTGCGCGGATGGCCGCCCGGGCCGCGGTGCTGCATGACCAGGGCCACGCTCAGCTCCGCCGGGTCCAGGTCCAGGCCGGTCTCCTCGGCCGCCTCCCGGATCACCGCGGCGCGCACGTCCTCGCCGTCCTCCACATGGCCGGACGGGGCGTGCAGCAGGCCGTCCGCGTATCCCGTGCCGGACCTCCGGGCGAGCAGGACCTCGGAGCCGCGGCGGAGGATCAGGTGCACGTCGACCACCTCGGTGTGGCGGCGCGTCCCGCGCACCCGGGCCACCAGCGCGTACCGCTCGTCGTCCACGTCCTTGCCCCACAGGTCGCGGTCGCCGGAGAGCCGTTCGTGGTGGACGCGCTCGGTGAGCGGGGCGAGCAGCGCGGTGAGGCGTTCGGCGGACAGACCGTCGCCGTTCCACACCCCCTCCACCAGGATCAGCCTGCCGCCGGGGCGCAGGAGCCCCGCCCAGTGGCGCAGGACGGCCGCCGGGTCGGGCAGCAGCCACACCACGTGCCGGGCGAGGATCACGTCGAACCCGCGGTCGCCGACGGGCGGTCGGGCCGCGTCGCCCACCAGCACGTCGGCGCCCGTGCCGGCCAACTTGGCGCGGGCCCGCTCCACCATGCGCGGCGCGCTGTCCACGGCGGTGAGCCGGTGGCCCAGGCCGGCCGCGAGCAGCGCCAGGCTCCCCGTGCCGCAGCCGAGGTCGAGCACATCGGACGGCCCGGCGGGCAGCCAGCTCTCCAGCCGCCGCGCCCAGGCGTCGCGGACCACCGGGTCGAGGAGTCCGTGGTCGGCCTCCTGGTCGAAGGTGTCGGCGAGGGAGTCCCAGTCGGTCGTCGTCATGATCCGATGGTGCCAGCCGCCACTGACAACGCCCCCCGTCCCGGCCGGCTCCGCCGGGACGGGGGGCGTTACAGCTCTAGCCGATGACCGAGGCGCAGTTGGTCGGGGTGGCGTGCGCCGGGTCCAGGGCGTTCGCCACCTCGTGGTAGGCGACCCGGTCGATGGTCCCGATGGCCACGTGCTCGGAGAGGTCGACCGGGCACAGGTCCTGGAGCAAGACGTTGCGCACGTCCGGCCCGTCCAGGAACTGGCTCCGGTACGGGGTCACGACCTCGTCGTACCGGGTCGCGATGACGGTGTAGTGCACGCCGGGCACCGTGTCCGGCAGGGAGTTGAGCTTGGTGATGAAGGGCGATCCGGCCACCTGGTCGGCGAGTCCGGGCGCACCGGCGTCGAGCAGGTCACCGACGCCGGGGAAGTACGGCAGGAGCTTGGTCAGGCCGAGCAGCGTGGTGCCGTGGTTGTCGGGGGCGAGCCCGATCATGGCGTTCACCTTGGCCGCGCCGCCGAGGAACTTCAGGTAGTAGTTCGGCATCATGCCGCCCTGCGAGTGGCCCACGATGTCCGCCTTCACCGCGCCGGTGGAGGCGAGCACCTCGTCCACGAAGGCCGCGAGCTGTCCGGCCGACTCGTCGATCGGGCCGAGGCCGTTGAAGACCGGCACGCCGGGCAACTGACCGTAGTCCAGGGAGTAGACGCAGTAGCCCCGGTTGACCAGGTAGGGGGCGAGGACGAGCCAGTTGTCGATCGAGTTCCCGAAGGTCCCGTGGACCAGGACGACGGGGCGGGGGTGGGCGGCGGAGGGCTTGCAGGAGTAGTCGTTCCAGCCGCGCGAGGTGGCGGCCGTCGTGGCGGCGGGGGCGGCCGCGGCGGTCGCCGTGGGGGTGGCGACCGCGGCGACGGCGAGAAGCAGGGCGGCGAGCGTCCGGCGGGCGCGTGGGGGACGCGGCGCACGGGTCCAGGGCAGCATCGTGGGGTCTCCTTGCGGCTCAAGGGAGTTGCGATGTCTGTGCACCCTGCGGCCCGGACCACAAGTTCTGCTGAATTTTCTGCGTGCTCATGCCAAATTACGCACGAGTAGGGTTCGCTGGGAAGTTACGCGTCGGTAAAAAGTCCGCGGCGCCGCCGGACGGCCGGACTCACGCGATCGGCCCGCAGCACAGCCGGGGCCCGCCCGGCCCCGCGCGCACCGCTCAGGCCGCCAGCCGCCCCGGCATCACGGCCCGGGGGCCGAACCGCTCCCGCAGCCGGTCCGCGACCGCCTCGATCCGCCGCGCCCGCTCGTCCACCGGGTCGAAGCTCAGCTGCCGCGCCGCCCGTTCGGCCTCGCCCAGCCCCTCCGCGCGCAGCCCGATCCCCCGCACCCGGGCCCGTTGCAGGCCGAACGAGTCGTGGATGCGGTAGGCGAGCGCGGTGAGCTCCGCGGAGTGCGCGGTGGGTTCGCGGAGGGTACGGCTCCGGGTCAGCGTCGAGTAACCGGTGCGGTCGGCGTACCGCACGGAGACCGCGAGCGCGCGGCACACCTGCCCCTCGCCGCGCATCCGCGCCCCCAGCTCCTCGGTGAGCGACATGAGCGCGCGGCGCTGCCGCTCCGGGTCCAGCTCGTCGCGCGGGAAGGTGCGCTCGGCGGCGACCGAGCGGGCGGCGGCGTTCGGCCGGACGGCGGTGCGGTCGATGCCGTGCGCCCGTTCCCACAGGTCGCGCCCGGTCCGCGTCCCGGTGATCCGTTGCAGGGTGCCGAGCGGGGCGGCCGCGATCCGGCCGACGGAGTCGAGCCCGTACCCGCACAGCGTCCGGGCCGTCGCCGCCCCGACGCCGTCCAGCGCGGCGGCCGGCCGGTCCGCGAGGAAGGCGGCCACCCCGTCGGCGGGCACCACGAAGGTCGTCCCGGGCGCGGCCTGCCGCAGCGCCATCCGGGCCAGCATCGGGTTCGGGGCGGCCCCGATCGCGCAGTCCACGCCGTGCAGGGCCAGCGCGCGGACCCGGATCACCGAGGCCAGGCCCCGCACGTCCCGCCCGAAGTAGCGGAGCGCCCCGCGCACATCGGCGAGCGCCCCGTCGGGCGGGGCCGCCTCCACGACCGGGGTGAACGAACCGAGCAGGGCGAGCAGCCCCGCGTACCCGGCGGCGTCCGGGGGCCCGCCGCCGACCCGGCGGAACCGCAGGCAGAGGACGTCGGCCCCGGAGGCCCCGGAGGCCCCAGATGCCTCAGCCACCCCGGAGGCCTCAGCCGCCCCGGCCGCCCCGGTCATCCCGCGCTCCCCGGACTCTGGTGCCACAGCTTCCTTCCGGTGGGCAGCCCCTCGCCGGCCGGCTTGAGGTCCGCCCAGGGGTTCATCTCGTAACCGGTGGGCATCCGGATGCGCCGCCCGTCGTCACCGGCCGGGGCCGCATCCGATGGCGAATCCCCGGCCTCCGGCTCCGGCACCTGCGCCAGCCGCTCCGCGACCGCGTCGAGGCCGCCGGTGCGCCGCAGCTCGGCCAGCTCCGCCAGGTTCCAGGCGGCCGCGCCGACCACGCTCAGGCTGCGCGCCCCGCGCCGCTGCACCACCCCGCGCACCAGCAGCAGCCAGGAGTGGAAGACGGTGTGCGCGCAGGCGGCGTGGCTGTCGTCGAAGAAGGCCAGGTCGACCAGGCCCGTACCGTCGTCCAGGGTGGTGAAGACGACCCGGCGGCCGGAGCGGATGGGCGGGGTCTGGGTCGCCGCCTTGGCACCCGCGACCAGCACGGTCTCCCCGTGCCGCGCCTCGCGCAGCCGCTTGGCCGAGACCGCGCCGAGCTCTTTGAGGAAGGCGTGGTGATCGCTCATCAGGTGGCGCGAGACGTCCATGCTCAGCACGCCCAGCTCGGCGCTGAGCCGCTCCGCCTCGTTGAGGTCGGGCAGGCCGACGGAGGCGGTGCGGTGCCCGCCGCCGAGCGGGAGCTGTGCCCCGGAGCCCGCGCCGCGCTGGGCGCGGTGCAGTTCGGAGAGGTGGAGCAGCAGGTCGCGGCGGTTGGCGCCGAACGCGTCCAGCGCGCCGACCTGGGCCAGCCGCTCGGCGGCCGGCTTCCCCGGGCGGGCCCGCTGCCAGAAGTCGAGCAGCGAGCTGTAGGGCCGGCCGGCCTCGATCCGGGCGACCTCGGCCTCGCTGATCCCGTGGACGTCCGAGAGCGCCAGCCGCAGCCCCCAGCGCTCCCCCTCCCCCTCTCCATCAGACACCAGTTCGATTCTGTGAGCGGCCGCCGACCGGTTCACGTCCAACGGCAGCACGGGCACCCCGCGCCGCCGGGCGTCGGCGAGAAGCAGCCGCTTCGGGTACATCCCGGGGTCGTGGGTGAGCAGCCCGGCGTAGAAGGCCGCCGGGTGATGCGCCTTCAGCCAGGCGGACTGGTACGTGGGCACGGCGAAGGCCACCGCGTGCGCCTTGCAGAAGCCGTAGCTGCCGAACGCCTCGATGATCTCCCAGGCGCGGGCGATGACCTCCGCGTCGTACTTGCGGGCCGCCGCGTGCTCGGCGAACCAGACCCTGATCAGGGACTGGGACTCGGGGTGGGAGAGCCCGCGCCTGACCCGGTCGGCCTCGTCGCGGCCGCAGCCGGTCATGATGTCGACGATCTGGATGATCTGCTCGTGGAAGACCACCACGCCGTACGTCTCGCGCAGCGGGCCCTCCAGGTCGGGGTGCGGGTAGCGGACCGGCGCGCGGCCGTGCCGGGCCTCGATGAACGGGCGGACCATGTCGGCGGAGACCGGGCCCGGCCGGAACAGTGAGATGTCGACCACCAGGTCGTGGAAGTTCTCCGGCTGGAGCCTGCCGACCAGGTCCCGCTGGCCGGGCGACTCGATCTGGAAGCAGCCCAGCGTCTCGGCCGTCCTGATCAGCTGGTACGTGCGCGGGTCGCCCGGCTCCACGGCGTCCAGGTCCACCTCGCTCCCCGAGGCCCGCTTCACCTCGGCCACCGCGTGCGCCATCGCCGACTGCATCCGCACGCCCAGCACGTCCAGCTTGAGCAGCCCCAGGTGTTCCACGTCGTCCTTGTCGAACTGGGACATCGGGAAGCCCTCGCCGCTGGTGGGCATGACGGGGGTGCGGCGCAGCAGCGAGGCGTCCGACAGGAGGACCCCGCACGGGTGCATGGCGACGCCGCGCGGCAGCGCGTCCAGCGCCTCCACCAGCTCCCACAGCCTCCCGTACGCTTCCTTGGTCCTCGCGACCTCGCGCAGTTCGGGCAGTTCCTCCATGGCCGTGCGGGCGTCGCGGGCCCGGATGTGCGGGAACGCCTTGGCGAGCCGGTCGGTCTCGGCCGGGTTCATGGAGAGCGCGGCGCCGACGTCGCGGATGGCGTGGCGCACCCGGTAGGTCTCGGGCATGGCGACGGTGGCGACCCGCTCGGCACCGAAGCGGTCGATGATCGCGCGGTAGACGTCGAGGCGGCGGGCCGACTCGACGTCGATGTCGATGTCGGGCAGCACGAAGCGGCGCCTGGACAGGAAGCGCTCCATCAGCAGCCCGTGCTCGACCGGGTCGGCGTGGGCGATGCCCAGCAGGTGGTTGACCAGCGAACCGGCCCCGGAGCCCCGGGCGGCCACCCGCACCTTCATCGCGCGCACGTCGTCCACCACCTGGGCGACCGTCAGGAAGTACGAGGCGAAGCCGTGGTGGGCGATGATGTCCAGCTCGTGGTGCATCCGGTCCCAGTACCCGGGCCTGCGGTCGTAGCCGTGCAGCACCATGCCGGCGGCGGCGCGGGAGGCCAGCACCCGCTGGGCGGTGCGCCGGCCCGCGCCGACGAGGCCGGGTTCGGGGAAGTGGACGGAGCCGAGGCCGAGGTCGCCCCCGGGGTCCACCACGCACGCCTCGGCGGTGTGCCGGGTCTCCGCGAGGAGCCGCGCCCCGGCACCGGCGCCGAGCCCGGCGGCGGCGGTGATCCGCTCGGCGGCCTCCGCCATCGCGGGGGCGTCCTTGAGCCAGCGCTCACCGCTGTCGAGCGGGGCGCGGCGCGGGTCGACGGGGACGAGCCGGCGGGCGGCGTCGAGCACGTCGGCGACCGGTCCCTGCCCCGGGTCGGCGTACCGGACGGCGTTGGTCAGCACGGCCCGTACGCCCTGCTCGGCGGCGAGGCCGAGGGTACGGGCGGCGAGCCGCAGCGAACCGGGTCCGGTGCCGGTCCGCCCGTGGTGGACGGCTTCGAGGCGCAGGCCGTCGCCGTACAGCTCGCGCCAGGGGCCGAGGAGGGCGGCGGCCAGGTCGGGGCGGCCCGCCGAGAGCGCCCGGCCCACGTCGGAGGCGGGGCCGAGCAGCACGGTGAGCCCTTCGGCGGGCAGCGCGAGCCGTCCGACCAGGGGCCGGCCGCCCTCGGGGACGGCGGCGTGGGCGGCGGTGACCAGGCGGCACAGCTCGGCCCAGCCCTGGGCGCCGTCGCGGGCGAGGAAGGTGACCCGGGGTGCGGATTCGTCGACGAAGACACCTCCGCGGGCGGGGGTGCGGGGGCGCCGGGCGGGCTCGTCCCCCGGTCCCGGCCCCACCGCGAGGTCCGCCCCGAACAACGGGCGCACCCCGGCCCGCTCGCAGGCCCGGGTGAACCGGACCGCGCCGGCCAGGGTGTCGCGGTCGGTCAGCGCGAGGGCGTCCAGGCCCCGCTCGGCGGCGCGCTCCGCCAGCCGCTCCGGGTGCGAGGCCCCGTACCGCAGGGAGAACCCGGAGGCGGTATGCAGATGCGTGAACCCTGGCACCTGCACCTCCTGAACCGATCCGTACGCGCTGACCCACCCCCTCGCTCTCCACCATAAACCAAATTTCGAACACTCGTACGATACCCGGTGCCCACCCCGTCCCACGGGCCGCGCACCCCTCCCTTCCGCCGTTCGGCCGCGTCCCGACTGCGCGCGCGAGGGGCAGCCCGGAGCGTGGGGGCATGACTTTCACCGACGAGGTGCGGAACGCCGTCACCCCCCGGGCCGCTCTGCTCGTCATCGGGGTGCTGGCGCTCCAGCTGCTGTTCATCGCGTCCTACATCGGGGCGCTGCACCACCCGAAGCCGACGGACGTCCCCTTCGGGGTCGTCGCGCCCCAGCAGATGTCCGCCCGGCTCGTCGACCGGCTGGACGGCCTCCCCGGCGGCCCGCTCGACCCGCGTACGGTCTCCGACGAGGCCACCGCCCGCCGGCAGATCCTCGACCGCGAGATCGACGGCGCCCTGATCGTGGACCCCCGGGGCACGAGGGACACCGTGCTGGTCGCCTCCGGCGGGGGCACCGTCCTGGCCACCTCCCTCACGAAGATCGCCAAGGAGGCGGAGGCGACCCAGCGGCGCACCGTGCGCGCCGTCGACGTGGCCCCGGCCTCCCGCCAGGACTTCGACGGGCTGTCCGCGTTCTACCTGGCGGTGGGCTGGTGCGTCGGCGGCTACCTGTGCGCCTCGATCCTGGCGATCAGCGCGGGCACCCGCCCCGCCAACCGGCAGCGCGCGCTGATCCGGACCGGGGTGATGGCGCTGTACGCGATCGCGGGCGGCATCGGCGGCGCGCTCATCATCGGCCCGGCCCTCGGCGCCCTGCCCGGCAGCTTCTGGGGGCTGTCGGGCCTGGGCGCGCTGACCGTCTTCGCGGTCGGCATGATCACCCTTGCCCTGGAGGGGCTCACCGGCATCGTCGGCATCGGCCTGGCCGTCCTGATCGTGGTCATCGCGGGCAACCCGAGCGCGGGCGGCGCCTTCCCGCTCCCGATGCTCCCGGACTTCTGGCGCGCGATCGGCCCCGCCCTGCCCCCGGGCGCCTCGACCTGGACGGCCCGCTCGATCGCGTACTTCCACGGCAACGCGGTGACCGGCCCCCTGCTGGTGCTGTCCGCGTGGGCGGTGGCGGGCACGGCGGGGACCCTGCTGACGGCGATGCGCGGAAGGCGGGACCGGCCGGCGGCGACGGAGGCGTCACCCCGTTAGCATCGGCCCCTATGATCACCCTGGCCGTCACCATCGGGCTCACGTTCGCCGGCTACGTCATCACCTATCTCAACGGGCTGCGCCTCGCGCAGCGCCAGGAACGCCTCGCCCGGGTGAACCGTCAGCTCAGCGACTTCTACGGCCCGCTGTTCGCCCTCACCGAGGCCAACAGCCGCATCTTCGCCGCGTTCCTGGAGCGCAACGCCCGCCCCGACGGCAGGTCCCCCTTCGACCACGGGACGCCGCCCACCGAGGAGGAACTCGCCGAGTGGCGGCTGTGGGTCACGACCGTCTTCCTCCCGAACATCCGGGCCATGCGCGATCTCGTCCTCGCCCACGCCGACCTCCTGAACGAGCCGGTGATGCCACCCCTTCTGCTCCGGCTGTGCGCCCATGTCTCGGGCTACGAGATCACGGCCGCCCGGTGGGCGCGGGGCGACCACGGACAACACCTCTCGGTGGTGTCGTTCCCCAGTCAGGAGATAGCCGCGTACGCGCGCGGGGGATTCACCGAACTGAAGAAGAAACAGACCCGCCTGCTGGGCCGGCGGCGCGCCCGCTGACACGTACCCCGCACGGCGCACTGCACCGAACAGCCACCGCACGCCCTAGGCATGACAGGTTCATGGCGGCATTCTGGAGCGACCTCGTGACACCCGCGAGCCGTTCCGACTCCCCCTCACCCCACGGAGGTCGCCCATGCGCCGTCGCGTCGCCACCCTGCTCGCCGCCCTCGGCCTGTCGCTCCCGCTCGCCCTGCTGCCCGCCGCGTCCGCCTCGGCGGCCCCCGCGGACAAGCCCCAGGTCCTCAGTTCCTGGACGCAGACGAGCGCCACCAGCTACCACGCGTGGAACTCCGCCCGCAACAACAAGGGCGCGTGGTCCGCGTACGGCTTCGACTGGTCGACGGACTACTGCAGTTCCTCGCCCGACAACCCCTTCGGCTTCCCGTTCCAGACGGCCTGCGCCCGCCACGACTTCGGGTACCGCAACTACAAGGCCGCCGGCACGTTCTCCGCCAACAAGGCCCGGCTCGACAACGCCCTCTACGCGGACCTGAAGCGCGTGTGCGCCGCTTATTCCGGCGCCAAGCGGACCTCGTGCGACGCCACGGCCTGGACGTACTACCACGCGGTGGACATCTTCGGCGTGGCCCCGGCCGGGGCGGGCGCGGCCAGAGGCTGACCGGCGCCCGCCCCTCTCCGCGCACGCCGCACGCACATGGCCCCCGGCGGGACCGGGGGCCATGTGTCACCGTACGGGTCCGGACGTCAGTACACGCTGACGCCGTACGCGCTCAGCGCCTCGGTGACCGGCTGGAAGAACGTCGTACCGCCGGAGCTGCAGTTGCCGCTGCCGCCGGAGGTCAGGCCGATGGCCCTGGAACCGGAGTAGAGCGGACCGCCCGAGTCACCGCCCTCGGCACACACGTTGGTCTTGATCATGCCGTAGACGACATCGCCGTTGCCGTAGTTGACCGTGGCGTTGAGCCCGGTGACGGTGCCGCTGTGGGTGCCGGTCGTGGAGCCCCGGCGGGTCACCGACATGCCGACCGTGGCGTTGGCCGCGCTGGTGATGTCGACGTTGCCGACCGTGCCCGGGTGGGCCAGCGAGGTGTTGTCGTAACGCACGATTCCGTAGTCGTTGACCGGGAAGCTGGAGCCGACCGTCGGGCCTATGTAGGTGGTGTTCGAGGAGTTGGTGTACCAGGGCGGGTTGCCGTCGGTGCAGTGCCCGGCGGTCAGGAAGTAGTACGTGCTGCCGCTGCGGACGTTGAACCCGAGGGAACAGCGCCAGCCGGGGGCGTAGATGGCGTCGCCGCCGGAGAGCAGCTTGTTGAACGTGCCCGGGGTGTGCTCGATGCGCAGAGCGCCCGCGTTGCCGCCCGCGGAGTCCTTGATCTGCTGGATCTCCGCCGCGGAGACCGTGCTGTCGACGGTGACCACGAGCTTCCCGGTCTTCGCGTCGACGTTCCAGGCGGTGCCGGCGATGTCGGCGCCGAGGACGGCGTCACTGGCGGCGGCGAGCTGGTTGGCGCTGTACGTTCCGCTGGAGTCGGCGTGGGCGGTGGGGGCGGCCAGGGCGGCCACGGCCACCAGGCCCGCCGCGATGGCGACGGCCCTGCTGCGTCTGGCGGTACCGCTGAGGGGGGTGGTGCGCTTGATCCTCACTGTCATTCCTCCCGAGGGGAGTCGGGGGCCCGCCTGTGGGGTGGTCGGGCCCGTGAGGCGCAGTCAGCCGCACGGCGATCCGTCCGCATTCCGGATACGCCGTGCCCCTGACAAGCGCTGCTCGGGAGTATTCAAGGCGTCAACTTCTCGCGCAAGGGTGCCTTTTGGCCTGAGCTCGCGACCGCCGCCCCGGCCGCCCTCAGCCGTCGATGCGCTGCCGCTCCCCCGCCTCCACAGCCACCGGAAGGGTGTTGCCCGGCGGCGGGAAGGGGCAGATGAAGTGGTCGGCGAAGGCGCACGGCGGCAGCAGCGCGCGGTTGAAATCGACGGTCACCGCGCCGCCGGCGTCCGGTGCGGCGGGCCGCAGGAACCGGAAGCGGTAGCTGCTGTCTCCGCTGGTGGCGTCGGCGAAGACGGCCCAGAGCGAACCATCCGGCTCGACCGCGGCCTGAAGCGTGTGCACGGCCCCGTCCACCTCGAAGGCGATCTCCCCGGCGAGCCCGAGTCCGCGTTCGACACCGTCGGCGTTCTCGACCCGGACGGTGCGCGCGTCCGCGTACGGGCGGAAGGTGCCCGGCAGCGCCCAGCGCGGGTCGTACGGGGTCGCGTCGATCGCCCGGAACGCGCGCCGCGCGGGCGAATCGGGGTCGAAGACCCGGACCGCCCACAGGCCCTCGCGGCTGAGCACGACGAGCCTGCGTCCCTCGTGCGCGACCCGGGACGCCTCGATCGGGCCCCGGTCGGCACCGAGCCGGACCGCGCCGGCGAAGGGCGTTCCGTCGACGGTCAGCCCGTCCTCCGGGACGGCGTCGAGCACCAACGCGCCGTCCTCCTCGCGCCACCGTCCCGGGACGGCCGGAATTCGCCCCTCCGGGAAATCCGCGAGCCAGTGGGTCCCGGTGAGGGAGAGCGGCCCGTACGGCGCCGCGACCGTGGCGGTCCGCTCCTCGTGCCAGCGCTCCCAGTCCCGCGCTGCCTGCTGCTGTGCGTGCGTGCTCATGGTGGTCAACCCTTCCACACCGGTACGACGATCCCGTGACGCGACCACGACGCGGTACCGGGTCCTGCGGCTGACCGCCTCAGCAGTCGCACCCGCAGTCACAGCCGTCGCAGCAGCTGCAGCAGTCACAGCAGTTGCTGCACGCGTCGCAGCCGTCGCAGCAGTCGCACTGGCTGCACAGCCCCTCGCGCCGCTGACGCGACCAGGGGTCCTCGAAGGTGCCGCAGCACATCTGGCAGGTGCAGGCGAGTCCGGCCCACACCAGGCAGCCCATGACGAGCCCGCGCCGGTCGCGCGGCGGCTCGGGCGGCCGGGGGCCGGAGGGCCCGCCCGGCCCCGTGGGGGCGTACGGGTTGCCGGGCGGCGGCCCGAAGGCGCCCGTGGGCGCCGTTCCTGACGGTTCGCCGGACGCGGTCAGCAGTCCGCCGGACCGGTGGGAGCAGACGTCCGTGGCGAAGGCCCGGTCCACCGAGCGCCGGAGTTCGTGGGTCAGCAGCACATGGGTGAGCCTGCCGTCGGTGAACTCCGCGTCCGCCAGCGCCAGCCGCACGCCCTTCAGCGCGTCGTCGCACAGCCGGCGGGCCTCCGCGCGCGAGGTGCCGGTCGCGGTGAGCGGGTTCCAGGCGCCCGACACCGCGTCGGCCTCCTGGTCCTCGACGGCGTCCAGCAGGTGCGCGAGGCGCCCGAAGAGGCGTCCGGCCTCGGCGAGCGGTTCGGCGTTGTGCGGCTTGCCCGCGAGGACGGCGGTGTGGGCGAAGGCCGCGGCGGTGGCGGTCTCGGTGGGCTCGGTGACGGTCAGCAGCGGGGTGCCGGGGCCCGCGAGGAGTTCGATGCCGGTCTGCCGGTCGACCGCGTCGACCAGGAGCGCGGTGTCGAAGCCGAGCTGCGCGCCGGTGCGCGCCCCGGCCCGGTCCCAGCTCGCCGCGACGCGGCGGGCCGCCGCGGCGACCGGGCGGCGCGCCAACAGGCCGTCCCGGTCGGCGACGTGGTCCCGCACCTTCGCCGAGGCCAGCACCAGCGAGACGGCGGCGGCCAGCCGGGCGCCCTCGCCGCGCGCGACGGGGGCGGTGCGCATGGAGCGCAGGGGGCAGGGCCCGGCGGTGCGGCGCTGCGCGGGGGTGCGTTCGGCCTGAGCCTCCGTCAGGACCGAGACGATCAGGCCGTCGTAATTGGTGACGACCCGGGCGAACTGCCCGTGGTCGGAGCGGAGCGCCAGGCAGAGCCCGCAGAGGTGGGCCATCCACTCGGTCTTGAGCCTCTCGGAGAGGCGATGCGTACAGGGCCTGACTATTCCGAACACGGCCGTCCCCCGGGTTTCGTTCGCGTGTGCGCCGCGCTCGGGCGCGGACGCGACGGCATCGTACCGAGCGGCCCGTTCACCCGTACGTCCCCCATGTCACCCGTACGGCCTGGACTTCATATTTTCTTTCTTCAGGCCCCCTTACCCGTACGAAGCCTGACGAATCGCCACATCCTCTGCACCAGTACCGTCACGAATGCCCTGCGCGCCGCCTATCCCCTTGGCGCACGATCCGCATCATGGACGACCATAGGGATACGAAAGAGATGCGGAACAACAAGGAACCGCGGTGAGAGGAGGCGTCCATGGGATCGGTGCGCAAGGCGAGTGCCTGGCTGGGCCTCGTAGAGGACAACGACGAGCGGTACTACGACGACGACGAGTACGCCGAGGGCGCACGGACGGGTACCGGTCAGGCGTGGGTGACCGACCCCCGGGTGCGGGTGGTCTCCGAGAGCGCCGAGGAGACGGGCCGCCGGATCGCCACCGTGACCCCGGACAGCTTCCGGGACGCCCGCGCCATCGGCGAGCTCTTCCGGGACGGCGTCCCGGTGATCATGAACCTCACCTCCATGGACTCCGCCGACGCCAAGCGCGTGGTGGACTTCGCCGCGGGCCTGATCTTCGGCCTGCGCGGGTCGATCGACCGGGTCGCCACCCGCGTCTTCCTGCTGACCCCCGCCGACACCCAGGTGATGAACGGCGAAGCCGTCGGCCGGCCGGCCGACGGCTTCTTCAACCAGAGCTGACCGCCCTCCGGGCGCTCATCGGAACGCGTCCAGGCCGGTGAGCGCCTTCCCCAGGACCAGCTGGTGCATCTCCACGGTCCCCTCGTAGGTGAGCACCGACTCCAGGTTGGTCGCGTGCCGCATCACCGGGTACTCCAGCGAGATCCCGTTGGCGCCGAGGATCGTGCGCGAGGTGCGGCAGATCTCGATGGCCTCCCGCACGTTGTTCAGCTTCCCGAAACTGACCTGTTCGGGGCGCAGCCGCCCCGCGTCCATCCGCTGCCCGAGGTGGTGGGCGAGCAGAATCCCCTTGTGCAGCTCGACGGCCATGTCGGCAAGCTTGGCCTGGGTGAGCTGGAACCCGCCGATCGGCTTCCCGAACTGCTCCCGGGTGCGCGCGTAGTCGACGGCCGCCTCGAAGCTGGACCGGGCCGCGCCCATGGCGCCCCAGACGATGCCGTAGCGGGCGTGGCTCAGACAGCTGAGCGGTCCGCGCAGCCCGGTGACCCCGGGCAGGACGGCGTCGGCGGGCAGCCGCACCTCGTCCAGGATCAGTTCACTGGTGACCGAGGCGCGCAGCGACCACTTGTGCCGGATCTCGGGCGCGGAGAAGCCCGGCGCGTCCGTCGGGACCACGAAACCCCGGATGCCGGTGCCGGCCGGGCCCTCGTCGGTCTGCGCCCAGACGACCGCGACACCGGCGACCGAGCCGTTGGTGATCCACATCTTGCGGCCGCTGAGCACCCAGTCCCCGCCGTCGCGCTTGGCGTACGTGCGCATGGCGGCCGGGTCCGATCCGTGGTCGGGCTCGGTGAGGCCGAAGCAGCCGATGGTCTCGCCCGCCGCCATGCCCGGCAGCCACCGCTGCTTCTGCTCCTCGGAGCCGTAGCGGTGGATCGCGTACATGGCGAGGGAGCCCTGTACGGAGACGAGTGAGCGGATGCCGGAGTCGGCCGCCTCCAGCTCCAGGCAGGCCAGCCCGTACTGGACGGCCGTCGCACCGGCGCAGCCGTAGCCCTGGAGCGACATGCCGAGCGCGCCGAGGGCGCCCAGCTCCCGGGCCAGCTCGCGGATGCCGGGCAGCTCACCGTTCTCGTACCACTCGGCGATGTGCGGCAGGACGCGGTCGGCGGCCCAGGAGCGGACGGTGTCGCGGATCGCGAGGTCCTCGGGGCTCAGCAGGTCGTCGACGCCGATCGGGTCCCGGGGGTCGAAGGGCGGGAGCTTCGAGGTGGAAGCGGTGGACATGAGGGTGTGCCTCCGGCGGGGTGCTCGAAAACCAGGGCCTGTCCGGCCATTCCCGTCGTCCGCCCGGAGGGCGGGCCGGGCGGCGTCAGGCGGGTGCTCTCGGCGTGCCGGCCCCAGACCCCTGTACTGGACGTACCGGGGTCTGGGGCCGGTGCCGCGAGGGTGCGTGCATGGCGTCGAACGGCGGACGGGAATGGTCGGACAGGCCCTAGCAGCGTTAGTTACGGTGCCGGGCCGACGTTACGACCCGGTGTGCCGGACGTCCAGAGCGCCCGGAGCCCGCCGCTCCGCCCGGCCTGCGCCGCGCGGGCACCCGCGGCGGCGCGTCGAGCCGGTCCGCGCGGTCGCACGGCGGCGCGTCCGGGAGCCCGACCGGCTCCCGGGGCTCGCAGAGCTTCGGGGCGCACTCCATCAGCCGGGGCAGCCGCAGCGCGGCCAGCGCCCCGAGCAGCAGGAGTCCGGCGCTGACCAGCAGGGTCACGTGCAGCCCGTCGATGAAGGCGTCCCGGGCCGTGGTGCGCAGGACGGCGCCGAGCGGCCCGCCCAGGAGCGCGGCCTCCTCGTACGCCTCGCCGAGCGAGTGGGCGGCCCCGGCGGCCGCGGACGCGGGGACGCCGTCGGCGTGCAGCCCCGCGAGGCCGGGCGTATAGGCGGCGTTCATCACGCTGCCGAGCAGCGCTATCCCCATGCCGGCGCCCAGCTGGTAGGAGGTCTCCCCGATCGCGGCCGCCCCGCCCGCCCGGTCGGCGGGGGCCTCGCTGAGCATCGACTCGTACGCGCCGAACAGCGTGGACTGGAGGCCGAAGCCGAGGGCGACGAAGGCGGCGGCCAGCAGGAGGGGCCGGTCGTCGCGGCCCATCACGGTCAGCGTCGTCACCGACGCGGCCGTCACGACGAAGCCCCAGCCGACCATCCGGCGCGGCCCGATCCGGCGCAGCGTGTGGGAGCCGGTGGCGCCGGCGGCCATCGCGGCGAAGGTGAGCGGCAGCAGTCTGAGGCCGGTCTCCAGGGGGCTGAGGCCCAGGACGAGCTGGAGGTACTGGACGGCGACGAGTTCCAGGCCGACCAGGGCGAGCATGGCCAGGACGATGCAGCCGACGGCGGTCGAGAAGGCGGGCCGGGCGAACATGCCGATGTCGATCAGCGGGTGGGCGCGCCGCTTCTGGCGGCGCACGAAGGCGACCAGCAGGAGGGCCCCGAGCAGCAGCGGCACCAGGGTGGCCGGGCCGGTCAGGCCCTCGCCGGTACCGGCCCGCTTCACGCCGAGGACCACGCCGAGCACCCCGGCCGCGGCCATCAGCGCGCCGAGCACGTCCCAGGGCCCGTCGTCGCTGCCCCGGGACTCGGGGAGCAGCAGCCGGCCGACCGGGAGGATCAGGGCCATCAGCGGGATGTTGATCAGGAAGACCGAGCCCCACCAGAAGTGCTCGACGAGGAAGCCGCCGATGACGGGCCCGGTGGCGGCGCCGACGGCGGCCACGGCGGACCAGACGCCGATCGCCACCGCCCGTTCGCGCCGGTCGGGGAAGACCTGGCGCAGGATCGAGAGGGTCGCGGGCATGATCATCGCCCCGCCGACCCCGAGCAGGGCCCGCGCCGCGATGAGTACGGCCGCGGTGTCGGCCAGGGCGGCGACGGCCGAGGCGACGCCGAAGAGGGCGTAGCCGAGCAGCAGGACGCGCCGGCGTCCGACCCGGTCGCCGAGGGTGCCGAAGAGGATCAGCAGCGAGGCGCAGACCAGCGGGTAGGCGTCCACGATCCACAGCAGTCCGGCGGCGCTGGGCCGCAGGTCCTCGGTGACGGCGGGGACGGCGACGTGCAGCACCGTCGCGTCGAGCGCGACGAGCAGCAGACTGAGGCAGAGGACGACCAGGACGACCCAGCGGTTGGCACCGTCGGCGGCTGCGCGCAGGCGGATTCGGGCGGTGGGCGTCCCGGACATGCATCTACCTCCCAGATGGTCCACTCGCTCTCGGCGGACCCACGGGACGCGGTGTCCGGGCCCGGCGTCGACGGGCGAGTGATCCGTCAGCGTACGCGAGTTCGGCGGGGCCACACGTGGCCCATCTCATACCGCCCGACCCGCCGGAGTGTGGCGTACGCCACTACGCGCGCCGCCCGGCGGCCCCGCACGACCTCCCGCCCGAAGCCGTACGGTAACCGGACTGACACCCTCCGTTCCGCTCCGCCGCACCGTGGACAAACAGACTTCGAGATCCCGGGAATTCTTCGGAAGTTTCAGCGAATTAATCGTCGAACAGGCATCGCATAAGAGTCCGAAAAGAATAGGAGAGTTATTGAGACACCCCGGAAGAACCCGGTGGCTGAGACATACTCCACATCACATCGTCATCACAAAGCGCCCGGATCGACAGGCGCGCCCACTCACTCCCTGTAACGTCGATTGGGTGCGTACCGACATCTTCGCCCGGCTGGACCGGGAGCCGGAACCGCCGAAGATAGAGACACCGCGGATGAGCCGTCACCGCATCGCTCTCTTCGGCGGGACGTTGGCGTTCTATCTGGCCATCGTCATTGCCGTGCTCATGTCGTCCTGGCTGGTGGCCCTGGACTGGAAGGTCATGCTCTTCCGGCCCTACCAGCAGTGGCCCGAAATCCACGCCGCCCTCGACTACTACGTGGTCCTGGGCCAGCGCGGGCCCACCGCGGTCATGGTCGCCTGCTGGCTCGGCTGGCGCTCCTGGCGGCAGCACACCCTGCGTCCGCTGCTGACGCTCGGCGCCTCGCTGCTGCTGCTCAACCTGACGGTGGGCGCGGTCAAGATCGGCCTCGGCCGGCTCGGCCCGCACTACGCGACCAGGATCGGATCGGCCGAGCTCTTCGCCGGCGGCGATATATTTCCCTCCGGCCACACCGCCAACGCCGTCGTGACCTGGGGAATCCTCGCCTATCTGGCCGCCACCCCGAGGGCCAGGCGCTATCTGTCGGCCATGTCCGCCATCGTCTCGCTCGGCGTCGGCCTGACGACGGTCTACCTCGGTACGCACTGGCTGAGCGACGTGCTCCTGGGCTGGGCGGCGGGCCTGCTGATCCTGCTCGGCCTGCCCTGGGTGGAGCCGCTGATCACCCGCGCCGAGAACTGGATCTTCGCCGCCCGCGCACGGCTCGGCGCCCCCGGCAGCCGCCCCGCGGCCCCGGCACCCGCCGCCGACACCCCGGCTCCCGTGCCGGCCGTACAGCCGACCGCGCAGCCCGCCGCACAGCCGTCCGCGGAGGAACCGGCGGCACAGGGGCCGGGGCGCGGCCCGGCCGGACGCCCACCGGCCGCGAGCGCCCGCCCGCGCGCCCATCCCGCGCCGGCCACGGCCCACGCGGTGCGCTCGGAGCGGTCCCCGGTGACGCCGGCCGGCAGCCGGCGCCCGCCGCACGCGGACCGCGCGCCGCGCGGAGGCACGGCCCCGGCCCGGCCGGTCGCCGGCGGCTGATCCGGGCGTACGCGTGAGGGGGCCCCCCCACGGCCGGGCGGGGGCCCGCACGCGGACCGCCCGGCCCGGGCCGCCCGGCCCGCCCCGCCGGACCGCCGAGGACGCCGT
>NZ_JBHUXS010000004.1:0-40597 GCF_042669245.1 Streptomyces sp. NPDC057249 | reverse complement strand
CGCGTGAGGGGCCCCGACCACGTCCGGTCGGGGCCCCTCACGCGTACGGCACGGACGGCTCAGCCGGTCCAGCAGCGCCTGACGACGCCGCCGTCGACCTCGAAGTTGATCCGGCCCGCCTGGAACTCCATGGTGATGACCGTGCCCGGCGGCAGGGCCCGCACGGTGGACCAGCCGCGCTCCCGGGCCCGCTGCTCGGCGGTCTCTGCGGAGAGCCCCACGTAAGCGCCGGTGGCGTCGTCGGGCTGGGCGGGGGGAGTCGGTAGGGGTGCCATACCTCTCACCGTAGGCGCCCGGCGGCGGAGGCGGTAGCGGGGGCCGCGCGCGGGCACACGGCATCCTCATGTCGCTCACCGGTCACACTTGTGTCACAGGATTCCGACACCCGTTCCCCGCACGCCCTTCACCCGAACGTGCGATTCACAACCGGACGCACAGTAATCGCACAGGCCGGTGAACGATCATCGGACCGGGCTCCGGAAGAGGGGAAAACGAGCGCGATTTCCACCTCGGGGCGAGGTTGAATTCTCTACGGGAAAACGTTCCGCAAAGACGGGCTTCGCCGGTAATTCACCGTCCCTTATCGCACCCTTATCCCGGAGGGCCGACAGACATACCATCGGACGGGCCCACCCGGGGCCACGGGACCGTATAGCGGACAACCCGGTTCCGCGCATTCCGGCACGCGGCCGGGCAGCGGCCCACGCCCCGCGCCTGCCCCGCGCGCGCCCCTCCACACCCGCCCCGGGCGGGCGGCTTTCTCCCTCTTTGTCGGATGATCCCCACCCTCCCGGCGCGCCCGGGCCCGATTCCGTACGGCTTCCCGCGTGACCCCGGCAGCGACTCGCCCGTTGTCATCTCTGAGCCGGGAACCGCCCGGCGCACGTACCGAGTTCGAGGAGCCACCCGTGCCGCGCATGCTCGACGTCAGCGAGGACGTACGCGCCGAGATCGGCGACGCCGAAGCCGACCGGCTGCTCGTCGGCGACAACGCCCCGGGCAGTTACGACTGCACCTCCTGCCGCACCCCCGGCGACTCCGAGCAGGAGCGCACCAGCACGGTGCTCTTCGTCGGCGACGAGACCGCCGTGCTCGCCTTCGCGCACGCCAGCTGCATCCCCTCGCAGGTGGTCCAGGTCGCCGAGGAACAGCTCCAGGGTGCCGTCCGGAGCATCACCGCCGGCGACCGGGGCGAGCCGGAGCGGGTCGTCCCCGAGCAGGCCGTCCTCGGCATCACCAGCGGCCTCGTCCTGATCGACGACGAGCTCCACCCGGCCCTGGTCGTCGAGCCGACCGGCGCGATCGCCCGCCCCGGGACGGACGGCCGGGACGGCGACCAGTTCCTCCAGCTCCTCCTGGAACAGGGCTTCCGGCCGGTCGACCGCATGGAGCAGGTGCCGGAGGTGCTGCACGGCTGGTCGATCCTGCTCGCCATGGGCCAGCTGCACGCCGTGCTCCAGCCCGGTACCGGGGGCGGCACCCCGGTCGCCTGGTGGCAGGCGCACGCGCCGCTCCAGGTCACCGAGGGCTGGCGGACCGCCGCCAACAAGTCCCAGACCGTGCTGGTCTACGCCGCCCCGGCGGGCTCGATCGGCCAGCAGCCCCGCGAGGACCTGCTGCGCGAGGCCCTGGAGAAGGCGTCGGCCGCCGGGCTGCTGGTCGCCGCCGCCATGCCGCTGGCCGGGACCTGACCGTGACCGCGCATCCGGAGCGCCGGCGGCGAACAGTTGTCTGTCCGACGGGTGTTTCCGCGGCGGGCCCGCATCCGACGGCCGACGAGGTCGTTGGCACCTACGTGCACTCATACGACCCCTCCCACCAGCGTCCGAGCCCGATCCCTGCCATGCGTCCCGCGCAGGACCCCTCGGGCGGCCCGTCCCACACCCCGATCTACGACGCGCTGTACTCCGAGTACCGCCGCTCGTTCCGGGCGTTGCCGGGGGACCGGAGCGGCGAGGAGAGTCTGGGCCTCCAGGCGCTCGGCCTCGGCCTCTTCGGCTCGCGCGCCCCGCTGCGCGGCCACTCGGGCCACTCCTCGCCCGGCGGTACGGTGACGGCGCCCGGCGACCGCTCCGGCACGGGCAGCCGCTCCGGGAGCCTCGGCGGCTGGCAGCGGGTGGGCCGCCACGCGGGGCGCGCCCGGCCGGCGGCGCTGCCGCCCGGCTCACGGGACGCCTGACCTCCCGTACGCGACAGCCCCGGACCGCTCGGTCACCGAGCGGTCCGGGGCTGTCGCGTGAGCCTTCGCGCGCCCGGTACGGGACTACTTCTTGCGGCCCCGCTTCTCGCGGACCCGGACCGAGATGTGGATCGGGGTGCCCTCGAAGCCGAACTCCTCGCGCAGGCGGCGCTCCACGAAGCGCCGGTAGCCGTGCTCCAGGAAGCCGGAGGCGAAGAGGACGAAGCGCGGCGGCTTGGTGCCCGCCTGGGTGCCGAACAGGATGCGGGGCTGCTTGCCGCCCCGGACCGGGTGCGGGTGGGCGGCGACGATCTCGCCCAGGAAGGCGTTGAGCCGGCCGGTCGGGACGCGGGTCTCCCAGCCGTCGAGCGCGGTCTCGATCGCCGGGACCAGCTTCTCCATGTGGCGGCCGGTGCGGGCCGAGACGTTGACCCGGGGGGCCCACGCGACCTGCGCGAGCTCCGTCTCGATCTCGCGCTCCAGGTAGTAGCGGCGCTCCTCGTCCAGCGTGTCCCACTTGTTGAAGGCGAGCACGACGGCGCGGCCCGCCTCCACGGCCATGGTCACGATGCGCTGGTCCTGGACGCTGATCGTCTCGCTGGAGTCGATCAGGATGACCGCGACCTCGGCCTTCTCCAGGGCGGCGGCGGTGCGCAGCGACGCGTAGTAGTCCGCGCCCTCCTGGAGGTGGACGCGGCGGCGGATGCCGGCGGTGTCGATGAACTTCCAGGTGACGCCGCCCAGCTCGATGAGCTCGTCCACCGGGTCACGGGTGGTGCCCGCCAGCTCGTTGACGACGACGCGGTCCTCGTTGGCCACCTTGTTCAGCAGCGAGGACTTGCCCACGTTCGGGCGGCCGATGAGCGCGATGCGGCGCGGTCCGCCGGCGGCCGTGCCGAAGGACTGCGGCGGGGCCTCGGGCAGGGCCTCCAGGACAGCGTCCAGCATGTCGCCGGTGCCGCGGCCGTGCAGCGAGGAGACCGGGTGCGGCTCGCCGAGGCCGAGCGACCAGAGGGCGGTGGCGTCCGCCTCGCCGCTCTGCCCGTCGACCTTGTTGGCGCAGAGCACGACGGGCTTGCCGGCCCGGCGCAGCAGCTTGACGACGGCCTCGTCGGTGTCGGTGGCGCCGACGGTGGAGTCCACGACGAAGACCACCGCGTCGGCCGTCTCGATCGCGTACTCCGCCTGGGCGGCGACGGAGGCGTCCAGGCCGAGGACGTCCTGCTCCCAGCCGCCGGTGTCCACGACCTTGAAGCGGCGGCCGGCCCACTCGGCCTCGTAGGTGACGCGGTCGCGGGTGACGCCCGGCTTGTCCTGGACGACGGCCTCGCGGCGGCCGATGATCCGGTTCACCAGGGTCGACTTGCCGACGTTGGGCCGGCCGACGACGGCGAGGACGGGGAGCGGTCCGTGACCGGCCTCGTCCAGCGCGCCCTCGACCTCCTCGGGGTCGAACCCCTCCTGCGCGGCGAGCTCCATGAACTCCGCGTACTCGGCATCGCCAAGCTCCCCGTGCTCGTGGTCCGAGCCGCCGGAGTGAATCTGGTCGTTCATGAAGTCCGTTCCTCTTTGCATCATCATCGATGGACCACGCAGCGCGCGGTCCACTACTCAAGTCTTACCCGGTGCGCCCGGTGAGGCGCCCGGCGTGCTCCAGGTGGCCGGTGAGCCGGGCCTGGATGCGCAGCGTGGCCTCGTCCAGCGCCTTGCGCGTACGCCTGCCTCTGCGATCACCGGCTTCGAAGGGTTCTCCGAAGACGACGTCCACACGGCTGCGCAGCGGCGGCAGTGCCGATATCAACCGTCCGCGGCGCTCGGTGCTTCCCAGGACGGCCACGGGGACGATCGGCGCCCCGCTGCGCACCGCGAAGTACGCGAGCCCGGCGCGCAGCGAGGCGAAGTCTCCGTCGCCCCGGGTGCCCTCGGGGAAGATCCCGAGCACCCCACCGTCCTCCAGCACGCCGAGCGCGCGGGTGATGGCGGTGCGGTCGGCGGTCGTACGGTCCACCTCCAGCTGCCCGATTCCGCGCAGGAACGGGTCCAGGGGGCCGACGAACGCCTCTTTCTTGATCAGGAAGTGGACGGGCCTGGGCGCGGTGCCCATCAGCATCGGCCCGTCGATGTTGTGCGAGTGGTTCACCGCGAGTATGACGGGTCCGGAGGCCGGGACCCGCCAGGCACCGAGGACCCGGGGCCGGAAGAGCCCGTACATCAGCCCGATCCCGATGCCGCGCCCGACCGCCGCACCACGCGGCGAGGGCGCGCTCGTGGTATCGGTCACTTCGCGGCCCGCTTCTCCCCGACGAGGGTGACGACGCACTCGATGACCTGCTGGAGCGTCAGCTCGGTGGTGTCCACCTCGACCGCGTCGGCCGCCTTGGCGAGCGGAGAGGTCTTGCGGCCGGAGTCCGCGGCGTCCCGCTTGATCAGCGCCTCCTTGGTGGCGGCGAGATCGGAGCCCTTGACCTCGCCGCTGCGACGGGCGGCACGGGCCTCCGGCGAGGCGGTGAGGAAGATCTTGATGTCGGCGTCGGGCAGCACGGTGGTGCCGATGTCGCGGCCTTCGACCACGATGCCCCTCTCCGCCTCGGCGGCGATGGTGCGCTGGAGCTCGGTGATCAGGGTGCGCACCTCGGGGACGGCGCTGACGGCGCTGACCTTGGAGGTGACCTCCTGGGTGCGGATCGGACCGGAGGCGTCCTCGCCGTCGACGGTGATCGTCGGGGCGGCCGGGTCGGTGCCGGAGACGATGACGGGCTTGGCGGCGGCGGTCGCGACCTGCGCGGCGTCCTGCACGTCGATGCCGTTGTTCAGCATCCACCAGGTGATGGCGCGGTACTGGGCGCCGGTGTCCAGGTAGCTGAGGCCGAGCTGGGCGGCGACGGCCTTGGAGGTGCTGGACTTGCCGGTGCCGGAGGGGCCGTCGATGGCGACGATCACTGCGGCCGGGGCGGTCCGGACGGCGGCGCTTACGGTTTCCACGGTGGTGGACACCTTCCTGGTGCTCGGGGCGGGCTGGACGGGACGCGTGAACCCGCCCCGCACAAGGTTACCGAGTGCGGGGACGGGTCCGGTCACCCCTGTGGACAAGTGTGCGACCGGCCATGGTCGCACGGTTCCTACTGCCGGATCGACCAGCCCCGCTCGCGGAGGGCCGCGGCCAGGCCGGGGGCGGCGCTGGGCTCGACCATGAGCTGGACGAGACCGGCCTGCTGGCCGCTGGCGTGCTCGATGCGCACGTCCTCGATGTTGACCCCGGACCGGCCCGCGTCGGCGAAGATGGCGGCCAGCTCGCCGGGCCGGTCGCTGATCAGGACGGCGACCGTCTCGTACGCGGCCGGGGCGGCGCCGTGCTTGCCTGGCACCCGGACCCGGCCCGCGTTGCCCCGGCTCAGGACGTCACGGATGCCCTCGGTGCCCGCCCGCCGCTTCTCCTCGTCGTCGGACTGGAGCCTGCGCAGCGCGGTGACCGTCTCCTCCAGGTCGGCGGCGACGCCGGCGAGGACGTCGGCGACGGGACCGGGGTTGGCGGACAGGATCTCCACCCACATGCCCGGGTCGGAGGCCGCGATCCGGGTCACGTCCCTTATCCCCTGCCCGCACAGCCGCACCGCGCTCTCGTCGGCGTCCTGGAGCCGCGCCGCGACCATCGAGGAGATCAGCTGCGGGGTGTGCGAGACGAGCGCGACGGCCCGGTCGTGGGCGTCGGCGTCCATGACGACCGGGACGGCCCGGCACAGCGCGACCAGCTCCAGCGCGAGGTTCAGCACCTCGGTGTCGGTGTCCCGGGTCGGGGTGAGCACCCAGGGCCGCCCCTCGAAGAGGTCGTCGGTCGCGGCGAGCGGCCCGGAGCGCTCCTTGCCGGCCATGGGATGCGAGCCGATGTACGGGGTGAGGTCCGCCCCCAGCGCCTCCAGCTCGCGGCGCGGGCCGCCCTTCACGCTGGCGACGTCGAGGTAGCCGCGGGCCACCCCGTCGCGCATGGCGGCGGCGAGCACGGTCGCGGTGTGGGAGGGCGGCACGGCGACGACCGCCAGGTCGACCCGTCCCTCGGGCGGCTGGTCCGTACCGGCGCCGAGCGCGGCGGCGGTCCTGGCGGACTCGGGGTCGTGGTCGACCAGGTGGACGGTGACGCCCCGGCCCGCGAGGGCGAGGGCCGCGGAGGTCCCGACGAGGCCGGTACCGATGACGACGGCGGTTCTCACTGGGCGATGTCCTTGCGCAGGGCGGCGGTGGCGCCGAGGTAGACGTGGTTGATCTCGGCCTTGGACAGATAGGTCTCGACGTGCGCCAGGATGCGGACCACCCGGGGCATGGCCCCCTCGACGTCCAGCTCCTGGGCGCAGATCAGCGGTACGTCGACGATCCCGATGGAGCGCGCGGCGGCGGCCGGGAAGTCGCTGTGCAGGTCGGTCGTGGCCGTGAACCAGATGCTGATGAGGTCGTCCGCGACGAGCTCGTTGCGTTCGAGCACGGTGATGAGCAGGGCGCCGACCCGCTCGCGCATGTGCCCGGCCTCGTCCCGGTCCAGCTGGACGGCGCCCCGGACCGCTCGTACCGCCACGTCGTGCTCCTTGCTCGTCCGTACCGCTTCCTGCGTATGCGATCAGCGTAGAGGGGCGGGCGGGGTCCGGTGCCCGCCCGCCCTTTTTTATGAGACGCGCCCGCGCCCGTCCCTCGCGTACCCTCCCGGCATGATCACGCCGACCGACGAGGACCTGGTACGCCGCCACACGGTCTACTCCTGTGTGACGGGGTCGCGCGCCTTCGGTCTCGCCACCGAGACCAGCGACACCGACCGGCGGGGCGTGTTCCTGGCACCGACCCCGCTGTTCTGGCGCTTCGAGAAGCCGCCCACGCACATCGAGGGCCCGGCGGACGAGCAGTTCTCCTGGGAGCTGGAACGCTTCTGCGAGCTGGCCCTGCGCGCCAACCCGAACGTGCTGGAGTGCCTGCACTCGCCGCTCGTGGAGCACGTGGACGACACCGGCCGGGAACTGCTCTCCCTGCGCGGCGCCTTCCTCTCCCGCCGGGCGCACGACTCGTTCGTCCGCTATGCCCTGGCCCAGCGCCGCAAGCTGGAGGCGGACGTCCGCCAGTACGGCGCCCCGCGCTGGAAGCACGCGATGCACCTGCTGCGGCTGCTGGGCAGCTGCCGGGATTTGCTGCGCACCGGCGAACTGACGGTCGAGGTGGGCGAGGCCCGCGAAGCCCTCCTGGCGGTCCGGCGCGGCGAGGTCCCGTGGCCGGAGGTCGAGCGCCGCATGACCCGCCTCGCCGCCGAGAACGACGAGGCGGCGGACACCTCCCCGCTGCCTCCCGAGCCGGACCGGGCGCGTGTCGAGGCCTTCCTCGTCCGCACGCGCCGGGCGTCGGCGCTGGCCTCAGCGTCCTGAGAGCCGGGTGCGCACCACGAGGCCGTGAAGCGCGTCGAAGCCGCCCGCCCCGTCCGGAAGCTCCGACGCCTCCTGCGCCGCGTCGAGCACCCCGTGCAGCACCTCGACGTCCCGGCCCACCGCCGCCGCGTCCACGGCGTCCGCTCCCCCGTGCTCGGCTTCCGCCTTGGCCTCGATCAGGCCGGGCAGGTAGCCGGGGGCCTCCACCCGCGCGAGGAGCGCCGGCAGGTGGGCCAGCACCTCACCGCTGCGCATCAGGTGGATTCCGGTGAGCAGCGCCCGGAAGGTGTACAGCAGCGGCTTGAGCTCACCGGTGCGCTCGAAGAGCCGCCACTGGGTGTTGGCGAACCCCCGGTAGTGGTGGGCGTGATGGCGGGTGAGGACCTGCGGGGCGAGGGCCACCAGTTCGGCGTGCAGCGGGGTGGTGTGCACGACCAGCGGCGAGAGCAGCTGCTCCAGCACGTAGCCGTTCGGCTTGAGCATCAGCCGGACGAACTTGCGCAGGTCGTGCGTGACGAGGTCCATCTCCACCCCGTCCCGGTCCCACATCCGCGTGCGGGTCTCCTCGGGCTCCCGGAGCCCCACGAGGTCCTCGGCCGGCAGCAGATGCACCCCGCGCATGTCCACGTCCGAGTCCCGGGACGGGAAGCCGTACAGGTGCGCCCCGGAGACCGTGGCGAACAGCAGCGGGTGGGGTTCACCGGCGAGGACCGGGCCGAGGTCGGTGACCGGGAGACCGGCCTCCTGGAGGAGCGTGGTGTGCGAGGGCATGGCTCAAGCGTCCCAGAGCGCCCCGAGCTCCAGCAGTTCGCCCCGGTACTCGATGCGCTCCGCCCACGCGGCCGGCCAGGCGTCCGGGCCCAGGTGCGCCCCGGCCAGGGCGCCGGTCAGGCAGGCGATGGAGTCCGAGTCGCCCCGGGTGCAGGCGGCGCGGCGCAGGGCGGTGACGGGGTCGTCCGGGAAGAGGAGGAAGCAGTGCAGGGCGGTGGCGAGGGCGTGCTCGGCGATCCAGCCGTCCCCCGTCCGCTCGCAGGGGTCGGTCTCCGGTGAGGGGTCGCGCAGGGCGTCCCGGACGGTCTCCAGCGCGGCCAGGCACTCGTCCCAGCCCCGGCTGATGTACGCCTCGGGCGAGGCGTCGTGCGTGTGGCGCCAGAGGTCGCCGAGCCACCGGTCGAGGTAGCGCTCGCGGTTCTCGTACGCGTACGAGCGGAGTTGGCCGATCAGGCCGAGCGGTTCGGTCCCCCGGGCCAGCAGGTACACCGCACGGGCCGTCAGGTCGGAGGCGGCGAGCGCGGTCGGGTGGCCGTGGGTCAGGGCCGACTGGAGCTGGGCGGCGCCGGAGCGCTGCTCGTCGGTGAGGCCGGGTGCGAGTCCGACGGGCGCGACGCGCATGTTGGCGCCGCAGCCCTTGGAGCCGGTCCGGCTGGCCTCCTGCCAGGCGCGGTCGCCGTCGAGGAGTGCGCAGGCCTCCAGGCAGGTGCGGCCGGGGGCGCGGTTGTTGTCGGGCGAGTGGTACCAGTCGACGTACTCCTCGCGCACCGGGCGGGCCAGCCGGAGCCCGGTGAGCGGCCCCCGGCCCATGGCGGTGCGCAGGCCGCGGCCCAGCGCCAGGGTCATCTGGGTGTCGTCGGTGACGAAGGCCGGCTTCGGCAGCTCCATCTCCCGCCAGGGCCCGCACTTGGCGAGGATCGACGGCACGTCGTTGAACTCGGTGGGGAAGCCCAGCGCGTCGCCGAGCGCGAGCCCGAGCAGCGCGCCGGTCGCGGCCCTCTTCGTACGGGTGGTCGTCATGCCTGCCGTCCTTCCGGTCGCAGGAGCGGGGGGTGGAGTGCGGTGGCGTCGCCCGCGCGGTAGAGGGCGGCCGGTTTGCCCCGGCCGCCGGTGCGGCGCGGGGCGCCCTCCGCGGGCTGTACGAAGCCCGGTGTGGCGAGGACCTTGCGGCGGAAGTTGGGGCGGTCCAGCTCGACGCCCCAGACCGTCTCGTAGACCTGTTGCAGCTCGCCCAGGGTGAAGTGCGGCGGGCAGAACGCGGTGGCCAGGCAGGTGTACTCCAGCTTTGCGCCGACGCGGTTGCGGGCGTCCGCGAGGATGTGGTCGTGGTCGAAGGCGAGGGGGCCCGTCCGGGCCGCGTCCCACCAGCGCGCGCCCGCCGCGTCGCCGCCGCCGCGCGGCTCGGGGAGGTCCGGGACGAGGGCGGTGTGGGCGACGGAGACGACGCGCATCCGGGGGTCGCGGTCCGGGTCGCTGTAGGTGCGCAGCTGTTCCAGGTGGAGGCCGGAGACGGTGTCCTCGCTCAGCCCGGTCTCCTCGGCCAGCTCGCGGCGGGCGGCGGCCCCGGCGGACTCCCAGGGCAGCAGGAAGCCGCCGGGGAGCGCCCAGTGGCCCTTGTACGGCTCCTCGCCGCGCTCGACCAGCAGGACGTGCAGCCGGGACTCGCGGACCGTGAAGACCGCCAGGTCCACGGTGACCGCGAACGGCTCGAAGGCGCTCGGATCGTAGTCCTCGGGGGCGGCGGCGCTCATCGGCGCTCCGGGAGGGGCGCGGCGAAGTCCCAGCCCTCGGCGAGCAGCGCGTCGACGGCCTCGACCGCACGGGCGAGGCGCGCCTCGGGGCTGCCGGTCAGCTCGATGAAGGGCCGGCCGGTACGGGTGAGCTCGGCCCGGAACCGCTCGGTCATCCAGGGCCGCAGCTCCTCGCCGTCGCGCAGCCCGTCGTCCTCGAAGGCGACGCCCTCGTGGCGGGTGAGCAGCCACAGGTGGTGGCGGGTCCGGTCCGCGACGCGCTCGACGAGGGGGTTGCGCCCGCCCACGTACCGCTCGTGCCAGACGGTCGTCGCGAAGGAGTCCGTGTCGCAGACGAGCACCGGCGAGCCGGTGCGGGCGGCCGCCTCCTCCCGGGCGTTCTGGACCTCGGCGATGTGCGGGAAGTCGTGGGTGGAGAGGGTGACGTCCTCCCACTGGGCCCTGGGCCACCGCTCGCGCAACTCGGCCAGCTTCCGCTCGCTGAATTCGCGCCCGTACTCGGCCACGTACCCCGTGTGCGCCCAGACCCCGCCGCGCTGCCGGTAGTGGGCGGCGAGCGCCCGGGCCAGCGTGGTGGTGCCGGTGGACTCGGCGCCGAGGACGACGACGCGGCGGGCGAGCGCGGCCCGCACCGGCGCTTCGAGGAAGCCCCAGCAGCCGGCCGGGTCCGCGCGGACGGCGGTGCCGGAGACGGGGTGGGCGGTGCGGTCGGGGTCGACGCAGACGGACTCGGCGCCGAAGCGGCGGGCCAGTTCGTCCCCGTACGACTCCGAGGTGAAGACGGCGTCCACCCGCTCGGGCACCGCGGCGGTGAAGACGGCCATGTGGGCGTCCCAGATCGCCGGGTCGTGCAGGTCCATGCGGGTGTCGTCGACGGCGCCGACCACCGTGACGTCGGGGTGCGCCTGCCGCATCCAGTCGACCCGGTCGGCGAGCGGGACGGACTCCACCGACGCGGCGCAGACCAGGACGGTCAGCCGTTCGCAGCGGGCGGCGGCGGTGCGGACGAGGTGGTGGTGGCCGGCGTGCGGCGGGTAGAACTTGCCGAGCACGAGCCCGTGCGGGTAGCGCTTCATGCGAGGGTCTCCGCGGGTCGCGGGGCGGACGGGGCGAGGTCGCGGCGCCAGTTGCGCAGGCCGATCAGGCACAGCGTGAGGAAGCCGGCGTACAGCAGCGAGGTCAGGTACAGCTCCTTGTACGCGTACAGCGGGATGTACACGAGGTCGGCGGCGATCCACAGCCACCAGGACTCGACCAGCTTGCGGCACTGCCCGTAGGTCGCCGCGAGCGACAGCGCGGTCGTGAGCGCGTCCCAGAACGGAACGGTCGAGTCGGTCGCCCGGTCGAGCAGGACGGTCAGCGCCACGGCCCCCACCGCCCCCGCCGCGAGCAGCGCGGTCCACTCGGTGCGCGTGGTGCGCCGCACCGGCAGGTCCGTCCCTGGTCCACCCCCGTGGGTCCAGGTCCACCAGCCGTAGGCGGCGAGGGCGATGAAGACGATCTGGAGTCCGGCGTCGGCGTACAGGCCGGACTGGGTGAACAGCAGGATGAAGAACAGGTTGTTGGCGATGCCGATCGGCCAGTTGGCGAGGTGCTGGCGGGCCACGAGCCAGACGCACAGCGCGCCGCTGCCGAAGCCCAGCACCTCGGTCCAGCTGACCGGCGTGTCCAGGACCGTCACCAGGGGCTGTTGCAGGGGATCGAGTATGTCCGCGAGACTCACGCCCGCCTCCTTAATAGTCACTGTGACTATAAAGGTTCGGCCGGGCATGCGAAAGGCCCGCGGCCGGTTCCTCTCCGGGACATTCCGGGGAACCGGCCGCGGGCCTCGTGCGTGGCGGGGGGCGGCTACAGGCCGACCTCGCGCATCAGCATGCCCACCTCGGTGTTGGTGAGCCGGCGCAGCCAGCCCGACTTCTGGTCGCCCAGCGCGATCGGGCCGAAGCCGGTGCGCACCAGCCGGTCGACGGGGAAGCCCGCCTCGGCCAGCATGCGGCGCACGATGTGCTTGCGGCCCTCGTGCAGGGTCACCTCGACCAGGTAGTTCTTGCCGGTGTTCTCCACCACGCGGAAGTGGTCGGCGCGGGCGTACCCGTCCTCCAGCTGGATGCCGTCCTTGAGCCGCTTGCCCAGGTCGCGCGGGAGGGGGCCCTGGATGGCCGCCAGGTACGTCTTCTTCACGCCGTACCGGGGGTGGGTGAGACGGTGGGCCAGCTCGCCGTGGTTGGTGAGCATGATGATGCCCTCGGTCTCGGTGTCCAGCCGGCCGACGTGGAAGAGCCGCGTCTCGCGGTTGGTGACGTAGTCGCCGAGGCACTGGCGCCCGTCCGGGTCCTCCATGGAGGCGACGACTCCGGCCGGCTTGTTCAGCGCGAAGAACAGGTAGGACTGGGTGGCGACGGTCAGCCCGTCGACCTTGATCTCGTCCTTGTGCACGTCGACGCGCATGCCCTGCTCGACGACGATCTCGCCGTTGACCTCGACCCTGCTCTGCTCGATCAGCTCCTCGCAGGCGCGGCGCGAGCCCATGCCGGCCCGGGCCAGGACCTTCTGCAGCCGCTCGCCCTCCTGCTCGGCGCCCGGGTGCGTCTTGGGGGTCTTGATCTCGGGCTTGTTCGCGTACCGCTCGCGGTTGCGCTGCTCGATCTTGGCGTCGAGCTCGCGCGGGCGCGCCGGGGCGCCGTACGGGCCGCGCCGGGCGCCGCCCTTCGCGCCGCCGCCCTGCGGGCTCTTCGGACCGCCCTTGGCCCCGCCCCGGGCCGCGGCGCCGCGGCCCTTGCGGACTCCGCCGCCGGTGCCGGGCTTGTCGGAGCCCACGTCGTAGCGGCGCTCCTCGGGCCTGGGCTTGCGAGGGCGCTCCTCGTTCCGGCGGTCGTCGCGCTCCGAGCGGGGGGTCCGCGCGTTCGGGTTGCTGTTCCTGCCGGTGCCGCTGTTGTTCCGGCCGCCGCTCCAGCCCCCGCCGCTGCCGCCGCTCCTGCCGCCGCCGCTACCGCTGTTCCTGCCACTGCTTCGCATCAAAAGTCCGTCTTGTCGTCTGCGTGAGTTTCCGGGGTGTCCGGTGCGTCCGGATCGAACGACGGCACACCCTCTGGCGTCTCGGCCTCGATCGCGTCCGCCTCGGGGAGGAAGGGCGCGAGCTCCGGGAGCTCATCCAGGCCACGCAGGCCCATCCGCTCCAGAAAGTAGTTCGTCGTCCTGTACAGGATCGCACCTGTTTCGGGTTCCGTGCCCGCCTCCTCGACCAGGCCCCTCTGGAGGAGGGTCCGCATGACCCCGTCGCAGTTCACCCCGCGCACCGCCGAGACCCGCGACCGGCTCACCGGCTGCCGGTACGCGACCACCGCCAGGGTCTCCAGCGCCGCCTGGGTCAGCCGGGCGTGCTGGCCGTCCAGGACGAAGCCCTCGACCGCCGCCGCGTACTCGGGGCGGGTGTAGAACCGCCAGCCGCCCGCGACGAGCCGCAGGTCGAAGCCGCGCCGCTGCACGGTGTACTCGTCGGCCAGCTCCCGCAGCGCGGCGGCCACGGCCCGCCGGGGGCGCTCCAGCACCTTGGCGAGGTGCTCCTCGGTGGCGGGCTCGTCCACGACCATGAGGACGGCCTCCAGGGCGGGCTTGAGGGCGAGGTCCGCGACCGGGGAGCCGGTGGGGTCCGTCATGGCGTCTCCTCGGGGGGTGCGGAGGCGTCCGTGGCCTCCTGGTCGAATTCGTCCGTCACGACCGGCTCGGCCCCCGCCTCGCCTGCCCAGCGCACCACCAGCTCGCCGAGCGCCACGTCCTGGTCCAGCGCGACGGCCTTCTCCCGGTACAGCTCCAGCAGGGCGAGGAAGCGGGCGACGACGGTGAGGGTGTCCGGCGCGTCCTCGGTCAGCGCCCGGAAGCTGAGCTCGCCCGCCTCGCGGACCCGGGCGACCACGATGCCCGCCTGCTCGCGCACGCTGACCAGCGGGGCGTGGATGTGGTCGACGTACACCTGCGGCGCGGGCTTCGGCTGCATCGCCTTCACGGCCAGCCGGGCGAAGCCCTCGGCGCCGATGCTGATGACGACGTCCGGCAGCAGCTCGGCGTGGTGCGGTTCGAGGCCGACGGTACGCGGGAAGCGGCGGCCCTCCGATTCGAGCCGGCCACTGAAGATGTCGGCGACCCGCTTGTACGCGCGGTACTGGAGGAGCCGCGCGAAGAGCAGGTCCCTGGCTTCCAGGAGCGCGAGGTCCGCCTCGTCCTCCACCTCGGCCGCGGGGAGCAGCCGGGCGGCCTTCAGGTCGAGGAGGGTCGCGGCGACCACCAGGAACTCGGTGGTCTGGTCCAGGTCCCAGTCGGGGCCCATCGCCCGGATGTGGGCCATGAACTCGTCGGTGACCTTGGACAGGGCGACCTCGGTCACATCCAGCTTGTGCTTGGAGATCAGCTGGAGGAGCAGGTCGAAGGGGCCCTCGAAGTTCGCGAGCCGCACGGTGAACCGGCCGTCGTCGGCCGAGGCCGGTGCTTCGGGGGGCGGTGCTTCGGGGCCCGGCGTTCCGGAGGCCGGCGCTTCGGGGGCCGCTTCGGGCTCGGGTGCGCCGGCCGGGGCCGGCGTCTCCACCGGCAGGCCCCCCGCCCCCGGCCCGCGCCCCAGGGGGCGGCGGGCGGTGCGGGCGGGCTCGTCGGGTGTCGGCATGGAGGTCCAGGGTGCGCGGGCGGGCTACGGCGGCGGGCGGCGGCCCGTACGGAAGGGGCGGGGCCGCGCATCCGGCGGCCCGTACGGGCAGGTTACCGACGCCGTACCGGTCAGCGGCCGCGCAGCCGTCGTACGAGGATGCTCGCGTCGCCGCGCGATTCCAGGTCCGCCAGGACGACGGCGACCGCCTCGCGCACGATCCGGCCCCGGTCCACGGCGAGGCCGTGTTCGCCGCGCAGGACGAGGCGCGCGTGCTCCAGGTCCATCAGTTCCTCGGCGGAGACGTAGACGGTGATCTTCTCGTCGTGGCGCTCGCGCCCGCTGGGCCGCCGGTTCGCACCGCGTCCGCCGCCGCGCCTGCGCTGCTGCTGCACGACGGGCGCCGGGGCGGGTTCGGCGGGCTGCTGCGGGCGGCGGGCGGCCTGGGCCGCGACGGCGACCCGGTCCCCCTCGGCGGACCGGCTGCGCGAGTCGCCCGCGTCGGCGCCGGCCGCCGCGTGCTCCTGGCGTGCGGGGGCGGTGCCGGGGTCCGGGGCGGTCTCCCCCGGTGCGTCGGCCCCGGGTTCGTTCTCGCCGGCCGGAGCCGGCACCCGGGCCTCGCCGTTCGCCTTGCGCCTCCGCTCCGCGGGCGACGAGGACTGGAGCCCCATCCCCCCGGTCGTACGGAACAGTTCGTCGGCCCCGGGCAGACTCACTCGGCGTGACACCGGGCGAGCACCTCCCTGGCGAGCTGGCGATAAGCGGCGGCACCGACCGAGTTGGAGGCGTACGTGGTGATGGGCTCACCGGCGACGGTGGTCTCCGGGAAGCGGACCGTGCGCCCGATGACCGTGTGGTAGACGTGGTCGTCGAACGCCTCGACCACCCGCGCCAGGACCTCGCGGCTGTGCACCGTACGGGAGTCGTACATCGTGGCGAGGATGCCGTCGAGCTCCAGCTCCGGGTTGAGCCGCTCCTGGACCTTCTCGATCGTCTCGGTGAGCAGCGCCACCCCGCGCAGCGCGAAGAACTCGCACTCGAGCGGGACTATCACCTTGTGCGCGGCGGTCAGCGCGTTCACCGTCAGCAGGCCGAGCGAGGGCTGACAGTCGATCACGATGTAGTCGTAGTCGGCCATCAGCGGCTTGAGGGCGCGCTGGAGCGTGGACTCGCGGGCCACCTCGCTGACGAGCTGCACCTCGGCGGCGGAGAGGTCGATGTTGCTGGGGAGCAGGTCCATGTTGGGGACCGCGGTCTTCAGCAGGACCTCGTCGGCCGCCATGCCCCGCTCCATCAGCAGGTTGTAGACGGTGAGGTCGAGCTCCATCGGGTTGACCCCGAGGCCGACCGAGAGGGCGCCCTGCGGGTCGAAGTCGACCAGCAGGACGCGCCGGCCGTACTCCGCGAGCGCGGCACCCAGGTTGATGGTCGACGTGGTCTTGCCGACGCCGCCCTTCTGGTTGCACATCGCGATGATCTTCGCGGGGCCGTGGTCGGTCAGCGGGCCCGGGATCGGGAAGTACGGCAGGGGGCGGCCGGTCGGGCCGATCCGCTCGCGGCGCTGCCGGGCGGCGTCCGGCGCGAGCGTGGCCGCGTACTCCGGGTCGGGCTCGTACTCGGCGTCGGGGTCGTAGAAATGCGCCTGGGGCGTCTCGGCGAAGTCGGCGAGGGGGGCGGTGTCCCGGCCACTCTCGTTGCCGGCCATGGCGTTCACGTGTAGGCCGTCCATCATCTGGGGGGCTGTCGTCATGTGCTGGTGGGTGGCGAAGGTGCGGACAGCGACGGAGCCGACAGCCTCCAGCCCGTTCGGGCTCTGGCCCCGTGCAGGCATCCCTGGTTGAACACCCCCGGGAGTAATTGTCGACTCATTCACAAGTCGTCTTACCTCCTTGGACGTGACCAGGAAACTTATCGATAGGTCAGCGTGGCACCATGCCGACGATTGGCGACTCTATGGCGTGTCCCCTGTCCGCAGCAACACAATCCGCCGGACCCGGCCCGTTGTGTCGGCAATCGAACGCCCCGCTGTCAAGGGCGCGCAACCCTCGGTACACACTTTTCCCGGGTGTACGAAACGGTTAAATGGCTACGTTCGAGACGAGTTGCTCGGGGGCGCGCGCGGACCCGGCATGCGTCCGGCCGGACCTTGACAGCAAGGTCCGGCCGGACGCACGGAGTTGACGCAGGGGTTGACCCCGGTCAGCCGATGAGCGTGTTCAGGTCGACGTGGTCGAGGCCGTGCGCCTCGGCCACCTCGCGGTAAACGACCTGCCCGTCATGGGTGTTGAGGCCCTTGGCGAGCGCGGCGTCACGGCGCAGCGCCTCCACCCAGCCCCGGTTCGCGAGCTCCACGATGTAGGGCAGCGTCGCGTTCGTGAGGGCGTACGTCGAGGTGTTGGGCACCGCGCCGGGCATGTTCGCGACGCAGTAGAAGACCGAGTCGTGGACCTGGAAGGTCGGCTCGGCGTGCGTCGTGGGGTGCGAGTCCTCGAAGCAACCGCCCTGATCAATTGCAATGTCGACAAGTACACTTCCGGGCTTCATCTTGGCGACCAGCTCGTTGGTGACCAGCTTCGGGGCCTTGGCGCCGGGGATCAGCACGGCACCGACGACGAGGTCGGCCTCGACCACGGCCTTCTCCAGTTCGAAGGCGTTGGAGACGACGGTCTGCACCTTGGTGCCGAAGACCTTGTCCGCCTCGCGGAGCTTGTTGATGTCCTTGTCGAGCAGCGTGACGTGGAAGCCGAGGCCCACGGCGATCTGGGTGGCGTTCCAGCCGGAGACGCCGCCGCCGATGACGACGGCCCGGCCGGCCGCCGTACCCGGGACGCCGCCCGGCAGCACGCCGCGGCCACCGGCCGAGCGCATCAGGTGGTACGCGCCGACCTGCGGGGCCAGCCGGCCCGCGACCTCGGACATCGGGGCGAGCAGCGGCAGCGCGCGGTTGGCCGTCTCGACGGTCTCGTACGCGATGGCGGTGGTGCCCGACTCCAGGAGCGCGTCGGTGCACTCGCGGGAGGCGGCAAGGTGCAGGTAGGTGAAGAGGGTCTGGCCCTTGCGGAGGCGGTGGTACTCCTCGGCGACCGGCTCCTTGACCTTGAGCAGCAGGTCGGCGGCGGCCCACACCTCGTCGGCGGTGGGCAGGATCTCCGCACCGGCCGCGACGTACTCCTGGTCCGTGATGGAGGAGCCCGCTCCGGCGTTCCGCTCGACGACGACCTGGTGGCCGTGGCGGACGAGCTCATGCACGCCGGCGGGCGTGATCGCCACGCGGAACTCGTTGTTCTTCACTTCGCGGGGGATGCCGACCTTCATGTCGATCACGGTCCTTGGCTCAGAGGATAATCCGGGCACAGCGATGCAAAAAGGGTAGATGCATCACATGTGAAGGCACCGCGAACGGCCGCGGTACAGCCAGTCTAATGAAGGGCTTCCCGCTGTCTAGCCTTGCAAAGCATTATTTTTCCGAGGAAGTGCTATTGGTTTCGCAGGTCAGGCCCTTGTCGCCCAGCAATCTGTCGGCCGCGCCCCGGTGCAGCCCGGCCGCGGCGGGATCGCCGAGCCGGTCCAGGGTGTCCGCGAGCCGCAGCTCCAGCGCGGCCTGAAGCCGTACGTCCTTGGCCCGCCGCGCCCACTCCACCGCCTCCCGGCAGGTGCGCAGCGACTCCTGCGGCCGGCCCGCGTACTCCTGGACCCGGGCCATCTCGCTGAGCGCCCGGGCCTGGGCCGGGAGGTCGCCGAGCCTGCGGTGGCCCGCGGCGGCGGCCCGCCAGTTCCGCAGCGCCTCGCCGTACCGCCCCGCGTAGGTGTGGACGGCGCCGAGCCGCCCGTACAGGCGCGCCGCCTCGGCCGGCTCGCCCTGGGTGAGGCGCTGGGCGAGCGCCCGTCCGTACCAGTCGGACGCCCGGTGGTAGTCGCCCAGCTCCGCGTAGGCGCCGCCGACGGACTCCATGGCCCGCCCGGTGGCGTACGGGTCCTTCGCGGCCCGCCCGGCGTCCAGCGCCTCGCGGTACCGGGCCAGCGCCTCCCGGGTGCGGCCGGTCCCGGCGTCCAGGTCGGCCAGGTTGAGCAGGGCGGCCGCCCGCTCGCGGGGCAGGTCGCGGCGTTCGGCGACGGCCAGCACCAGGCCGTGCAGGGCGTAGAGGTCGGGGGCGGCGGCGTCGGTGCCCTCGTGCGCGGCGAGCGCCCGCACCAGCGCGGCGACCAGCCGGCGGGCCAGCGTGTCGAGTTCCCCGTCCTCGACGGCGACCCGGGCGGCGGCGAGCAGGGCGGGCCTGCGGGCGCGCAGCCAGGCGGCGGCGGTCTCCGGGTTCGGGAAGCGCAGGGTGCGCGGGAGCCCGGCGAGCTTGCGGCGGGACGGGGAGCCCTCCGGGTCCGTGACGGCGCGGCAGGACTGGAGCAGGCGCACGGTGCGCTCCAGCATCCTGGCCCGGGCGAGCTGGATCTCGGCGGGGCGGTCCCGGTCCTCCAGGAGGGCCCGCAGCAGTCCGGCGAGGCAGCCCGGCACCTCGTACTGCGGTTCGTCGGCGTCCTCCCGGCGCAGCAGGCCCAGGGTCACGAAGTCGTCCAGGGTGGTCCGGGCGGCCGAGACGGAGCAGCCGGCCAGCGCGGAGGCGGTGTGGGCGTCGGCGAGGCCGCCGGGGGCGAGGGAGAGCAGACGCAGTATCCGGGCCGGGGTGGCCGGCAGCGAATCGTGGACGAGGCGGAAGGCGCGGGTCAGCGGGCGCGTCCCGGCGGGCGCTTCGGGGTCGTCGGGCAGCGCGCGCAGTTGCCGCCCGGCATCGGCCACCGAGGCGGTCGGGCGGGCCGCGAGCCAGCCGCCGATCAGGACCAGGGCGGCCGGCTGCCCGCCGCACTCCTCGGCCAGGGTCTGGGCGGTCAGCGGGTCGACGGTGATCCTGACCTGGCCGGTGGCCCGGCCGAGGAGCTGGACGGCGGAGCCCGCGTCCAGGCCGCCGAGGGTGCAGGGCCGGACGCCGGGGATGCCGGTCAGCGGGCCCTCGGACGTGGCGACGACGAGGCAGTCCGGGTTGTCGGGGAGGAGCGGGTCGACCTGTTCGGCGTCCGCCGCGTCGTCCAGGAGGAGCAGGGCCCGGCGCACGGCCAGGGCCTCGCGGACCATTTCGGTCAGTTCGTCGGCGTCGGCGCCGGGCGGTCCGGTCAGGCCGAGCCGTCCGAGGAGGTCGCGGGCGGCGCGTTCCGGGGGGACGGGGGCACCGCCGGTCTCGGTGAGCCGGACGCGCAGCAGGCCGTCGGGGTAGTCGCCGGTCTCCAGGAGCCGGCGGGCGAGTTCGGAGGCGAGCGCGGTGCGGCCGGAACCGGGGCGTCCGGCGATCAGGAGGACCCGGGAGCGGGCGCTGCGGCGGCCGGCCATGGTGTCGAGTCCGGCGCGCTCGATGTCGTCGCGGAGTTCCTTCAACTCCCGTTCGCGGCCGAAGAATCGGGTCGGCTCCGGGGCGGGCGGCTCCTCGGTCCCCGCTGCCTCGGCCGGGCCGCTGGTGTCCACCGCCTGATCCGTCACGGGCCACGCTCCACTTCGCTGCACGCGTCGCCCTGCGGGACTCCGGTCAGGGCATTCGAAGCGTAGTTCAGGCGGGCGGCCGGAGAAGGGGGAGCGCGACCCGGGCATCCCCCGATCGGATCAGCATTTATTACGATCGGAGGGTGCGCGGGAGTGACCGTACGAGGGGGTGTCTTGCCGGCCCTGACCGGCAAGACACCCCCTGGGTCCTCATCGACCGCCTCGCAAGGCTTCCGACGGCCCGTCAGGCGTCGAAGGGGCGGGCCGGCCAGGGCGCGTCGGCGGGGCGCAGCGTGTCGACGCCGTCACCGGCGAGGGCCGCGGTGAGCGCGAGAACGCCCACGACCAGGCAGCTGTTGTGCAGGTCGCCGGCGAGCACGTTGCGCACGAGGTCCTGGAGCGGCACCCGGGCCAGCTCCATGTCGGCCTCCTCCTCGGCGACCTCGAAGCGCTCGCCCTCGGCCTCGGAGACGTCCCGGGCGAGGAAGATCCGTACGGCCTCGTCGGAGCCGCCGGGCGAGGTGTAGATGTCGGTGAGCACCCGCCAGTCCTCGGCCTTGACGTGCGCCTCCTCGTACAACTCGCGCTGCGCGGCGTGCAGCGGGTTCTCGCCGGGCACGTCGAGCAGCCCGGCCGGGATCTCCCACAGCTTGTGGCGGACCGGGTGGCGGTACTGGCGCAGGACGAGGACGCGGCCCTCGTCGTCCAGCGCGAGCACGGCGACCGAGCCGGGGTGCACCTGGTAGTCGCGGTGCGCGACCGTACCGTCGGGCATCTCGACGTCGTCGGCGCGGACGCTGGTCTTCTTCCCCCGGAACGGGGTCGCGCTCTCGGCGACCCGCCATTCCTCGGGCGTGTCCTGGAAACCCATCTGCGTCCTCCCACGAAAAACGGTGACCGGGGCCCGCGTCCCTGCTCGGACGCGCGCCCCGGTCAACCGTAACGCCTGCGGAGGTGCCGCCTACTTGCTCTGCTCGCCCCCGGCGGCGGCGCCCGTCTTGCGGGCGACGGCCGCCTTCACCAGACCGGCGAAGAGCGGGTGCGGGCGGGTCGGCCGGGAGCGCAGCTCCGGGTGCGCCTGGGTGGCGACGAGGTACGGGTGGACCTCGCGCGGGTACTCGACGTACTCGACCAGCTTGTTGTCCGGGGAGGTGCCCGAGAAGACCAGGCCGGCCTTCTTCTCCAGCTCGGCGCGGTAGGAGTTGTTGACCTCGTAGCGGTGGCGGTGGCGCTCCTCCACGTACGGCTGGTCGTCGTACGCCTCGCGGACCAGCGAGCCCTCGGCGAGCTTCGCCGGGTAGAGGCCGAGCCGCATGGTGCCGCCCAGGTCACCGGCGCCCTCGACGTACGCGAGCTGCTCCTCCATGGTCGAGATGACCGGGTGCGAGGTCGCGGCGTCGAACTCGGTGGAGTTGGCGTCCGGGATGCCGGCGAGGTTGCGGGCCGCCTCGATCACGATGCACTGGAGGCCGAGGCAGAGGCCGAGCAGCGGCACCTTGTTCTCGCGGGCGTACTGGATCGCGCCGACCTTGCCGACCACGCCGCGCTCACCGAAGCCGCCGGGGATGCAGATCGCGTCGACACCGGCGAGGGCCTTCTGCGCGCCGGCCGCGGTCTTGCAGTCGTCCGAGGCGACCCACTCGACCTTGACCCGGGCCTTGTTGGCGAAACCGCCGGCCCGGATGGCCTCGGTGACCGAGAGGTAGGCGTCGGGCAGGTCGATGTACTTGCCGACCAGGGCGACGGTGACCTCGTGGTCGGGGTTGTGGACGCGGTCCAGCAGGTCGTCCCAGGTGGTCCAGTCGACATCCCGGAACGGCAGGTCCAGCTTGCGCACGACGTAGGCGTCCAGGCCCTCGGTGTGCAGCACCTTGGGGATGTCGTAGATCGACTTGGCGTCCACGCAGGCGACCACGGCCGCCTCGTCCACGTCGCACATAAGCGAGATCTTGCGCTTGATGGCGGTCGGCACGTCGCGGTCGGCGCGCAGCACGATGGCGTCCGGCTGGATACCGATGTTGCGCAGGGCGGCCACGGAGTGCTGGGTGGGCTTGGTCTTCAGCTCGCCGGAGGGGCCGATGTAGGGCAGCAGCGAGATGTGGACGACGAAGACGTTGTCCCGGCCGACCTCGTGGCGGACCTGGCGGACGGTCTCCAGGAACGGCAGCGACTCGATGTCGCCGACGGTGCCGCCGACCTCGGTGATGACCACGTCGACGTCGTCGGTGGCCATGCGGCGGATGCGGTGCTTGATCTCGTTGGTGATGTGCGGGATGACCTGCACGGTGTCACCGAGGTACTCGCCGCGCCGCTCCTTGGCGATGACCTGCGAGTAGACCTGGCCGGTGGTGACGTTGGCCGAGCCGTCGAGGTCCACGTCGAGGAAGCGCTCGTAGTGGCCGATGTCGAGGTCCGTCTCGGCGCCGTCGTTGGTCACGAAGACCTCGCCGTGCTGGAACGGGTTCATCGTGCCGGGGTCGACGTTCAGGTAGGGGTCGAGCTTCTGCATGGTGACCCGGAGACCGCGCGCCTTGAGCAGGGCACCGAGGCTGGAGGCAGTCAGACCCTTGCCGAGGGAAGAGGCGACACCCCCGGTGACGAAGATGTGCTTGGTCGTCGTGGATGTGGGCTGCATAGCCAAAGGGGGCTCCCGTGGTCGCGATCATGAGGTGCGTGCCGGCGTTGCCGTCCGGAGATTCCGGAGATGCCGTCGCTGCGGTTCGGGGGCCTCGTCTGCTCTCGCCGACGACCACCGTCCACGGGCTACCAGGGTATCAGCGACGGAGGGGGACTGCTTCCGGCCACCGGCGCGCGAGCGCGGCGCGAATCGCATATGCCACTCGCATCCCACTCGATCGGCGCAGTCCGGTTGTCAAGAGGGTCGCGCGGATCACCCGTGTGCGTCGTATCCTGCTCGGACACTCGCTCGGGCGAGGCCGGAAGTTCGCAGGTCCCCCCACGACAACCCCTTGCGACAACCTCTTGACCCGCAGTAAGCGCCCCACGGGGCGACATGGCCGTTCGACTGGAGATGCACGTGGCCGGGCGCATCGAGGATTACGCACTCATCGGAGACATGCAGACCGCCGCCCTGGTCTGCCGGGACGGCACAGCCGACTGGCTGTGCCTGCCCCGCTTCGATTCACACGCCGTTTTCGCGGGCCTCCTGGGCACCGAGGAGCACGGCTTCTGGCGACTGGGGCCGGCCCGCCCCGAGGGCGCGGAGCCGCCCGCGGCCGACCGCCGCCGCTACCGCGGGGACTCCCTCATCCTGGAATCGGAGTGGGACACGCCGCGCGGCACGGTCAGAGTGACCGACTTCATGCCGCCGCGCGACGGGGCGCCGCAGCTGATCCGCATCGTGGAGGGCGTCAGCGGCCGGGTGCCGATGCGCTCGGAGCTGCGCATGCGGTTCAGCTACGGCCGCGTCACCCCCTGGGTGCACAAGGTGGACTCACGTACGGTCGCCGTCGCGGGCCCGGACTCGGTGTGGCTGGACACGCCCGTCGACACCTACGGCGAGAACCTGACGACGTACTCCGACTTCACCGTCGCCCCCGGTGACCGGATCGCGTTCACGATCAGCTGGCAGCCCTCGCACCACGAGCCGCCCGCGCTCCCGGACCCCGACGGCTCGCTGGAGGCCACCGCGGACTTCTGGCGCGAGTGGGTCGAGCAGTGCACGTACCACGGCCCCTACCGCGAGGCCGTGGTCCGCTCGCTGATCACGCTGAAGGCCCTGACGTACGCGCCGACCGGCGGCATCGTCGCCGCGCCGACCACCTCGCTGCCCGAGGACATCGGCGGCTCCCGGAACTGGGACTACCGCTACACCTGGTTGCGCGACGCCGCGATCACCCTCTCCTCGCTGCTGCGCACCGGCTACCGCGAGGAGGCCCGCGCCTGGCGCGAGTGGCTGCTGCGCGCGGTGGCCGGCGACCCGGAGAACCTGCAGATCATGTACGGGATCGCGGGCGAGCGGGAGCTGGGCGAGGCGGAGCTGGAGTGGCTGCCGGGTTACGAGGGCTCCGCCCCGGTCCGGGTCGGCAATGGCGCGGCCGGCCAGCTCCAGCTGGACGTGTACGGCGAGGTCACCGAGGCCCTGCACCTGGCGCACATGACGGGCCTGGCCCGCAACGACTACGCCACCGGGCTCCAGCTCAAGCTGATCGAGTACCTGGAGAAGCACTGGAACGAGCCGGACGAGGGCATCTGGGAGGTGCGCGGGCCGCGCCGCCACTTCGTGCACTCCAAGGTGATGGCCTGGGTCGCGGTCGACCGCACCATCAAGCTCATCGAGTCCGGCGACGCAGAGGGCCCGGTCGAACGGCTGCACGAGCTGCGCGACGAGATCCACCGCGCCGTCTGCGAGCGGGGCTACGACCCCGAGCGCAACACCTTCACCCAGTCCTACGGGTCGAAGGAGCTGGACGCCTCCCTGCTGCTGATCCCGCAGATGGGCTTCCTGCCCCCCGACGACAAGCGGGTCATCGGCACCATCGAGGCGATCCAGCGGGAGCTGTCCACCGAGGACGGCTTCGTCCTGCGCTACCCCACCGCCGGCGACGACGCGGGGGTGGACGGCCTGGAGGGCGACGAAGGCGCGTTCCTGGCCTGCTCGTTCTGGCTGGCGGACGACCTCGCGATGATCGGCCGGGTCGACGAGGCCCGCCGGCTCTTCGAGCGGCTGCTGTCCCTCCGCAACGACCTGGGCCTGCTGGCCGAGGAGTGGGACGCCCGGCTCCAGCGCCAGGTGGGCAACTTCCCGCAGGCGTTCAGCCACGTCCCGCTGATCGACACGGCCCTGCGTCTGACGGCGAGCGGGGCGTACGTGGGCTGACGCCCCCCGGTCCGCGTTCTCCGCCCGGCTGCCGCTCTCCGGCCGCCGGGCGGAGTCCGTGTCAGCCCCGCGCCGGGCCCGTCACGACCGGCCGGTCCGCCGGGTCCGCGATGGGCAGCCCCCACTCGCTCCAGGACCCGTCGTACACCGTCAGGTCCCGGTATCCGGCCAGCTCGGCCCCCAGCGCGAGGACGCAGGCGGTCACCCCCGACCCGCAGCTGAAGTACAGCCGCTCGCGGTCACCGGCCGCGTCGGCGAACGCGGCGCGCAGCTCGCCGGGCGCCCGCATCCGGCCGTCGTGCTGGAGCCGGCCGAACGGCAGGCTGACCGCCCCCGGCATATGGCCGCCGCGCAGCCCGGCCCGCGGCTCGGGCTCCGTGCCCTCGAACCGCCCCCGGGTCCTGGCGTCGAGCACCACCGCCTCCGGATCGGCCAGCGCCGCCGCCACCTCGACGGCGCCGACGAGGAGTCCCGGCCGGGGGCGGGCAGTGAAGTCCCCGGGCGCGGCGGGCGGTTCCGGCGCGCCCCGGGTGACCGGCAGTCCGGCGGCGGTCCAGGCGGGCAGCCCGCCGTCGAGGACGGCGGCCCGGTCGAAGCCCATGGCCCGGAGCATCCACCGGGCCCGGGCACTGGAGTAGATCCCGGCGGCGTCGTACACGACCACGGTGTCCGTGCCGTTCAGGCCGAGCGCCCGCATCTCCTCGGTGAAGCGGGCAGCGGTCGGCATGGTGTGCGGCACCGGCGCCGCGGGGTCGGAGAGCGCGCCGTCGATGTCGAAGAACCGGGCCCCCGCGATCCGCGTCCCGCTCCCCCGGTGCGCGCCGACCGACGCGTCGAACACCCGCAGCCCGGGGGCGCCGAGGCGCGCGGCGAGCCACTGCGCGGAGACGAGGGGCCCGGGCAACGCGCCGACGGCGGTGCCCCCCTCGTCCCCGTAAGCCTGCGTTTCCCCGCCCACACGCCCTCCCAGCCGCCCGGTCCGAATTTTCAAGATCGCAGCCGGCCGGAAGGCTGTCAACGGGCCAGCGGCTGGGCCAGCTCGTCATACACCGCGAGGACCTGGGCCACCGTGTCGTCCTCGGTCGGCCAGCTCGCCGCCTGCCGCAGGCCCTCGGCGGCCAGCCGGTCCCGCTCGGCCGGGTCCCCGAGCAGCCGGGCCACCTCGACGGCCAGCGCCTCGGCGTCCGCGTACGGCACGAGGACGGCGGCGTCCCCCACCAGTTCGGGCGTGCCGCCGACCGCCATGGCGACCAGGGGCACCCCGGACCGCAGCGCCTGCTGGGCGGTGGTGGAGCGGGACTCCCAGCGGCTGGGCAGGACGGCCACGTCGGCGGCGGCCAGGAGCGCTGCGGCGTCGGGTCGGTCGCCGAGCAGTTCGACGGGCAGGCCCTCGGCCGTGATCCGCCGCCGCAGGACCGCCCGCTCCCGCCCCTCGCCGACGACGGCCACCAGCGGTACCGGGTCGAGCAGGCGCCACACGGCCGCCGCGTCGAGCAGGGTCCGGTAGCCGTGATGCGGTACGAGACTGCCGAGCGCGACGACCAACGGCCGCTCCACCGCCCCCAGTTCGGCGCGGACCTTGTCGGCGGGCGGGCCGGCCGGGCGCGGCGCCCGGGGGGCGGCGACGGGCGCGAGCCGGGCGTCGCGGGCGCCCCGGGCGCGCGCCCGGTCGACCAGATCGGAGGAGGTGGCCAGCACCACGGCCGCCGCGCGCACCGCCCTTCGCTCCAGGAGGCGCAGCAGCCGGCGGCGGGCCCCCTCGGCGTGGGCCCGGGTGTGCCAGGTGACGACCAGGGGGACGGGCCGGCGGCCGATCGCCAGGGCCGCCCGCACGGCGGCGTGGAGTCCGTGCGCGTGGACGACGTCCGCGTCGGCGCAGGCGGCGCGCAGGGCGGCGACGGCCGCCGGGTCGCTGCGCCGGGGCACGGGCGCGAAGTGGGCGCCGGTGGCGGCGAAGTCGTGGGTGCGGTCCAGCGCGGCCGGCGCGCAGACGGTCACCCGCACTCCCCGGGCGACCAGTCCGGCGGCCAGCGAGCCGGCGTGCGTGCTGCTGCCGGCACTGCCGCCGCCGAGTACCTGGACCGTGCGCAGCTGTGACACGTCGATTGGCTCCCGGGGCTCCCGAGTCGGGGGTACGAACACGGCCAAGGATGCCAGTCCGTACGCACGTTCCGGCACGACGGAACCGTTACTCCGGGGCTCACCACGACAAATCGGACGGCCGACACCACCCGCACGGGTGAAAGCGTGTACGGCGCCACGACACCCGTACGGCGCGCGAGCCGGGGCACGCGCCGAGCGCGCCCCGGCCGGTGCGGCTACCCGTCCGCGCGGGCCGTCGCGAGCAGTTCCTCCGCGTGGGCGCGGGCCGTCTCGGAGTCCTCCTGGCCCGCGAGCATCCGGGACAGCTCCCGGACCCGGTCCTCGCCCTCCAGGACCGTGACCCCGCTGCTGGTCACCGAGCCGTCCACGGTCTTCTCGACCAGCAGCTGCCGGTCCGCGAACGCGGCCACCTGGGGCAGGTGCGTGACGACGACGACCTGGGCGGACTTCGCCAGCTTCGCGAGCCTCCGCCCGACCTCCACCGCCGCCTTTCCGCCGACGCCCGCGTCGACCTCGTCGAAGAGGTACGTGGGCACGGGGTCGGAGCCCGCGAAGACCACCTCGACCGCGAGCATCACCCGGGACAGCTCACCGCCGGACGCGCCCTTGGCGATCGGCCGGGGCTGGGCACCGGGATGCGGGGCCAGCAGCAGCTCGACCTCGTCCGCGCCGGACGGGCCGTACGCCACGTTCCGCCCGCCGATCTCGATGCCGGACGCCTCGTCCGCCGCCTCCGCCTGCCGGATGTCGAAGGACACCCGGGCGTGCGGCATGGCCAGGGACGCCAGCTCCTCGGTCACCGCCTCCGCGAAGGACGCGGCGGCCGCCGTCCGGGCGTCGGTCAGCGCCTGCCCGAGCCCGGAGAGTTCGGCGCGCAGGGCGTCCCGCTCGGCGGTCAGCTCACCGATCCGGTCGTCGTCGCCCTCCAGCTCGGTGAGCCGGGCCGCGCCCTCCTGCGCCCAGGCGAGTACGGCGGTGATGTCCTCCCCGTACTTGCGGGTGAGGGCGGTGAGCGCGGCCCGCCGCTCCTCGACGGCGGCGAGCCGCAGCGGGTCGGCGTCGAGCTGGTCCGCGTAACCGGACAGTTCGCCGGAGACGTCCGCGAGCAGGATGGAGATCTCGCCGACCCGGTCGGCGAGCGAGGCGAGCGCCGGGTCGTGCGACCGCACCCCGTCGAGGGCCTGCCGGGCGGCGGCCACCACGGTCGTGGCGTCCAGGGCCTCCGGGTCCTCCGGGTTGCCGGCCAGCGCGGTGTGCGCGAGGGCGGCGGCGGAGGCGAGCGCGTCGGCGTGGCCGAGCCGCTGGGCCTCGGCGGCCAGCTCGGTGTCCTCGTCGGCCAGTGGTTCGACGGCGGCGATCTCGTCCAGACCGAAGCGCAGCAGGTCGGCCTCCTGGGCGCGTTCGCGGGCGCGCGTCGTCAGCTCGTCCAGCTCCGCCGCCACGTCCCGCAGCCGCCGGTAGGCCGCCGCGTACTTGGCGAGCGGCACGGCGACGCCGTCGCCCGCGTACCGGTCGAGGGCCTGGCGCTGCCGGGCGGGCTTGAGGAGGCCCTGCTGATCGGTCTGGCCGTGCACGGCGACGAGTTCGTCGGCCAGCTCGGACAGCACGCCCACGGGCACGGATCTGCCGCCGAGGTGCGCCCGGGAGCGCCCTTCGGCGGAGACGGTGCGGCTGATGAGCAGCGCCCCGTCCTCGATCTCGGCCCCGGCCTCCTCGGCGCGCAGGGCCACCGCGTCGCCCTCGGCCACCGTGATCCGGCCCTCGACCACCGCGGCCTTGGCGCCGATCCGCACCAGGGCGGGGTCGGCGCGCCCGCCGAGCAGCAGCCCCAGGCTGGTGACGACCATGGTCTTGCCGGCGCCGGCCTCACCCGTCACCGCGGTGAAGCCGGGTGACAGCTCCACCACCGCGTCGTCGATGACCCCGAGCGACCGTATCCGCATCTCCTCCAACACGGACATGACCATACGAGGTTTCACCGCCCGCGTGCACACGGGCCACGGCCCGGGTCCCCGGATCGTGGCGCCGCGTCCGAGGGTCAGTGGGGCGCGCCCCGCCACCCCGACACCGGCAGCGCGAACTTGGCGACCAGGCGATCCGTGAACGACGCCTGGTGCAGCCGGGCCAGCCGGACGGGCACCGCGCCGCGCCGCACCTCGACCCGCGCCCCGGAGGGCAGCTCGACGGTCCTGCGTCCGTCGCACCACAGCACCCCGTGCGGGGTGTGCGGCTGGACCTCGACGGCGAGCACCGAGGAGGGTGAGGTGACGAGCGGCTTGGCGAAGAGGGCGTGGGCGCTGATCGGGACCATCAGCAGCGCCTCGACCTCCGGCCAGACGACGGGCCCGCCGGCCGAGAAGGCGTACGCGGTGGAGCCGGTGGGCGTGGCGCACACGATGCCGTCGCAGCCGAACCCGGTCACCGGGCGGCCGTCGATCTCCAGGACGACTTCGAGCATCCGCTCGGGCGACACCTTCTGCACGGCCGCCTCGTTGAGCGCCCAGTCGGTGTGGACGACGTCCCCGTTGCTGTGCACCAGCACGTCGATCGTCATGCGCTCCTCGACCGTGTACGCCCGGGTGACGACCCGGTCGACCACCTGGTCGAGGTCGTCGCGCTCGGCCTCGGCGAGGAAGCCGACCCGGCCGAGGTTGACGCCGAGCATGGGCACGCCGGAGGCGCGGGAGAGTTCGGCGCCGCGCAGCAGTGTCCCGTCGCCGCCGAGGACGATCAGCAGTTCGCAGCCGTTGAGCACCTCGGGCGTGGCATCGGTGACGGTCTCCACGGACAGGGGCAGCGGCAGGTCGGCCGCCTCCGTGGCGAGGACCCGCACCCCCAGGCCGTTGCGCAGCAGCCCCTGCACCACGAGCTCCGCGCTGCGGATCGCGGCCGGGCGGCCGGTGTGCGCAAGAAGAAAGACTGTACGTGCCGCATTCGTCGTCAACGGGGCCCCTCCGCCACTGCACGGTCGACATCCGCGGGATCGAGTTCCGGTGCTCCGGCCCGCAGCCACAGAAAGTACTCGACGTTCCCGGAGGGCCCCGGCAGCGGGCTGGCGGTCACGCCCCGCACCCCCAGGCCCAGCGCCCACGCCCGGCGGGCGACTTCCCGCACCGCCTCGGCGCGCAGTTCGGGATCGCGCACCACACCGCCGCTGCCGAGCCGTTCCTTGCCGACCTCGAACTGCGGCTTGACCATGAGGACCAGGTCGGCGCCGGGGGCCGTGCAGCGGATCAGGGCCGGCATCACGAGCCCGAGCGGGATGAACGACAGGTCGCCCACCACCAGGTCGACCGGCTCGTCGTCGATGGCCTCCAGGGTCAGCTCCCGGACGTTGGTGCGGTCTTTGACGACGACGCGCTCGTCGGACTGGAGCGACCAGGCCAGCTGCCCGTAGCCGACGTCCACGGCCACCACCCGGGCGACCCCGGCGCGCAGCAGCACATCGGTGAACCCGCCGGTCGAGGCCCCCGCGTCGAGCGCCCGGCGGCCCTCGACCTCCAGCCCGAGCGGGACGAAGGCGGCGAGGGCGCCGGCCAGCTTGTGGCCGCCGCGCGAGACGTACTCGGGGTCGCTGTCGTCCTTGCTGACGACGACGGCGGCGCTGGTCTCGACCTGGGTGGCCGGCTTCGTCGCGGTGTTGCCGCCGACGGTCACCCGGCCCGCCGCGATCAGCTGGCTGGCGTGCTCGCGCGACCGGGCCAGCTTGCGGCGTACCAGCTCGGCGTCGAGACGGCGACGGGCGACTCCTGCCACGTTCGGTTCAGCTCCTGTGGTTGTACGGGGGCACCGGTACGGGTGGTCCCGGTGCGGGGGCGGGCCCGGCGTCCAGCGCGCTCAGCGCCTCGCGCAGGCCCCGGTGTACATCCTCGTACACCTCGGTGTGTCCGTCCGCCGCGAGGTGGTCGGCGTCGGCGAGCCGCTCCAGCAGACCGTCCACCTCGGGGCTGCCGGTGGGCGTCCGTACGACACCGAGCGGCGCGGGCCCCGCGGGCTCGGCCGGCTCCGGCGGGGCGTCCGTCTCGGGGGCGGGCATAGGGTCGCTCATGCGGAAACGCTACCGCGAAGCGCTGGGGTACCGTCGATCATGATGGCGACCATGGCGGAGTGCCGCAGCGCACTCGACAGACTTTCCGACAACCTCGCGGGGGCCGACGGCGACGTGCGCCGCGCCGCCGACCTGGACCGCTCGCTGAGCTGCCACATCCGGGACCTGGACATCACGTTCACGGGCCGCCTGTCCGGCGGCCGCATCCAGGTCCTGGACACGCTGGAGGGCCCACCCCGTGAAAAGGCCGAAATCCGCCTCGCGATGACCGGCGACGACCTGGTCGCCATGGTCGACGGCGACCTGAACTTCGCGAAGGCGTGGGCGTCGGGCCGGGTCCGCCTGGAGGCGGGCTTCAGAGACCTCCTGAAACTGAAGTCACTGCTGTGACGGCATCAGCCGAATCAAGCCCGTCCGGCGCTTCAGGACCTCTGCAAGTGAAGCAGGCGGCACCACGCCCACCAAACTCAAGCCCGTCCGGCGATTGAGGACGTCTTTGAGCTGAGCAGGCAGGCCCACAGCGGCCAAAATCAAGCCCGTCCGGCGCTTGAGGACGTCTTTTCGGCCCCGCGCGCAACGCGCGCCCCGCGCACCCTCGCAGCGGGTACGACCAACGGCGTACCCGTCTCCGGATCGGGGATCACCTGGCACCGCAGCCCGAACACCCGCTCCACCAGCTCCGCGGTGACGATCTCCCCCGGCGCCCCCTCCGCGACGATCTCCCCGCCGCGCATCGCGATCAGATGCGTGGCGTACCGCGCCGCGTGGTTCAGGTCGTGCAGGACGGCCACCAGCGTCCGCCCCTGCGTCTCGTGCAGCTCGGCGCAGAGGTCCAGCACGTCGATCTGGTGCTGGATGTCGAGGTACGTCGTCGGCTCGTCGAGCAGCAGCAGCGGCGTCTGCTGGGCGAGGGCCATCGCGATCCAGACCCGCTGACGCTGGCCGCCGGACAGTTCGTCGACATAGCGGTCGGCCAGCTCACCGACGCCCGTCGATTCCATCGACTCCCGGACGACCCGCTCGTCCTCGGGCGACCACTGCCGCAGCAGCCCCTGGTGCGGGTACCGGCCCCGCGCCACGAGGTCCGCGACCGTGATGCCCTCCGGCGCGATCGAGGACTGCGGCAGCAGGCCCAGCGTCTTCGCGACCTTCTTGGCGGGCAGTCCGTGGATCGACTGCCCGTCCAGCAGCACCTGGCCCCGGCTCGGCTTCAGCATCCGGGAGAGCGCCCGCAGCAGCGTCGACTTGCCGCAGGCGTTGGGGCCGACGATGACGGTGAACGAGTGGTCGGGTATCTCGACCGACAGGTTCTCCGCGATGACCCGCTGGTCGTATCCGAGGGTCACCGAGTCCGCGGTGAGGCGCTGCATGGGGGTACTCCGGGGGTCGGACGGCCGGTTGTCGGGCGGTCGGGGGGCGGACGGTCGGGGAGTGGCGGCGGTACGGGATCTCATATGCGACCCGCCTTGCGCTCGGTCACCAGGAGCCACACCAGGTAGCAGCCGCCGAGCACCCCGGTGACCACCCCCACCGGCAGCTGCCGGTCGCCGAAGGCGTCGAGCGCGACCCAGTCGGCGACGAGCAGGAGCGCCGCGCCCATGAACGTCGCGGCCACCAGGTTCGGGCCGGTGGAGCGGGTCAGCCGGCGCGCCAGCTGCGGGGCGCTCAGCGAGACGAAGGCGATCGGCCCGGCGGCGGCCGTGGCGACGGCGACGAGCAGCACGGCGGCGCCCATGAGGAGGAGGCGCGTGCGTTCCACGCGGACCCCGAGTGCGTACGCGGCGTCGTCGCCCATCTCCATCACGCGCAGGGCCGGTCCGTGCCCGTACACGAGCGGGAGCAGCACCGCGCAGACGACCAGCAGCGGCCAGACCTGCGCCCAGTCGCGGCCGTCCAGGGAGCCGGTCATCCAGACGACGGCACGGGTCGCGTCGACCAGGTTCGCCTTGGTGATCAGGTAGTGGGTGGCGGCGGTCAGCATGGCGGCCGCCCCGATCCCCACCAGGACGAGCCGGAAGCCGTGCACCCCGCGCTTCCACGCCAGCAGGTAGACGGCGAGACCGGTCAGCAGGCCGCCGACGACCGCGCCGGCCGCGACCTCCTTCGCGTCGCCCCCGAAGAGGACGATCACGGTGAGCGCGCCGACCGTGGCGCCCTGCCCGAAGCCGAGCACGTCGGGGCTGCCGAGCGGGTTGCGCGAGATGGTCTGGAAGACGGCGCCCCCGGCACCGAGCGCACCGCCGACGAGCAGTCCGACGAGGACCCGGGGCAGCCGCAGGTCCGTGACGATGAACTCCTGCTGGAAGGTGCCGTGGCCGAAGAGCGTGGTCAGCACCTCGCCGGGCGTCATCGAGAAGTCGCCGCTGCCGATGAGGACGACCGCGGCCGCCGCCGCCACGACGGCCAGGAGCAGGACGACCAGGGCCGCCCGCACGTTCATCCGGAACGAGTACCCGCCGGCCGTCCGCACGGCCCGTGCCGGGCGGACCGCGCGTGCCGTCTCCTTCGTGGTCGTGGCCTTCACAGCTGGGACATCCTCTTGCGTCGTACGAGGTAGATGAAGACGGGCCCGCCGATGAGCGCGGTGACGATGCCGACCTGGAGTTCGGAGGGGCGGGCGACGACCCGGCCGACCACGTCCGCGCCGAGCAGGAGCACCGGGGAGAGCACCGCCGCGTACGGCAGAATCCACCGCAGGTCGGGACCGGTGAGGGTGCGGACCAGGTGCGGGATCATCAGCCCGATGAAGACGATCGGCCCGCAGGCGGCGGTCGCCGCCCCGCACAGCAGGGTGACGGCCAGCATCGCGAGGACGCGGGTCCTGGTCAGGTGCGCGCCCAGCGCCCTGGCGGTGTCGTCGCCCATCTCCAGGGCGTTGAGCGGGCGTGCGATGAACACCGTCAGCAGGACGCCCGCCGCGATGAACGGCCAGACCTTGCCGACGGTCTCGGTGTTCGCGGAGGCCAGCGAGCCGACCTGCCAGAACCGCAGCCGGTCCAGCGACGCCGAGTCCAGCAGCTGTACGGCGTTGACGTATCCGTACAGCGCGGCGGTCACGGCCGTCCCGGCGAGCGCGAGCCGTACCGGCGTCGAGGACCGGCTGCCCCCGAGGAAGTACACGGCCACCGACACGATCGCGGCGCCCGCGAAAGCGAACCACACGTAGCCGGTCAGCGAGGTCACGCCGAAGAAGCTGATCGCGGAGACGACGGCGGCCGAGGCCCCCGCGTTGACGCCGAGGATGCCCGGCTCGGCGAGCGGGTTCCGGGTCAGCGCCTGCATCACCGCCCCGGCGAGGCCCAGCGCGGCGCCCACCAGGAGCCCCAGCACGGTGCGGGGGACACGGACCTTGCGTACGAGGACGTCGTCGCCGCTGCCCGCGTAGTGGAACAGGCCGTGCCACACGTCGGAGAGCGGCAGCGCCTTGGCGCCGATCCCGATGGACGCGAGACACACCAGCACGAGGACGGCCACGGCCACCAGGAGCCCCGCCGCTCTCGCCGCGTGGCGCCTGCGGGGAGCGGCGGCCTGGTCCGGCGCGGCTATCGGGCCGGAACTGGAATCCGGGGGGCTTTCAACCAACACCCGGTTAGGTTAGCCTACCCAGCCTTTCCGGCTCCGGCCCCGTCCTCACAGCCCCAGCCGGGCCACGGCCTTCTCCGCGGCCAGGTCACAGGCCCCGTCCCCGGCGTGCGACCAGGCCGCCGCGCACAGCGCCCGCAGCCCGTCGAGCGGGTCGCCGTCGCCCTCCAGTACGAGCGCGCCGCCCCCGGCGGAGGCCGTCCAGCCGCCGCAGCGGAATCCCTCGCCGTCCTCCGTCACCTCGGGCTGTCCGGTGAGCAGCCCGCGCAGGTCGGCGTCGATGTACGTCGGCCGGTGCTCGGGGACGGCAGTGACCAGCTGGGCCGCGTCGGTCACCCCGGTGAGCACGAGCAGCGAGTCGACGCCCCCGTTGAACGCCCCCTCGATGTCGGTGTCCAGCCGGTCGCCGACCACCAGCGGCCGTTCGGCGCCGGTGCGCAGCACGGTCTCGCGGTGCATCGGCGGGAGCGGCTTCCCGGCCACCTGCGGCTCGGCGCCGGTGGCGATGCGGACGACCTCGACGGCCGCCCCGTTGCCCGGCGCGATCCCCCGGGCGCCCGGGATCGTCAGGTCGGTGTTGGACGCGAACCACGGCAGCCCGCGGTTGATCGCGTACGACGCCTCCGCGAACCGGCCCCACGCCAGGTCGGGGCCGCCGTATCCCTGGACCACGGCGACCGGGTCGTCGTCGGCCGACTCGACGGGTTCGAGGCCGCGTTCCCGCAGTGCGACGCGCAGTCCCTCGCCGCCGATGACCAGGACCCGCGCCGCGGCGGGCAGTTGGTCGGCGACGAGCCGGGCCACGGCCTGCGCCGAGGTGATCACGTCGGCCGGCTCGGCCGGGACGCCCAGCTCGGTCAGGTGCGCGGCCACCGCGGCCGGGGTGCGCAGCGCGTTGTTGGTGACGTACGCCAGGTGCATCCCGCCGGCCCGCGCCGAGCCGAGCGCCTCGACGGCGTGGTCGATGGCCAGCCCGCCCGCGTACACGACACCGTCGAGGTCGAGCAGCGCCGTGTCGTACGCCTCACTCAGCGCGGTGCTGCTGCCGCTCGGCCTGGTCCTGCTCGTCCCGCTCATGTTCCGCGCTCCTCATCGACTGCTTCTCCCCCGATCATCGCGCATCCCTGTACCCCACATACGATGCGTGGATGAACACACGAGGCACGGCGGACCAGGGACTGCGTCTGCTTCCGTTCCGTGGGCTGCGGTACGTCCCCGAGCGGGTCGGCAGTCTCGCCGCGGTGACCTCTCCCCCGTACGACGTGGTCGTGCGGCCCGACGGGCTGCTGCACCTGGAGTCGGCGGACCCGCACAACATCGTGCGGCTGATCCTGCCGCAGGCCGGCACGGTCGCCGCCCGCAACGCCCGGGCCGCCGCCACCCTGGACGACTGGCTCGCGGAGGGTGTCCTCGCGCCGGACCCGGAGCCCGCCCTGTACGTGTACGAGCAGCGCGACGAGGAGATCCTGCAACGCGGCGTGATCGGCGCCCTCGCGCTCTCGGGGCCGGCCGACGGCGTGGTGCTCCCGCACGAGGACGTCATGGCGCATGTGGTCGAGGACCGGGCCGACCTGATGCGTGCCACCGCCGCCCACCTGGAACCGCTGCTGCTGACGTACCGGGGTGGGGAGGGCACGGCGACGGGGGCGACCGCGGTGGTCGAGCGGACCGTCGAACGCGAACCGCTGCTCTGCACGACCACGGAGGACGGCTTCCGCCACCGGCTGTGGGCGGTCACCGACCCGGCCGAACGCGCGGAGATCCAGGCGGACCTGGCCGGGCACCAGGCGCTGATCGCGGACGGCCACCACCGCTGGGCCACCTATCTGAGGCTTCAGGAGGAGCACACGGACCCGGGCCCCTGGGACTACGGTCTCGTGCTCCTGGTGGACACCGCCCGCTACCCGCTCCGGGTCCGCGCCATCCACCGCCTGCTGCACGGACTGCCCGTCGCGGACGCGCTGGACGCGCTGACCGGCCTGTTCCGGATACGGGAGGTGGCGGGGCCGCTTCCCGACGCGATGGAAGCCCTGGCGGGGGCGGCGGCCGAGGGCAACGCCTTCCTCCTCGCGGGCGACGGCGCCTTCCATCTGGTCGACCGCCCGGACGAGGCGCTGCTGGCCCGCACGGTCCCGGGGGACCGCCCGGCCGCCTGGCGCACCCTCGACGCCACGGTCCTGCACGCGGCGCTGCTCGACCGGGTGTGGCGCATCCCGGACGACCCGGCGCACATCGCCTACATCCACGACACCGCCGCCGCGGTGGAACAGGCCGAGCGGAACGGCTCGACCGCGGTGCTGATGCATCCGGTGCGCGAGGAGCTCGTCCGGAACCTGGCCCGCCAGGGCGTCACCATGCCCCGCAAGTCGACGTCGTTCGGCCCGAAGCCGGCGACGGGCCTGGTCCTACGCAGCCTGAACCTGGGCTGAACGCGAAAGAGGGCGGCACCCGCGCGGGGTGCCGCCCTCTTCTCATGCGTTACGCGCGGGGCGTGCCGTCCTCGTCGGCGTCGTCCCGGTCCGTGTCGGCGGCGACGGGCTCGTCCTCGTCGTCGTCCAGCGCGTCCACGAACTCCACGCCGTCCAGCTCGGCGAGGCGGTCGGACGCGTCGGTGGCGCCGTCCTTGTCGGCCTCCAGCGCCTTGCCGAACCACTCGCGCGCCTCGTCCTCGCGGCCCGCTTCGAGCAGCGCGTCCGCGTACGCGTAGCGCAGGCGCGGGGTCCACGGGTGCACCGCGTTGGAGGCCAGCTCGGGGCTCTGCAGGGTGACGATGGCGGCGTCGAGCTGCCCCATGTCGCGCCGGGCGCCGGCGGCCACGAGACGCATCTCGACCTGGCCGGCCTTGTCCAGCTTCTGCACCTCGGGCTCACCGGCCATCGCCATGGCCTTCTCGGGCCGCCCGAGCCCGCGCTCGCAGTCGGCCATGACGGGCCACAGCTCCACGGACCCGGTCATCCGCCGGGCCGCCCGGAACTCCGCCAGGGCCTCCGCGTACTTCTGGGTCGCGTAGGCGGCGAAACCGGCGGCTTCGCGGACGGCGGCGACGCGCGAGGCGAGCCGGAGGGCGATGCGGGAGTACGCGTACGCCTGCTCGGGGTCCTCGTCGATGAGCCGGGCCACCATGACCAGGTTCCGCGCGACGTCCTCGGCCAGCGTCTTGGGCAGGCTCAGCAGCTCCTGGCGGACGTCCTGGTCGATCTCGTGACCGGTGACGTCGTCCGGGATGGGCAGCCGCTTGACGGGCTCGCGGTCGCGGTCGTCGCGACGCTCGTAACCGCCCTGCCGGCCGCCTCGGTCGTCGCGGCCCCGGTAGCCGCCCCGGTCGCGGTCGTCCCGCTGGCCGCGGTAGCCGCCGCCCCGGTTGTCGTCACGGCGGGGGCCGCGGTCGCGGTCCCGGTCCCGGTCGTCACGGCGGAACCCGCCGCCGGCCGGACGGCCGTCGTCGCGGCGGGGACCGCGCGGGCGGTCGTCACGGCGGTCGTCGCGCCGGTCGTAGCCGTAGCCGCCGGAACGCCCGCCGCGCTCGTCGTCGCGCCGGGGGGCGCGGTCGCGGTCGTCCCGGCGGAAGCCGCCACGGTCGTCGTCGCGGCGGAACCCACCGCGGTCGTCGTCCCGGCGCGGAGCGCGGTCGTCACGGCGGAACCCGCCGCGGTCGTCGTCGCGGCGCGGGGCCCGGTCATCGCGACGGAACCCGCCACCACGGTTGTCGTAGCCGCCACCGCGGTCATCGCGACGGAAGCCGCCACCGGAAGGGCGGTCGTCGCGGCGGAAGCCGCCACCACGGTTGTCGTCATCCCGACGCGGGCCACGAGGCCGGTCGTCACGGCGGTCGAAGCCACCCGGCCGGCCACCGCGGTCGTCATCACGACGCGGCGCCCGGTCATCGCGACGGAACCCACCGCCACGGTTGTCGTAGCCGCCACCGCGGTCATCGCGACGGAAGCCGCCACCGGTGGAACCGCCCCGGTCGTCGCGGCGGAAACCACCGCCGGCGGGCCGGTCGTCGCGGCGCGGGCCACGATCCCGGTCGCGGTCCCGGTCGTCGCGGCGGAAGCCGCCCCCGGAGGGACGGTCGTCACGGCGGTATCCACCGCGGTCGTTGTCCCGGCGCGGACCGCGCGAGCGGTCATCGCGACCGCCGCCGAAGCCGCCCCGGTCACCGCCGTCCCGGCGACGCGGCTCGCGCTCCGAACGATCGTCGGGAGAGTTGGTGGACATGGGTGGAGCTCCTGTCATCGGGGTACTACAGACATTCTTGCGCAGCCGGACACCCGACGCGCTTCGGGCAAAACAAAAAAGACCCTTGGTCCCAGCGCTGAACGCTGGGACCAAGGGTCCTTCAAAAATTGTTCGGCGGCGTCCTACTCTCCCACAGGGTCCCCCCTGCAGTACCATCGGCGCTGAAAGGCTTAGCTTCCGGGTTCGGAATGTAACCGGGCGTTTCCCTAACGCAATGACCACCGAAACACTATCGGCCACCCCGCTGCAAAGCGGAGTATCGGCACTTAGCGAACAAGCACACTTTTCAATTTATGAGTGACGTTGTTCAACCAGCACGACCGTTCGTGGCCTGGGAACAACACAGTGGACGCGAGCAACTGAGGACAAGCCCTCGGCCTATTAGTACCAGTCAGCTCCACCCGTTACCGGGCTTCCACATCTGGCCTATCAACCCAGTCGTCTACTGGGAGCCTTAACCCTTCAAGAGGGTGGGAATACTCATCTCGAAGCAGGCTTCCCGCTTAGATGCTTTCAGCGGTTATCCTTTCCGAACGTAGCCAACCAGCCATGCCCTTGGCAGAACAACTGGCACACCAGAGGTTCGTCCGTCCCGGTCCTCTCGTACTAGGGACAGCCCTTCTCAATATTCCTACGCGCACAGCGGATAGGGACCGAACTGTCTCACGACGTTCTAAACCCAGCTCGCGTACCGCTTTAATGGGCGAACAGCCCAACCCTTGGGACCGACTCCAGCCCCAGGATGCGACGAGCCGACATCGAGGTGCCAAACCATCCCGTCGATATGGACTCTTGGGGAAGATCAGCCTGTTATCCCCGGGGTACCTTTTATCCGTTGAGCGACAGCGCTTCCACAAGCCACTGCCGGATCACTAGTCCCGACTTTCGTCCCTGCTCGACCCGTCGGTCTCACAGTCAAGCTCCCTTGTGCACTTACACTCAACACCTGATTGCCAACCAGGCTGAGGGAACCTTTGGGCGCCTCCGTTACTCTTTAGGAGGCAACCGCCCCAGTTAAACTACCCATCAGACACTGTCCCTGATCCGGATCACGGACCCAGGTTAGACATCCAGCACGACCAGAGTGGTATTTCAACGACGACTCCACAACCACTGGCGTGGCCGCTTCAAAGTCTCCCACCTATCCTACACAAGCCGAACCGAACACCAATATCAAACTATAGTAAAGGTCCCGGGGTCTTTCCGTCCTGCTGCGCGAAACGAGCATCTTTACTCGTAGTGCAATTTCACCGGGCCTATGGTTGAGACAGTCGAGAAGTCGTTACGCCATTCGTGCAGGTCGGAACTTACCCGACAAGGAATTTCGCTACCTTAGGATGGTTATAGTTACCACCGCCGTTTACTGGCGCTTAAGTTCTCAGCTTCGCCACCCCGAAGAGCAGCTAACCGGTCCCCTTAACGTTCCAGCACCGGGCAGGCGTCAGTCCGTATACATCGCCTTACGGCTTCGCACGGACCTGTGTTTTTAGTAAACAGTCGCTTCTCGCTGGTCTCTGCGGCCACCCCCAGCTCA
>NZ_JBHUXS010000003.1:399396-464719 GCF_042669245.1 Streptomyces sp. NPDC057249 | reverse complement strand
GGGTGTGTGGTGGGGGGGTTGGGGGGGGGGGTGGGGGGGGGGTGGTGGGGGGGGGGGGGGGGGGTGTGGGGGTGGGTGGGGGGGGGGGGGGGGGGGGGGGGGGGGGTGTGGTGGTGGGTGGGGGGGGGGGGGGGGGGGGGGGGGCCCCGGCCCCCCCCCGCGGCGCGTTTCGGGGGCTCTGCCCCCGGACCCCCGCTCCTCAATCGCCGGAGGGGCTTGATTTGGGGCGCTGCCCCTTGCCCCGCTCCTCAATCGCCGGAGGGGCTTGAATGCGCCGGCGTCCTGCACCGCCCCGCAGCAGCCGCCGCCAGGCGGCCCAGCGCTTCCTGCTTCGCGCACGCGTGCGCGCCCAGCGCGACATGGCGGGCCACGATGCGGCGTTCCGTACGCATCAGACGCCACCCGCGACGCAGCAGGAACGGGACCGACTTGCGGCTCTCGCGCAGGTCGCGGATGAGGCGGTGGCGGAACGTCGTGGAGGGGCGGCCGCGCAGGCAGAGGGCGTCGGCCAGGAGGCCCAGGGACTGGCAGCGGTCGATGATGTCGGCCGCGAAGATGCCCTCGGCCACGAAGAGGGGGGTGCGCCCGATGTGCTGGACCTCGTGCCCGGTGCGGGAACTGGTGGAGATGTCGTACACCGGGACGTCGGTGCGGCCGGTCCGGCACAGCTCGGTGATCGCGGTGACCGCGGCGTCGGCGTCCCAGGAGTCCGGGGAGTCCCAGTCGATGTCCGTACTGCCCTCGACCAGCGGCAGGGTGGGGTCGCCGGCCTCCTTGTAGAAGTCGTCGAGCCGCAGGACCGGAAGGCCGGTGCGGGCGGCGAGGGACGACTTTCCGGAGCCGGAGGGGCCCGTCAACAGGACGACGCGGGTCGAAAGCGCTTGGGAACTCACAGGACACGAGTGTGCGGCATTGACCCGAACAAGCGACCCCCGGGAAGGTGCTGTTGGTATCGCGCATCACACCTCAACTACTCTGTGCATTCGGCCGATTACCCGGCCGATGGTCCGATCGTCCCGATCAGGTGGGAAATCCATGGCACGTCACGCACTTTCCAAGTCCCGGCGGCGCACCCTGCTGCGCGCAGGCCTGACCGTCACCGCGGTCGGCGCCGCGCTCGGCGCGGGGGGTGCGGCGGCGCAGGCCGCCCCGCTGCCCGTCGTCCAGGAGACCGGGGCCGACGTCGGCCTCGCGGAGGCCACCGAGGCGGCCGGCGGAGCGGTCACCGGGGCGCTCGGGCAGTCGCTGGAGCACAGCGTCGCGCCCGTCACCCACCTGCGGCTCGACCCGCTGGCCGGCACCGGTACGGACCCGCTGGACAACGCGGTCGGCACCCAGGTCGCCGACTTCAAGCCGCTCTCCACCGCGCTGGTCACCGACCCGCTGACGAGCGGCGGCGCCATCAAGGACCTGCCCGTCGTGGGCCCGGTCGTGGAGGGGCTGCGCGGCTGAGTCTCCGCCCGCAGCGGGACGGCCCGTTCCCCGGAGGCGTCTCCGGGGAACGGGCCGTCGCCGTGTGCGGTCAGTACGAGGAGCCGGACGCGCCCAGCGCGCCCGTCGGGTGCCAGACCGTCTTGGTCTCCAGGAACGCCGTCAGGCGGTGCGTACCCGGGTCGGCCACCCAGTCGCTTTCCACACCCTGTGGATGAGCAGCGCTTTGCGCTTCCTTGTCGGGGTGGTGGCGGGAGACGGGTGGGCGGGAAACGCGCTTCAGGTTGTCGGCCGCCGCGATCTCCAGCTCCTTCGCCAGCGCCGCGTCCGCCCCCGTGAGGTCGATGCCGTTCACGTCCTGGTGGGCGGCGAGCGGCGCCGCGATCTCCGCGGTCTTCCCCGACAGGATGTTGACCACACCGCCCGGCAGGTCCGAGGTGGCCAGCACCTCGCCCAGCGACAGGGCGGGCAGCGGGGACTGCGCGGAGGCCACCACGACCACGGTGTTGCCGGCCGCGATCACCGGGGCGATCACCGAGACCAGGCCGAGGAACGAGGACTCCTGCGGGGCCAGGACCGTGACCACACCGGTCGGTTCGGGCGTCGACAGGTTGAAGAACGGGCCCGCGACCGGGTTCGCCCCGCCCACGACCTGGGCGATCTTGTCCGTCCAGCCCGCGTACCAGACCCAGCGGTCCACCGCCGCGTCCACCACGGCCGCCGCCTTGGACTTGGACAGGCCCTCCGCCTCGGCCACCTCGCGTACGAACTGCTCGCGGCGGCCCTCCAGCATCTCCGCGACGCGGTAGAGGATCTGGCTGCGGTTGTACGCGGTCGCGCCGGACCAGCCGCCGAACGCCTTGCGGGCGGCCACGACCGCGTCGCGGGCGTCCTTGCGGGAGGACTGGGGCGCGTTCGCCAGCCACTTGCCCTTCGAGTCCGTCACCTCGTACACCCGGCCGCTCTCGGAGCGGGGGAACTTGCCCCCGACGTACAGCTTGTAGGTCTTGAAGACGCTCAGACGGTTATCGGACATCGAGGTACGCCTCCAGGCCGTGACGGCCGCCTTCGCGGCCGAAGCCCGACTCCTTGTAACCGCCGAACGGCGAGGTCGGGTCGAACTTGTTGAACGTGTTGGCCCAGACGACGCCCGCCCGGAGCTTGTTCGCCACCGCGAGGATGCGCGAGCCCTTCTCCGTCCAGATGCCGGCCGACAGGCCGTACTGGCTGTTGTTCGCCTTGGCGACGGCCTCGTCCGGCGTGCGGAACGACAGCACGGACAGCACCGGGCCGAAGATCTCGTCGCGGGCGATGGTGTGGGCCTGGGTGACGTTGGTGAACAGCGTCGGGGCGAACCAGTAACCGGCCGAGGGCAGTTCGCACGGGGCGCTCCAGCGCTCCGCGCCCTCCGCCTCGCCGGTCTCCGTGAGCGCGGTGATCCGGGCCAGTTGCTCGGCGGAGTTGATCGCGCCGATGTCCGTGTTCTTGTCCAGCGGGTCGCCCAGGCGCAGCGTGGACAGGCGGCGCTTGAGCGCGTCCAGCAGCTCGTCCTGGACCGATTCCTGCACCAGGAGGCGGGAGCCCGCGCAGCAGACCTGGCCCTGGTTGAAGAAGATGCCGGTGACGATGCCCTCGACGGCCTGGTCGAGGGGGGCGTCGTCGAAGACGATGTTGGCGCCCTTGCCGCCCAGCTCCAGGGTGACCTTCTTGTCCGTCCCCGCGATGCTCCGGGCGATGGCCTTGCCGACGGCGGTCGAACCGGTGAAGGCGACCTTGTTCACGTCGGGGTGCTCCACGAGCGCCTGGCCCGCGTCGCCGTACCCCGTCAGGATGTTGACGACACCCTTGGGCAGGCCCGCCTGGCGGCAGATGTCCGCGAAGAACAGCGCGGACAGCGGCGTGGTCTCGGCGGGCTTCAGGACCACCGTGTTGCCCGTGGCGAGCGCCGGGGCGATCTTCCACGCGAGCATCAGGAGCGGGAAGTTCCACGGGATGACCTGGCCGGCCACGCCCAGCGGGCGCGGGTTCGGGCCGTAGCCCGCGTGGTCCAGCTTGTCGGCCCAGCCCGCGTAGTAGAAGAAGTGCGCGGCGACCAGCGGGAGGTCGGCGTCGCGGGTCTCCTTGATCGGCTTGCCGTTGTCCAGGGTCTCCAGGACGGCCAGCTCGCGGGAGCGCTCCTGGATGATCCGGGCGATCCGGAACAGGTACTTGGCGCGCTCGGAGCCGGGCAGCGCCGACCACTTCTCGAACGCGCGGCGGGCCGCCTGCACGGCCCGGTCCACGTCCTCGGCGCCGGCCCGCGCGACCTCGGACAGCACCTCCTCGGAGGACGGGCTGACCGTCTTGAAGACCTTGCCGTCGGCCGCGTCGGTGAACTCACCGTCGATGAACAGGCCGTACGAGGGGGCGATGTCGACGACGGAACGGGACTCCGGCGCCGGTGCGTACTCGAATGCGGATGCCATGGGTATCAGTCCACCGTCACGTAATCGGGGCCGGAGTAACGGCCGGTGCTGAGCTTCTGGCGCTGCATCAGCAGGTCGTTCAGCAGGCTGGAGGCGCCGAAGCGGAACCAGTGGTTGTCCAGCCAGTCCTCGCCCGCCGTCTCGTTGACCAGCACGAGGAACTTGACCGCGTCCTTCGAGGTGCGGATGCCGCCGGCCGGCTTCACGCCGACCTGCACGCCGGTCTGCGCGCGGAAGTCGCGCACCGCCTCCAGCATCAGCAGGGTGTTCGCGGGCGTGGCGTTGGTCGCCACCTTGCCGGTCGAGGTCTTGATGAAGTCCGCGCCCGCCAGCATCCCGAGCCAGGAGGCCCGCCGGATGTTGTCGTACGTGGACAGCTCACCGGTCTCGAAGATCACCTTGAGCCGGGCGGACCCGCACTCCGCCTTCACGGCGAGGATCTCCTCGTACACCTTCAGATAGCGGCCGGCCAGGAACGCGCCCCGGTCGATCACCATGTCGATCTCGTCGGCCCCGGCCGCGACCGCGTCCCGCACGTCCGCGAGCTTCACGTCGAGCGCGGCGCGCCCGGCGGGGAAGGCCGTCGCCACGGACGCCACCTTCACGCCGGAGCCGGCCAGGGCGGCGGCCGCGGTGGCCGCCATGTCGGGGTACACGCAGACCGCGGCGGTGCGCGGCGTCGTGCGGTCGGTGGGGTCGGGGTGGACGGCCTTGGCGGCGAGGGCCCGGACCTTGCCGGGGGTGTCCGCGCCTTCGAGCGTCGTCAGGTCGATCATCGAGATGGCGAGGTCGATGGCGTACGCCTTGGCCGTCGTCTTGATCGACCTGGTACCGAGGGCTGCGGCGCGCGCTTCGAGGCCGACCGGGTCGACGCCGGGCAGCCCGTGCAGGAAGCGGCGCAGCGCACTGTCGGACGCCGTCGCGTCGGCGAATGCGGGGAGGGTGGTGGGCATGGTCACCACATGAGCATATCTACGCGCGTAGCGACCTGTACAGGGACCCAGGTCATCGCCCCGTCCCACGCCCACCGGGCCCCCGCGCGTCGGCCGCCCCCGCGCCCCCGCGCCGCGTCAGGCACAATCGGGCTCATGACGAGCCCCACGCCTGCCGACGAGCCCACCTACGCCGACCGGACCTTCCGGTCGCCCGCCGGGCTGGCCGGCGGCGTCCTGCTCCTCGTGCTCGTCTGCGGGATCGGGGGCGACGCCGTCATCCGGGGCGCCGGCCGGACGCCGTGGATGGCGCTCGCCGGGATGCTGTTCGCCGTGCCCCTGATCGTCGCCTTCACCCTGCGCCCGGTGGTCGCCGCGAACGAGAAGCGCATCCGCATCCGCAACCCGTTCCGCACGATCACGCTGCCGTGGAGCGACGTCGCCGACGTACGGGCCGGTTATTCGAGCGAGCTCTTCACGCACGGCGGTACGAAGTTCCAGCTCTGGGCCGTCCCCGTGTCGCTGCGGCAGCGCAAGAAGGCCGCCCGCCAGCAGTCCCGGCAGGCGGTGGAGGACCCGTACCGGCGTACGTCCACGATCGCCGACGTACGCAACACCAAGGCCCGCACCGCGGCCGCCGACCAGACCGTCGCGGACCTGCGCGAGCTGTCCGAGCGCGCCGGCGACAAGCCCTCGCCCGACGCGCCCGCCGCCTCCGTGCGCTGGGCGTACGAGGTCATCGCCCCGGCCGCCGTCGGCGCGGTGCTGCTCGTGGTCCTGGGCGCGACGGGCTGACCCGGGGCGTGTCCGGCGCGCTCACAGCCAGCCCTGGCGCTGCGCCTGCAACGCCAGCTGGAAGCGGTTCTCGGCGCCCAGCCTGGCCATCAGGACCTGCAACCGGCGGAACAGCGTGCGGCGGCTGACGCCCAGCTCGCGCGCGATGACCTCGTCGCTCGTCCCGCCCGCCAGCAGCCACAGCAGCCGCCGGTCCGCCGGCGGCAGCCCGCCCGGGCGCGTCGTCCGGCCGCTGAACGGCAGCGCGCTCTGCCAGTACTGCTCGAACAGCGCGATGAGCGCCGACAGCAGCCCGCACGGCTGCACGACCAGCATGGTGTTGTGCACGTCCGCCTCCCGGATCGACAACGACACCAGCGCCGACGCGTCGTCGATGATCACCAGCTTCACCGGCACCGCGGGCGCCACCCGGGCCTGCTCCCCGGCCCGGACGCACGGCTCGATGACGTCCTTCAGATGCCCGGGGTGCTCCAGGGACTCCCGCGAGTACACGACGCGCTGCGTCACCCCGCGGGCGAGTGTGGCCAGCGCGTCCTCGGTCGCCCCGGGCAGCGGCACGTACGGCGGCGACTCCAGCTGGCGGATCTGCTCCCGCGCGCTCGCCCACGCCCGGCGGATTCTCGGGCCGACCGCGTCGCCGGTCACGGACTCGACGAGATGGTCGTCGTGCGCGGCGAGCCGCTGCCGCCGGAACGACTCGAACGCGCCCCCGACCGCGATCCGGGACTCCTCGACCTCGCTCGCCCGCTGCCTGACCAGGATCTCCAGACCGGCCGCGGGCGGGACCGGGGCGACCACGTCCGCGCCCGTGCCCGCGCCGCCGACCAGCCCGGCGTCGACCAGCTCCCCGTACGCCGCCGCCAGCGCCGGGGCGTCCAGACCGGCCGTCCGGCCGATCGCGGACAGGGGCGCGGGCGCATGGTCGAGCAGCGCCTGATAGACCCGGGCCGCCGCCCCGCCGATGCCCAGCAGCCGAAGGGCCTCGGCCAGCTTCGCGTTCGTCATGGACCGCATTCTCCGCCGGGAGGGGCACCGGGTGATGGCCGATCGGTGCCACTGGCACGGCCGGGCACCCGCGCCGCCCCGCCGGGGATAGCGTCCGGGAGCCGTCGGTGACCACCGGGGGCCCACCCCGTCGAGACAGGGAGCATGACGTGGCGAACGGCCGGAAGAACGGGCTCTACTCGGAAATCTCCGAAGAACTCTCCGCGCTGATGCGGACCGGGTGGGCGGACACCGAACGGCACGACCTCGTACCCGACGAGCAGGCACCCCATGCCGCCGCCCGGCGCGCCCGGCTCTCGGAGCGCTTCCCCGGCGAACGCCTCGTAGTCCCCTCCGGGAACCTGAAGACCCGGTCGAACGACGACGACTACCCCTTCCGGCCCTACTCCGGCTACGTCCACATGACCGGCGACCAGGCCCGCGACGGCGCCCTCGTCCTGGAACCCCGGGCGGACGGCGGACACGACGCCTACTGCTTCCAGCTGCCGCGCGACAGCCGGGACAACGACGAGTTCTGGACCGGGGCCACGGCCGAGCTGTGGACCGGGCGCCGCCGCACCCTCGCCGAGTCCGCGCGGGTCCTGGGGCTGCCCTGCCGGGATGTCCGCACGGCGGCCGAGACGCTCGCGGCCGGCGCGGTGGCCTCCGGTGCGGCGGACCCCGGCGCCGGGGTCCGGGTGCCGACCCGGATCGTCCGGGGCATCGATCCGGCGCTGGAGCGGGCGGTCGTCACCGACGAGGAGCGCGACGCCGAGCTGGCGGAGGCGCTGAGCGACCTCCGCCTCGTCAAGGACGCCTGGGAGCTCGGTGAGCTGCGCAAGGCCGTCGACTCCACGGTGCGCGGCTTCACCGACGCGATCGCCGACCTCTCGGGGGCCGTCGCGACCTCGGAGCGGTGGATCGAGGGCACGTTCTTCCGCCGCGCCCGCCTGGAGGGCAACGCCGTCGGCTACGGCTCCATCTGCGCCGCCGGCGACCACGCCACGATCATGCACTGGACGGACAACGACGGCCCCGTGCGCCCCGGCGACCTGCTCCTGTTCGACGCCGGCGTGGAGACCCGCACCCTCTACACAGCCGACGTCACGCGCACCCTTCCCGTCAGCGGCACGTTCACCCCGCTCCAGCGGAAGGTCTACGACGCGGTGTACGAGGCGCAGGAGGCGGGAATGGCCGCGGTGAAGCCGGGAGCCCACTACCGCGACTTCCACGAGGCCGCGCAACGCCACCTGGCCGCCCGGCTCGTGGAGTGGGGTTTCATCGAGGGCCCGGCCGAGCGGGCGTACGCACTCGGCCTCCAGCGCCGCTTCACCATGGCCGGCACCGGCCACATGCTCGGCCTGGACGTCCACGACTGCGCGCGGGCGCGCAACGAGGCGTACGTCGACGGGGTGCTGGAGCCGGGCATGGTGCTGACCGTCGAGCCCGGGCTGTACTTCCAGCCGGACGACCTGACGGTCCCGGAGGAGTGGCGCGGCATCGGCGTCCGCATCGAGGACGACCTCGTCGTGACGGAGTCCGGCCACGAGAACCTGTCGGCCGGGCTGCCGCGCTCGGCGGACGAGGTCGAGGCGTGGATGGCGCGGGTGGCCGGGTGAGCGGAGGGCGGCCGGGCCGGGCCCCGGCCGCCCCGTCTCAGATGCCCGCCGCTGCCGCGAGGTCGCGCTTGATGCCGGTCAGCAGCTCCGTGGCCCGGGCGCGGGCCGCGGGCAGCGCGTCGGCGGAGCCGACCGGCACGACGACCTCCAGGTAGCACTTCAGCTTCGGCTCGGTGCCGCTCGGGCGGACGATCACCCGGGCGCCGTCGAGCCGGTAGCGCAGCCCGTCGGTCGGCGGCAGCCGGTCCGTGCCCCGCGACAGGTCCTCGGCCGACACCACGGACAGCCCCGCCAGGGCGGCCGGCGGCTGCTCGCGCAGGCGGCGCATCGCGTCCGCGATGACGGACAGGTCCTCGACCCGCACCGACAGCTGGTCGGTCGCGTGCAGCCCGTGCTCCAGGGCGAGGTCGTCCAGCAGGTCGAGCAGCGTGCGGCCCTGCTCCTTCAGCACGGAGGCGAGCTCGGCGACGAGCAGCGCGGCCGTGATGCCGTCCTTGTCGCGGACGCCCTCCGGGTCCACGCAGTAGCCGAGCGCCTCCTCGTACCCGTAACGCAGTCCCTCCACGCGGGCGATCCACTTGAAGCCCGTCAGGGTCTCCTCGTGACCCAGGCCCGCCTTCCCGGCGATCCGGCCCAGCAGTGAGGACGAGACGATCGACTCCGCGAACACGCCGGTCGCGCCCCGGCGCACGAGGTGCGCGGCGAGCAGCGCCCCGACCTCGTCGCCCCGCAGCATCCGCCAGCCGCCGTCCGCCGCCGGGTCCGGCACGGCGACGGCGCACCGGTCCGCGTCCGGGTCGTTGGCGATGACGAGGTCCGGGTTCGCATGGCGCGCGGCGGCGAACGCGAGGTCCATCGCGCCGGGCTCCTCCGGATTCGGGAAGGCCACGGTGGGGAACGCGGGGTCCGGCTCGGCCTGCTCCGCGACGAGCACCGGGGCCGGGAAGCCGGCCCGGTCGAACGCGGCGGTCAGCACGGCGGTGCCGACGCCGTGCATCGCGGTGTACACGGTGCGGGCGGTGCGCGGCGAGCCCGCGTCGAGCACGGCGTCCGTACGGGTCAGGTAGGCGTCCAGGACCTCGTCGCCCAGGGTCTCCCAGCCGGTGGCCGGGCGGTCCACGGTGTCCAGCGGGCCGACCGCCGCGATGGCCGCGGCGATCTCGCCGTCCGCCGGCGGCACGATCTGCGAGCCGTCGCCGAGGTACACCTTGTAGCCGTTGTCGCGGGGCGGGTTGTGGCTGGCGGTCACCTCGACGCCGGCGACGGCGCCCAGGTGCCGTATGGCGTACGCCAGCACGGGGGTGGGCAGCGGGCGGGGGAGGACCGCCGCGCGGAGGCCGGCGCCGGTCATCACCGCGGCGGTGTCGCGCGCGAAGTCGGCGGACTTGTAGCGGGCGTCGTAGCCGATGACGACGAGACCGCCGGCCCGCCCCTGGTCCTTCAGGTACGCGGCGAGGCCGGCGGCGGCGCGGATGACCACGGAGCGGTTCATGCGCATCGGGCCCGCGCCGAGCTCGCCGCGCAGCCCGGCGGTGCCGAACTGGAGCGTGCCCGCGAAGCGGGTGGTGAGCTCGGGGACGTCCTCGGCGGCGATGAGCTTGGCGAGCTCTTCGCGGGTGTCGGGGTCGGGGTCCTCCGCCAGCCAGGCGCCGGCGCGGGCGAGGAGGTCCGGGGTCGTGGTCACGGGGTGCCTTTCGTGTGCGGTGGGGCTACCTGTAAGCCCCTCCGGCGATTGAGGAGCGGGGGTCCGGGGGCAGCGCCCCCGGGACAACCTCAGATCCGGTCCAGCACCCGCGCCAGCAGGGACCCCATCCGCGTCGCGGAATCCCGCCCCGCCTGGAGCACCTCCTCGTGGTTCAGCGGCTCCCCGCTCAACCCCGCCGCCAGGTTCGTCACCAGGGACAGGCCCAGCACCTCGGCGCCCGCCTCCCGGGCGGCGATCGCCTCCAGGACCGTGGACATGCCGACCAGGTCGCCGCCCATCACGCGGACCATGCCGATCTCGGCCGGGGTCTCGTAGTGCGGGCCGGGGAACTGCACGTACACGCCCTCTTCGAGCGTCTCGTCCACCTCCTTGCACAGCGCGCGCAGACGCGGCGAGTACAGGTCGGTGAGGTCCACGAAGTTCGCGCCGACGATCGGCGACGCCGCCGTGAGGTTGATGTGGTCGCTGATCAGGACCGGCTGCCCGGGGCGCATGCCCTCCCGCAGACCGCCGCAGCCGTTCGTCAGGACGACCGTCCGGCACCCCGCGGCGACCGCGGTGCGGACGCCGTGCGCGACGGCGGCGACGCCGCGGCCCTCGTAGTAGTGCGTGCGGCCCAGGAACACCAGCGCGCGCTTGTCGCCGATCACGTGCGAGCGGATCGTGCCGCCGTGGCCCTCGACGGCGGGCGCCGGGAAGCCGGGCAGGGCGGTCACCGGGAACTCGGCCGCCGGAACGCCGAGCGCGGCGGCGGCCGGCGCCCAGCCGGAGCCCATCACGAGGGCGACGTCGTGAGTCTCGGCACCGGTCAGCTCGCGCAGGCGGGCGGCGGCGTCGGCGGCGGCGGCGTACGGGTCGCCCTGGATGTGGTCCGGAATAACTGATGCGTTCACGCGGACGAGCGTAACCGCTGAATCCCTACGCGCGTAGATGCCCCTGCACAGAGTCTGGCGGGAATCGTTCGTGTGTTCCGACAACCGCGCCCGCGGCCGGGCCCGTCAGCAGGGGCGCTTGCGCAGTTCCATCACGTAGTCGTGCGGCGCGCCCGCCGATTCGGCCGCGTCCGCGATCTCGCCCAGATAGCGGGCGGACGGGAGGCCGCCCTCGTAGCCGTTCAGCACATAGATCCAGGCCGGCTCCTCGCCGTCCAGGGTGTGCACCCGGATGCGCATGCGCCGGTAGATGTCGAGGCCGACGCCCTCCCAGCGGTCCATGGAGTCCTCGTCCATGGGCGCCAGGTCGTACAGGGCGACGAACACCTGCGAGCGGGGCGCCTCCACCACGGTGGCCAGCGCTCCCTCCCAGCCCATCTGCTCCCCGCCGAAGGTCAGCCGCCAGCCGTTCAGCCAGCCGGTGCCGCGCAGCGGTGAGTGCGGGGCGCGGCGCGTCATCAGCCGCGCGTCGAGGTTGCCGGCGTACGCGGCGTAGAGCGACATGGGATCGAGGGTACGGGAGGTGACGCCGGGCACGCCGGTTCCTGTGAGGAACGCCCCCCGAGGGGAGGCGCGAACGGGACGGCCGCGTCCGCCGCGCCCGTGCGCCGTGCGCCCCGGCGCACGTATGGAGGGCCCCGGGGAGAAGCACCTTGGCGCGTGCGGGACAATGAAGTACGTACTGCATTCCCCCGGGGCGATCCCCCGGACCCCCGGCCGGGGCAGCAGACGGCCGTGGGACGAGAAACGCGAGGCGGACTTTTCGTGACCCGGATCGTGATCATCGGCGGCGGACCCGGCGGGTACGAGGCGGCACTGGTGGGCGCCCAGCTCGGCGCGGAGGTGACCGTCGTCGACTGCGACGGCCTCGGCGGCGCGTCCGTCCTCACCGACTGCGTGCCTTCGAAGACCCTGATCGCGACGGCCGAGGTGATGACCACCTTCGACTCCTCGTACGAGGAGCTGGGCATCATCGTCGCCGACGACACCCCGCACATAGAGCAGGCCGCACGCGTGGTCGGCGTCGACCTGGGGAAGGTCAACCGCCGCGTCAAGCGCCTGGCGCTCGCGCAGTCCCACGACATCACCGCCTCCGTCACCCGCGCCGGCGCCCGTGTGATGCGCGGACGTGGCCGGCTGCAGGGCCTCCAGGCCGCCGACGGCTCCCGCCAGGTCGTCGTCACGGCCGCCGACGGCACGGAGGAGACGCTCACCGCCGACGCCGTGCTGATAGCGACCGGCGGGCACCCCCGGGAGATCCCGGACGCCCAGCCCGACGGCGAGCGCATCCTGAACTGGACCCAGGTCTACGACCTCGACGAGCTGCCGCAGGAGCTCATCGTGGTCGGCTCCGGTGTGACCGGCGCCGAGTTCGCCGGCGCCTACCAGGCCCTTGGCTCGCGCGTCACCCTCGTCTCCTCCCGCGACCGGGTGCTGCCCGGCGAGGACCCCGACGCGGCGGCCGTCCTGGAGGACGTGTTCCGGCGGCGCGGCATGAACGTGATGGCCCGCTCCCGCGCCCAGTCCGCCAAGCGCGTCGGCGACCGCGTCGAGGTGACCCTCGCCGACGGCCGGGTCATCTCCGGCACGCACTGCCTGATGGCCGTCGGCGCCATCCCGAACACCGCGGGCATGGGCCTGGAGGAGGCCGGCGTCCGGCTCAAGGACTCCGGGCACATCCGGACCGACAAGGTCTCCCGCACCAGCGCGCCCGGCGTCTACGCGGCCGGTGACGTCACCGGCATCTTCGCGCTCGCCTCCGTCGCCGCCATGCAGGGCCGCATCGCGATGTACCACTTCCTCGGCGACGCGGTGGCCCCGCTGAACCTCAAGACGGTGTCCTCGAACGTCTTCACCGACCCGGAGATCGCCACCGTCGGTTACACCCAGGCGGACGTCGACGCGGGCAAGATCGACGCCCGGGTCGTCAAGCTGCCGCTGCTGCGCAACCCGCGCGCCAAGATGCAGGGCATCCGGGACGGCTTCGTCAAGATCTTCTGCCGCCCCGGCACCGGCATCGTGGTCGGCGGCTGCGTCGTCGCCCCCCGGGCGAGCGAGCTGATCCATCCGATCTCGATCGCCGTCGACAACAATCTGACGGTCGAGCAGATCGCAAACGCCTTCACTGTGTACCCGTCCCTGTCGGGATCGATCGCCGAAGTGGCCCGCCAGTTGCACAGCCGTAAGCGCACGGGCGAGGCGTGACCGGGCCGGGGACCCGGGCCACGGCCCGGCATTCCCCGGCAACTCCCGCCAAGTCGGGCGGCCCGAGGCGGCCGTTCGGTCAGGAGACGACAACAAGACGGTCTCCTATACCACTTGGTGACCGCCTGTATGTACAACTTCTGCTATTCGGCGCAAACTGCTGAAAAGTCTCGCGCGGTCACGTTACTGTCAGTTTCGTGTTCGCTGCAGAACGTCGTCAGTTGATCCTCGAAATGGTGCGCGCCAACGGGGCGGTATCGCTCCGTGAGCTCGCCCGCGTCGTCCAGACCTCCGAAGTGACCGTACGGCGGGACGTGCGGGCACTGGAGGCAGAAGGACTCCTCGACCGCCGGCACGGCGGTGCGGTCTTGCCGGGCGGTTTTACGCGGGAGTCCGGCTTTCCGCAGAAATCCCATCTCGCCACCGCGGAGAAGACGGCCATCGCCGACCTGGCCGCCGGCCTCGTCGAAGAGGGCGAGGCCATCGTCGTCGGCGCCGGTACGACCACGCAGGAGCTGGCCCGCCGGCTCGCGCGCGTCCCCGGCCTGACCGTCGTCACCAATTCCCTGCTCGTCGCCCAGGCGCTGGCCCATGCCAACCGGGTCGAGGTGGTGATGACCGGGGGCACCCTGCGCGGCTCCAACTACGCCCTGGTGGGCAGCGGGGCCGAGCAGTCCCTCCAGGGGCTGCGGGTCTCCCGCGCGTTCCTGTCCGGGAGCGGGCTCACCGCCGAGCGCGGGCTCTCCACGTCCAACATGCTCTCCGCGAGCGTGGACCGGGCGCTGGTGCAGGCCGCGGCGGAGGTGGTGGTCCTCGCGGACCACACGAAGCTCGGCTCCGACACGATGTTCCAGACCGTGCCGACGGATCTCATCACCCATCTCGTGACGGACGAGCCCGCCGCGCACGACGACCGGTCGGCGGCGGAGTTGCAGGCGCTGGCGGACCAGGGCGTACGGATCGCCGTCGCGGGGGGCGGGGGGGCGGGGGCGGCCTCGTCGGCCGCGGAGCCGGGGGCGAGTGGGAGGCCCTCCGCCAGGCGCGAGATGCCCTTGCCCGGGCAGCGGCGTACGCAGGGGCAGCCTTTGCGGGCGCTCGGGGAGCCGGGGGTCGGTGACCGGGACCGGGGGCGGGTGGCCGATCTGCGGCGGCGGTAGCTCGGGGGCGCTGCCCCCGGACCCCCGCTCCTCAATCGCCGGAGGGGCTCGACGGGCCGGCGGACGGGCCGAGGCCCCGTAGCGTCAGTGTCAGCAGGCGGTTCGCCAGTTCCGGGTCGTCCGGGGACTGTTCCGCTGCCAGGGCGATCGCGTTCGTCAGTTGCATCAGGTCGTCGATCGAGACGTCCGGGCGGACCGTGCCCGAGGACTGGGCGCGGGACAGGAGCGTCGAACCCGCTTCGCGCAGCGGGGTGTTGCACCGGGCCAGGGCCGAACTCTCGTCCCGGCAGGTGGACATGAGGGCCTGGGCCAGGCCGCGGTACTCGCCCGCGTGGGTGACGATCGCGCCCAGCCACTCCACCAGCGCGGTGCACGGCTGGTCCGAGCCGGCCAGTTCGCGGGAGCGGGTGATCAGGGAGGTCACCGCCTCCTGGAAGACCGCGCTCATCAGCGCGTGCCGGGTCGGGAAGTGGCGGTACAGCGTGCCGATGCCCACCTCCGCGCGCCGGGCGATGTCCTCCAGGGACGCGTCGGTCCCGTGTTCCGCGAAGGCGGTACGGGCCTCCGCCAGCAGCCGGCCGTAGTTGCGGCGCGCGTCGGCACGCATGGGCCGGGCCGGTGCCCCTGTCTGGCTCGTCGCCATGGTGCGGTCCCTCCTCTCTCCCCGGTCTCCAGGATGCCATCGTGCGGGCGGCCGCCGTCCCCGAATGCGCCGGTGCCCCGGTCACGTCCGACGACATGACCGGGGCACCGGCGGGGAAGCAGCGGGTCAGTCCTTGATCTCGCAGATCACGGCGCCGGAGGAGATCGAGCTGCCGACCTCGGCGGCCAGGCTCTTGACCGTGCCGGAGCGGTGCGCGTTCAGCGGCTGCTCCATCTTCATGGCCTCCAGGACGACGATCAGGTCGCCCTCCTTGACCTCCTGGCCCTCCTCCACGGCGATCTTCACGATCGTGCCCTGCATCGGAGAGGCGAGGGTGTCGCCGGAGACCGCCGAGCCGGACTTCTTCGCCGCGCGGCGCTTGGGCTTGGCGCCCGCCGCGAGGCCGGTACGGGCCAGGCTCATGCCGAGCGAGGAGGGCAGCGAGACCTCCAGGCGCTTGCCGCCGACCTCCACGACCACCGTCTCGCGGCCGGCCTCGTCGTCGGCCTCCGCCTCGGCGGGAGCGGCGAACGGCTTGATCTCGTTGACGAACTCCGTCTCGATCCAGCGGGTGTGGACGCGGAACGGGTCGGCGGTGAACGCCGGGTCCGTCACGACCGCGCGGTGGAACGGGATGGCGGTCGCCATGCCCTCGACGTGGAACTCCGCCAGGGCGCGCGCCGCACGCTGGAGCGCCTGCTCACGCGTCGCACCGGTCACGATGAGCTTGGCGAGCAGCGAGTCCCAGGCGGGGCCGATGACCGAGCCGGACTCCACGCCCGCGTCCAGCCGGACGCCCGGACCGGTCGGCGGGTCGAACCGGGTCACCGTGCCGGGCGCCGGCAGGAAGCCCCGGCCCGGGTCCTCGCCGTTGATCCGGAACTCGAAGGAGTGACCGCGCGAGGCGGGGTCGTCGTAGCCCAGCTCCTCGCCGTCGGCGATCCGGAACATCTCGCGGACCAGGTCGATGCCGGAGACCTCCTCGGTCACCGGGTGCTCCACCTGGAGGCGCGTGTTGACCTCCAGGAAGGAGATCGTGCCGTCCATGCCGACCAGGAACTCGACCGTGCCGGCGCCGACGTAGCCGGCCTCCTTCAGGATCGCCTTGGACGCCGCGTACAGCTCGGCGTTCTGCGCGTCGGAGAGGAAGGGGGCCGGGGCCTCCTCCACCAGCTTCTGGTGGCGGCGCTGGAGCGAGCAGTCACGCGTCGAGACGACGACCACGTTGCCGTGGGAGTCGGCCAGGCACTGGGTCTCCACGTGCCGCGGCTTGTCGAGGTAGCGCTCCACGAAGCACTCCCCGCGCCCGAACGCGGCGACCGCCTCGCGGACGGCGGAGTCGTAGAGCTCCGGGATCTCCTCCAGCGTGCGGGCCACCTTCAGGCCGCGGCCGCCGCCGCCGAAGGCGGCCTTGATCGCGATCGGCAGGCCGTGCTCCTCGGCGAACGCGACGACCTCCGCGGAGCCCGAGACCGGGTCCGGGGTGCCCGCGACGAGCGGGGCGCCGGCGCGCTGCGCGATGTGGCGGGCGGCGACCTTGTCACCGAGGTCCCGGATCGCGTGCGGCGGCGGGCCGATCCACGTCAGCCCGGCATCCAGCACGGCCTGGGCGAACTCGGCGTTCTCCGAGAGGAAGCCGTAACCCGGGTGGATCGCGTCCGCCCCGGAGTCCTTGGCGGCCTGGAGCACCTTGGCGATGTCCAGGTAGCTGGCTGCCGGGGTGTCACCGCCCAGGGCGAATGCCTCGTCGGCCGCACGGACGTGCAGAGCGTCACGGTCCGGATCGGCGTAGACGGCCACGCTGCCGATACCCGCGTCCCGGCAGGCCCGGGCAACACGGACAGCGATTTCGCCACGGTTGGCGATGAGCACCTTGCGCACGATGGCTCCCTCCTTGAAACAAGCTGAGTTTAGGGACTACCGACACGGTCCTACGACCCGTCCCCAATGGTGAGCTTGCCCACACGGAGTGTGATTCGAGGCGCGCTCAAGTCGCGAAATCCCTTGTGCCACCACGGTACGCCGGGTTCTGAAACCGCACAGTAGCGATCAGGTGTGGCCCAGGTCTCTATCGGCACGGGCAGCGACTTACGGTGATTCTTTGTGGAGTTCCCACTAAGGGGTGGGCAATTCTTTGCCCGACCCACGAAAGCCCGGAGAGGCGCGGGCGCGTCCGGGTCGCGCACGGCTCTTGTCGCGGCCATTACCCGTTAGTAGGGTCCGCGCTATCGCACGTACTGCTGGTAACAGGGGATGGGTGTCATGGTGCGCAGACTGGTGGCCTTCCTGGCCGCGCTCGTGCTGGCCGTGGAGGCCGTGGGCATCGTGATCATCAACGTGGTCCTGGGCACGGTCGTGAAGAACCAGGACATGTCCCTCGCCGGTACGGACCCCGGGGCGATGTCCAAGGGCACCTGGGTGCTCGGCGGGGTGTCCGGGCTCTTCCTGCTCCTGTGCGCCGTGCTCCTGGTGCTGACGGGCGCCCGCGACCGCGCTCCGGGGCGCGTCGCCCGGATCGTGCTGATCTGCTGCGCGGTCGTCCACGGCGTGCTCGGCGCGCTGACGGTCGGGCTCGTCGGCTGGGCGGCGTTCGCCTGGATGACGGCGGTGCTCGGTCTGATCGTGCTCGCCCTGGTGGCGTACGGTCCCGAGCCGGCCGGTCCCGAGGCCCGGCCCGAGCCCCAGCCCGAGCAGCCGGCCGCGCCCGCGCCGGCCTGAGGGCCGCTCAGGCCCAGAGGTCGGTGACCGCGATCCCCAGCTCGGCCAGCAGGCGGCGGAGCAGCGGCAGCGAGAGCCCGATGACGTTGCCCGGGTCGCCCTCGATGGAGTCCACGAACGGCGCCGAGCGCCCGTCCAGCGTGAAGGCCCCCGCCACGTGCAGCGGTTCGCCGGAGGCCACGTAGGCGGCGATCTCGGCGTCGGTCGGCTCCCCGAAGCGCACCGTGGTGGACGCCGTCCGCGAGACCGTGCGGCCGGTCGTGGTGTCCGTCAGGCTGTGCCCGGTTTGCAGGATTCCGGCCCGGCCGCGCATCGACTTCCAGCGGGCGGTGGCCTCCTCGGCGTCGGCCGGCTTGCCGAGCGCCTGTCCGTCGAGCTCCAGCACCGAGTCGCAGCCGATCACCAGGGCGCCGGCGGCCTCGGGGAGCGCGGCGACGACGGCGGCCTTGGCCTCGGCGAGGACGAGGGCGAGTTCGGCGGGGGTGGGGGCGGTGAGGGCGTCCTCGTCGACGCCGCTGACGATGACTTCCGGCTGGAAGCCGGACTGGCGGAGCAGGTTGAGGCGGGCCGGGGAGGCGGAGGCGAGGACGAGGCGCTGGGCGGTCATGACCGCCATGGTACGGACGCCGGGTACGTACGGGTTCGTTGCGGGGGCGCTGCCCCCGGGCCCCGCTCCTCAATCGCCGGAGGGGCTTGATCTGCCCGCCGGGGGAGCGATTGCGTCTGCGGGAGGCAGATGGATGATCAGCGCGTGCCGAGCACGAACATCGCGACGACCATCGCCAGGGCCAGGATCAGGCCCGCGCGGCGCATCATCGTCTCCGCGTCGCGGAGTTCCTTGGGGGGTTTGTTCTCGGGGTCGGACCAGAGCATGGCTCGATCCTGCTGCGGACGGCTCGGGCGGCGCCTGAGTACGCGTACTCAACCGCCGCCCGCACCACGTCACCAGCGGTTACGCGGGCCAGTACGTACGGGCCCAGGCGCGCGGGCCCGGCAGATGGCGGCCGCGCCGGGCCAGGCGGCTCGGATGGGACCAGCCGGCCGGCGGCTGCGGGGCTTCGGACCGCGCCGCGGACATCGCGGCGGCACGTGCCCGGACGACCGCGAGCGCGGCGGCCAGCTCCTCCGGGGTCGGGTTGCCCCGTATGACCTTGATCATGGCCAGGACCTTTTCTAGAGGGGGATGTTGCCGTGCTTCTTGGGCGGCAGGGACTCGCGCTTGGTGCGGAGCTGGCGCAGGCCCTTCACGATGTGGGCCCGGGTGTCGGACGGCATGATCACCGCGTCCACGTACCCGCGCTCGGCCGCCACGTACGGGTTGAGGAGCGTGTCCTCGTAGTCCGCGATCAGTTCGGCGCGGGTGGCCTCCTGATCCTCGGCGGCGGCGATCGTACGGCGGTGCAGGATGTTCACCGCGCCCTGCGCGCCCATGACGGCGATCTGCGCGGTCGGCCAGGCGAGATTGATGTCGGCGCCCAGGTGCTTGGAGCCCATGACGTCGTACGCGCCGCCGAACGCCTTGCGCGTGATCACCGTGATCAGCGGGACCGTCGCCTCCGCGTACGCGAAGATCAGCTTGGCGCCGCGCCGGATGATGCCGCCGTACTCCTGGTCGACGCCCGGCAGGAAGCCCGGCACGTCCACGAAGGTCAGCACCGGCACGTTGAACGCGTCGCAGGTGCGGACGAAACGGGCCGCCTTCTCGCTCGCGTCGATGTCCAGACAGCCGGCGAACTGCATCGGCTGGTTGGCGACGACACCGACCGGGTAGCCCTCGACCCGGCCGAAGCCCGTGATGATGTTCGGCGCGAACAGGGCCTGGGTCTCCAGGAATTCGCCGTCGTCCAGCACGTGCTCGATCGCGGTGTGCATGTCGTACGGCTGGTTCGCCGAGTCCGGGATCAGCGTGTCGAGCTCGCGGTCCTCGTCGCTGACCGAGAGGTCGGCCTCCTCCGGGAAGGCCGGGGCCTCGGAGAGGTTGTTCGACGGGAGGTAGGACAGCAGCGACTTGACGTACTCGATGGCGTCCTTCTCGTCGCCCGCCATGTGGTGCGCGACGCCCGAGGTGGTGTTGTGCGTACGGGCTCCGCCCAGCTCCTCGAAGCCGACGTCCTCACCGGTGACCGTCTTGATGACGTCGGGGCCCGTGATGAACATGTGCGAGGTCTGGTCGACCATCACCGTGAAGTCGGTGATCGCGGGGGAGTACACCGCGCCGCCCGCGCACGGGCCGACGATCAGCGAGATCTGCGGGACCACACCCGAGGCGTGCACATTGCGCCGGAAGATCTCGGCGAAGAGCCCCAGCGCCGCCACGCCCTCCTGGATGCGGGCGCCGCCGCCGTCGTTGATGCCGATGACCGGGCAGCCGGTCTTCAGCGCGAAGTCCATCACCTTGACGATCTTCTCACCGTAGACCTCGCCCAGCGAGCCGCCGAAGATCGTGAAGTCCTGCGAGTACACGCAGACGGGACGGCCGTCGACCGTGCCGTAGCCGGTGACGACGCCGTCCCCGTACGGCCGGTTCTTCTCGATGCCGAAGTTGGTCGAGCGGTGCCGGGCGAACTCGTCGAGCTCCACGAAGGAACCCTCGTCGAGCAGCAGCCCGACGCGCTCGCGCGCCGTCAGCTTGCCCTTCGCGTGCTGCTTCTCCACCGCGCGCGCCGACCCGGCGTGGGTCGCCTCTTCGATACGGCGCTGCAGGTCCGCGAGCTTGCCCGCGGTCGTGTGGACGTCGGTCTCTTCCGGCTCGGACATCGGGTGGCGGCTCCCTGCCTGGTCACGGGGACGACTTGGCTGCTGATCTGCTGACGAACAGCTACTGAGCCGTAGCGTATCGGCGCGGATACGGTTCGGCAGTGCGTCCTTTGACACACCTAGGGTGGCTTGCATGACACCTTCGGATGCGCCACAGAGCCGTTGGTCGGACCTCGACCGGCCGCCCCTCAACGTCCCCGCGCTGCGCCGCGGACTGCTGCGGCCCGGCTCGCTGTGGACCGCGCTCGACGTGGTCGAGTCGACCGGCTCCACCAACACGGATCTCGCCGCGCGCGCGGCGGACCTCACCGAGGGCACGGTCCTCGTCGCCGAGGAGCAGACCGCCGGGCGCGGGCGTCTGGAGCGCACCTGGACCGCCCCGGCCCGCTCCGGCCTCTTCTTCTCGGTCTACCTGGCGCCGGGCGACGTGCCCGCCGAGCGCTGGGGCTGGCTGCCGCTGCTGACCGGCGTCGCGGCGGCGACCGGCCTCGCGCGTGCGGCGGGCGTCGACATGGCCCTGAAGTGGCCCAACGACCTGCTGGTCTCAGTGGACGGCCAGGAGCGCAAGACCGGCGGCATCCTCGCGGAGCGGGCCGGTGACGGCGTCGTCATCGGCATCGGCCTCAACGTCTCGCTGCGCGCCGACGAGCTCCCCGCCCCCACCGCCGCCTCGCTCGCCCTGGCCGGCGCGGTCTCCACCGACCGCGAGACGCTGCTGCGGGGCGTCCTGCGGTCCCTGGAGCACTGGTACGGGCTCTGGCGCGACGCGGACGGCGACGCGGCGGCGAGCGGGGTGCAGGAGGCGTACGCGGCGGGCTGCGCGACCCTCGGCAAGGCCGTACGGGCGCAGCTGCCCGGCGACCGCACGCTCACCGGCGAGGCCGTCGCCGTCGACGGGGACGGCCGGCTCGTCCTGTCCACCGGCGACGGACTGCGCGAGCCGGTCTCCGCGGGCGACATCGTGCACCTGCGGGGCGCGGCGGGCGGCCTGACCTGAACCCGGGGCGCCCCGGGCTCGTGCCCTGAGGACGTGAGGTAGGGCACACCTGCCGTATCGTTGAGGTGATCCACCGACGGACAGATCGGCAGGGCAGTGCGCAGGGAACGGGCAGGAGGCGGCTGGTGACCGTCGACGACACGACCTCCGGCGATGGCGCGCAGCAGTCACCGGACTCCTCGGTGCACGCCACACCGCACCACGAAGTCGACCACACGGCCGAGCCGACCGACGACCCCCTCGCGATCCGGCTGGAACAGCTGATCCTGGGCGCCGACCGGCGGTACACCCCGTTCCAGGCGGCCCGCACGGCCGGCGTCTCCATGGACCTGGCCTCCCGCTTCTGGCGGGCCATGGGCTTCGCGGACATCGGGCAGGCCAAGGCGCTCACCGAGGCCGACGTACTGGCCCTGCGGCGGCTCTCCGGCCTGGTGGAGGCCGGGCTGCTCAGCGAGCCGATGGCGATCCAGGTCGCCCGGTCGACCGGGCAGACCACCGCCCGGCTGGCCGAATGGCAGATCGACTCCTTCCTGGAGGGCCTCACCGAGCCCCCCGAGCCGGGCATGACCCGCACCGAGGTCACCTACCCCCTGGTCGAGCTGCTCCTGCCGGAGCTGGAGGAGTTCCTGGTGTACGTGTGGCGGCGCCAGCTCGCCGCCGCCACGGGCCGGGTCGTGCAGGCGGCCGACGACGACGAGATGGTCGACCGGCGCCTCGCCGTGGGCTTCGCGGATCTCGTCGGCTTCACCCGGCTCACCCGCCGCCTGGAGGAGGAGGAGCTCGGCGAGCTCGTCGAGTCCTTCGAGACCACCTGCGCCGACCTGGTCGCGGCGCACGGCGGCCGGCTCATCAAGACCCTCGGCGACGAGGTCCTGTTCGCCGCCGACGACGCGGGGACCGCGGCCGAGATCGCGCTGCGCCTGGTGGAGGCGATGACCGTGGACGAGACCATGCCGGCGCTCCGGGTCGGGATCGCCTTCGGCACGGTCACCACCCGGATGGGCGATGTCTTCGGCACCACGGTGAACCTGGCCAGCCGGCTCACCTCGATAGCGCCCAAGGACGCGGTGCTGGTCGACGGGGCGTTCGCCGAGGAGCTGACGCGCACGGGCGACGCCCCGGTCTCCGAGGCCCGGGCGGCGGAGGAGGCCGCGGCGGCGGCCGAGCGGGCCGAGCAGGAGGGCCCGGACGCCGAGGTGGTCCCGGTGCCGAAGTACCGCTACGGCCTCCAGCCGATGTGGCAGCGCCCGGTCCGCGGCCTCGGCGTGGTCGAACCCTGGCTGCTGGCCCGGCGCGGCACGTCCTGAATCCGTTCCGCACACCCTTTCGGGGAAGAGCTCTAGGATTCCTGCGGTAACGCTCGTTAACCGACAGGGGTGCAGCATGACCGTCACGTCCGAGCAGCGGTTCGGGGAGTTCGTCGTCGTCCGGGCCCACGAGGGGCTCGATCACGTCGCCGAGCTGGTTCTGGACCGGCCGAAGGCCATGAACGCGGTGTCCACGGACATGGCCCGCTCGATCGCCGCCGCCTGTGACGCGCTCGCCGCCGACCGGGACGTACGCGTCACCGTCCTGACCTCCAGCCACGAGCGGGCGTTCTGCGTGGGCGCGGACCTCAAGGAGCGCAACTCCTTCAGCGACGCCGACCTGGTGCGCCAGCGGCCCACCGCGCGCGCCGCCTACACCGGTGTGCTGGAACTGCCCATGCCGACGATCGCCGCCGTGCACGGCTTCGCCCTGGGCGGCGGCTTCGAGCTGGCCCTCTCCTGCGACCTGATCGTCGCCGACCCGACCGCCCTGGTGGGCCTGCCCGAGGTCTCCGTCGGCGTCATCCCGGGCGGCGGCGGCACCCAGCTCCTGCCCCGCCGGGTCGGGGCCGCGCGCGCCGCGGAGCTGATCTTCAGCGCCCGCCGGGTGCAGGGCCCCGAGGCCCGGGAGCTGGGTCTGGTGGACGAGCTGGTGGCGGAGGGCGAGGACCGGGCCGAGGCGCTGGCGCTGGCCGGCCGGATCGCCGCGCACTCGCCGGTCGGGCTGCGGGCGGCCAAGCGGGCGCTGCGGCTCGGGCACGGGCTCGACCTGCGGGCGGGCCTGGAGGTCGAGGACTCCGCGTGGCGGTCGGTGGCCTTCTCCGGGGACCGGGCGGAGGGCGTGGCCGCGTTCAACGAGAAGCGGAAGGCGAACTGGCCGGGGGAGTGACCCTGGGTGTCCGCTCCCGGGCGAAATGATCACGCTCCGGAGTCGCCGAGTGATCGCGGAGCTCATATCGCCCTAAACTGGCGCAATGGGTGGTGACGACGCACGACTGCGCGCCGTGGTCTCGCTGGCGCAGGCGATGGCCGCGGCGCAGACGCCCCGGGGGTGCTGGCGAGCGGCCGCCCTGGGGGCCTGCGAGGCGCTGGGCGGCGGCTTCGCCGCGCTCTCGGTCTGGGAGCGCGACCGGGGCCGGCTGAAGGTCCTGGTCAACGCGGGTGAGCGGGCCGAGGGCGAGGAGGAGTTCCCCGAGGAGGAGGTCTACCCGGTCCACCGGTTCCCGGAGATCACCGAGTTCCTGCACGAGCGGTGGGCCGGGGGCGGCGAGCCGGACGCCTGGGTGGAGACCGCCGGGGGTCCGGTGGAGGACGACCCCGGGCCCGGGGCGGCCGGTGCGCGCGGGTACGGGCCCGGCTACTGCCACCAGCGGGTCGCGGCACTGCGCCGGCGCGGGCGCGGCTGCTGCGTGGTCGCGCCGATCGTGCTGCACGGGCGGGCCTGGGGCGAGCTGTACGTGGCGCGGCCGGTGGGCGCACCGGTCTTCGGGCGGGCGGACGCCGACTTCGCGACGGTGCTGGCCGCCGTGGTGGCCGCCGGGCTCGCCCAGACCGAGCGCCTGGAGGAGGTCCGCAAGCTGGCCTTCACCGACCCGCTGACCGGCCTCGCCAACCGCAGGGCCGTCGATGTGCGGCTCGACGAGGCCCTGGAGCGGCACCGGGCGGACGGCGCGGTGGTGAGCCTGGTCGTCTGTGACCTGAACGGGCTGAAGTGGGTCAACGACACCCATGGCCACGCGGTGGGCGACCGGCTGCTGGAACGTTTCGGCTCGGTGCTGTCCCGGTGCGGGGCGATACTGCCCGGCGCGCTGGCGGCCCGGCTGGGCGGCGACGAGTTCTGCCTGCTGGCGGTGGGGCCCGGGGCGGACGAGGTGGTCGCCGTGGCCGCCGAGCTGTGCGAGCGGGCGGCCGGGCTCGACTTCGGCAACGGGGTCGCCTGCGGAATCGCGTCCACCGGTGACGACATCGGGCCGGTGGTCTCGGCCCGGCGGCTGTTCCGGCTGGCGGACGCGGCGCAGTACCGGGCGAAGGCGGCCCGCGCGGAGCGCCCGGTGGTGGCGGGGCGCGACGACGAGGTCATCCGGCTGGCGGACTCCCCGCCGAAGCCCCCGCACGACCGCCGCCGCCTGCGCGGCAGCCGGCCCGAGCCGTGAGCCGTACCGGCGCGACCGGCGTAAGGGTCCCACCCGCCGACCACTGGTGACATGAAGGGTTTCAATCCGTACGCTGCTGAATATGGATATGCATACAGTCGTGGTGGGGACGTCCGGCACCACTGCTCAGGACGTCATCGCCGTGGCCCGCGGCAACGCCCGTGTCGAGCTCTCCGCCGACGCGGTGGCCGCGCTGGCCGCCGCCCGCGAGATCGTGGACGCGCTCGCCGCCAAGCCCGAGCCGGTCTACGGCGTCTCGACCGGCTTCGGCGCCCTGGCCAGCCGCCACATCAGCCCGGAGCTGCGCGCGCAGCTCCAGCGCAACATCGTCCGCTCGCACGCCGCCGGCATGGGCCCGCGCGTCGAGCGCGAGGTCGTCCGGGCGCTGATGTTCCTCCGGCTGAAGACGGTCGCCTCCGGGCACACCGGCGTACGGCCCGAGGTCGCGCAGACCATGGCCGACGTGCTGAACGCCGGGATCACCCCCGTCGTCCACGAGTACGGCTCGCTCGGCTGCTCCGGCGACCTGGCGCCCCTGTCGCACTGCGCGCTCGCTCTGATGGGCGAGGGCGACGCGGAGGGCCCCGACGGCACCGTCCGCCCGGCCGGCGAACTGCTCGCCGCGCACGGCATCGCCCCGGTCGAGCTGCGCGAGAAGGAGGGCCTGGCCCTCCTCAACGGCACCGACGGCATGCTGGGCATGCTGATCATGGCCCTCGCCGATCTGCGGACGCTCTACACCTCGGCCGACATCACCGCCGCCCTCTCGCTGGAGGCCCTGCTCGGCACGGACAAGGTCCTCGCCCCCGAGCTGCACGCCATCCGCCCGCACCCCGGCCAGGGCGCCAGCGCGGACAACATGCTGCGGGTGCTGGCCGGGTCCGGTCTCACGGGGCGGCACGCCGAGGTCACGGGCGACGCGCCGCGCGTCCAGGACGCCTACTCGGTGCGGTGCGCGCCGCAGGTCAACGGGGCCGGCCGGGACACCCTCGCGTACGCCGCGACCGTCGCCGACCGCGAGCTGGCCGCCGCCGTGGACAACCCGGTGGTGCTTCCCGATGGCCGGGTGGAGTCCAACGGCAACTTCCACGGGGCGCCCGTCGCGTACGTCCTGGACTTCCTGGCCATCGCCGCCGCGGACCTGGGCTCGATCACCGAGCGCCGGACCGACCGGCTGCTCGACAAGAACCGCTCGCACGGGCTGCCGCCGTTCCTGGCCGACGACGCGGGCGTCGACTCCGGTCTGATGATCGCCCAGTACACCCAGGCCGCCCTGGTCAGCGAGATGAAGCGGCTCGCCGTCCCGGCCTCCGCCGACTCCATCCCGTCCTCCGCGATGCAGGAGGACCACGTCTCCATGGGCTGGTCCGCCGCGCGCAAGCTGCGTACCGCCGTGGACAACCTCGCCCGGATCGTCGCCGTCGAGATGTACGCGGCGGCCCGCGCCGTCGAGCTGCGCGGCCGGCAGGGGCTGACCCCGGCCCCCGCCACGCGCGCCGTCATCGAGGCGCTGCGGGCCGCCGGTGTCGAGGGCCCGGGGCCCGACCGCTTCCTGTCGCCGGACCTGGCCGCCGCCGACGCCTTCGTACGGGCGGGCGGGCTGGTCTCCGCCGTGGAGCCGGTCACCGGGCCGCTGGCCTGAGACCCATCTCGGGGAGCGCGCCGGAAGCCGCGTCGGCGCCCGTTGTCGCCGCCGCGCCGGGCGCCGTGCCCGTATCGCCCGTGGCGTTGGCCGACGGGACGAACCACAGGGCGCACAGCAGCGCCGCCGCGGCGGCGGCGGTCAGGAGCGGGCGGCGGGCGATAGCCACGGAATCGGTCCCCCTAGGGTCTTTCGTTCGGGTCAGGCTGGATCAGGGAGCGGGGCGTGGTGCGTGCGGCTGCAAGGCGGAGGAGGGCGACAACGCGGAGCGTTGGCAACCGACGACAACGCCGCAGACGTGCGTGCCACGCCCCGCGAGCCCAGCATGATCCGAACGAAAGACCCTAGGGCCTGAGGTCCAGTGTGGCCCGATGCTAGGGCCTGTCATTCGGATCACGCCAGGGCCGGTGCGCGCGCATGACGGTGAGGCCGTGAGGGAAGGCGTGCACGACGAAGGGCGCCCGCGCGTCCCGCACAATGGGAGGGAGGGTGACGGCTGCGGCGGCCCGGAGCGGCGGGCCCGACCTGCGGGAAGAAAGCCCCCGCCCGCTCACGGCGGACCGGAGCCGGTCCGTGTCGCGGACGCGGGAACCACCGCCCCCGGCGCGGCGTCGAAGAGTGGTGTTCCCCACACATTCGACGCACGTGGAACGGGGATCCCGTACAAGGGGTTCTTGGAACATTGACGGGGTTGCGCCGTTGGGCGGCCTTGTTCGGGGTTTTTGGGGATTTCGGCAACGATGGAGAAGCGTGTGATGACGGACAGCAAGCGGCGCAAGGGCCTGATGGCCGCGTCCGCACTGCTCGGCGGCGTACTGGTGCTTTCCGCCTGTGACGACGGCGGCGACAAGGGCGGTCCCAGCCCCGAGAGCTCGAAGTCCCAGGCGGCCGACGTCGACAAGGCGGCGGCCCAGGAGACCTCCGAGGCGCAGATAACGATCGTGCCCAAGAACGGCGCGACCAACGCGAGCATCAACAACGCCGCCAAGGTCACCGTCGCCAAGGGCAAGCTGACCTCCGTCACCATGACCACCAGGGACGGCAAGAGCGTCGCGGGCACCCTCTCCGCCGACGGCACGAGCTGGAAGCCGGACGCCCAGCTGGAGCGCTCGACCACCTACAAGGTCAGCGCCACGGCGAAGGACGCCAAGGGCCGCGAGGCCCACGAGAACTCCTCCTTCACCACGGTCTCGCCCGACAACAGCTTCATCGGGAACTTCACCCCCGAGGACGGCTCCACGGTCGGCGTCGGCATGCCCGTCTCGATCAACTTCAACAAGCCGATCACCGACACCAAGGCCGTCCAGGACGGCATCAAGGTGACCTCCAGCAGCGGCCAGGAAGTCGTCGGCCACTGGTTCAACAACCAGCGCCTCGACCTGCGTCCCGAGAACTACTGGCAGGCCGGCTCGACCGTCACCCTGAAGCTGTCCCTGGACGGCGTCGAGGGCGCGGACGGCGTCTACGGCGTCCAGCAGAAGACGGTCACCTTCAAGGTCGGCCGCGCGCAGGTCTCCACGGTGGACGCCAAGACGCACATGATGACCGTCACCCGGGACGGCAAGACGATCAAGACCATCCCGATCTCCTCGGGCTCGCCCGACAACCCCACGTACAACGGCCAGATGGTGATCTCCGAGAAGTACAAGGAGACCCGGATGAACGGCGCCACCGTCGGCTTCACGGACGACGACGGCAAGGGCGAGTACGACATCAAGGACGTGCCGCACGCCATGCGGCTGTCCACGTCGGGCACCTTCATCCACGGCAACTACTGGGGCAAGGGCATCTTCGGCAAGGTCAACACCAGCCACGGCTGCGTCGGCCTGGCGGACGCCAAGGGCGCCGGCGACCCCGACACGCCCGCCGCCTGGTTCTACAACAACTCCATGATCGGCGACGTCGTCATCGTCAAGAACTCCCCGGACAAGACGATCCAGCCCTCCAACGGCCTCAACGGCTGGAACATGAGCTGGGCCGAGTGGACGGCGGGCTCCACCGCCTGACCGGCCCGCGGGCCGAACCCCACCCCGTACGCCGAAGGCGGCGGCACCGGACTCCGGTGCCGCCGCCTTCGGCGTACACACTGTTCTCATCCGGCTCTCATGGCGGCCTTAACCCGGCATCACGAGCCGCTCCTAGCCTCGCGCCATGTTCTTCACCTACCTCCGGCGCGAGCTGCGCCGCCGCAGAAAGGCGGCGCTCGTCGTCGCCTCCGGGCTCGCCCTCGGCATTGCGCTGGTCATCGTCGTCAGCTCCGTCTCCTCGGGCATGGGCAAGGCCCAGGACAAGGTCCTCGAATCGCTGTACGGGCTCGGCACGGACATGACCGTCACCAAGGCGGCCACCGCGCCCAAGTCCGGTTCCACCGGCCGCCCCAGGTTCGAGTTCGACGCCAAGGACAACGACGACGACGCGACCCAGAGCACGGACCGGGTCATGGTCCAGGGCTTCCAGACCCTGGCCTCCTCCACGGTCACCGAGGTCGGCGAGCAGGACGGCGTCGCCGGCGCGGTCGGCGGGCTGAGCCTGTCCGTCATGAAGGTGGACGGGCAGTTCAAGCGCGGCGAGTTCAAGCAGGGGGGCGGTACGAGCCAGGGCGGCGGACGCGGCCCCGGCGGCGGCAGCGGCATGCCGCAGGGCGAGGTCGAGGGCGGCGGCGCCTCCTTCGACGTCAACTCCTACACCGTGTACGGAACCGACGTCACCCAGCAGGACCTCGGCCCGCTCACCTCCTCGAAGATCACCTCCGGCCGGACGTTCAAGACGACCGAGACGAATGCCAAGGTGGCCGTGGTCGATGCCGCGTACGCCGAGGAGAAGACCCTCGCCACCGGCAAGACCGTGACGATCCACGGCACGAAGTTCACGGTCATCGGCGTCTCGACGGCCGACAGCGGCGACGCCGCCGCCAACGTCTACATCCCGCTCCAGCAGGCCCAGACCCTGTCCGACTCGAAGGACAAGGTCACCACGGTCTACGTGAAGGCCGCGGACTCCCAGCGGATCGACACCGTCAAGTCGGCCATCCAGAAGAACATCTCCGGCACCACGGTCACCACCTCCGCCGACCTCGCGGACACCGTCTCCGGCTCCCTGTCCACCGCGTCCGACCTGGCCGCAGGCGTCGGCAAGTGGCTGTCCCTCGCGGTCCTGGCCGCCGCGTTCCTGGTCGCCGGGCTCCTCACCTCCTCCGCCGTCAGCCGCCGGGTGCGCGAATTCGGCACGCTGAAGGCCCTCGGCTGGAAGAGCGGCCGGGTCACCCGCCAGGTCGTCGGCGAGGCCCTGGTCAACGGCCTCGTCGGCGGCGTCCTCGGCATCGCCGTCGGCCTGGCCGGCGCCTACGCGGTCACCGCCGTCAGCCCCACGCTCACCGCGGAGCTGGGCTCCTCCTCCGGCGGCGGGATGCGCGGCGGCATGATGGGCGGCGGCGGCCCGGGCCGGCAGAGCGCGTCCAAGGCCCTCGACATCGCGCTCACCGCGCCCGTCTCGCTCTCCGTCATCCTCACCGCCGTCGCCCTGGCCGTGGCGGGCGGGCTGATCGCGGGGGCCTTCGGCGGCTGGCGCGCATCCCGGCTGCGCCCGGCGGACGCGCTCCGCCGCGTCGAGTAGCAGCCCGGACCCCACACCCCGTCAGGAGAACACCCATGTACACGCTTCACGGCGTCACCAAGCAGTACCGGCGCGGCAAGTCCACCGTGCACGCCCTCGCCGGCGTCGACCTCACCATCGAGGACGGCGGCCGTCTGGTCATCCAGGGCCCCACCGGCGGCGGCAAGTCCACCCTGCTCCAGATGCTCGGCGGCCTGGACCGGCCCACCGCCGGGAGCATCGAGCTCGACGGCGTGGATCTGGCGAAGCTCGGCGAGGCCAGGCTCACCAAGGTGCGCGCCGAGAACATCGGCTTCGTCTTCCAGAGCTTCAACCTCATCCCGACGCTCACCGCCCAGGAGAACGTGGAGACCGCGCTCGTCCCCCTCGGCGTCAAGGCGTCCGAGCGGCGCGCGAGAGCCGCCGAGGCGCTGGACTCCGTCGGGCTCGGCGAGCGGCTGGGCCATGTGCCCGGCGAGATGTCCGGCGGCCAGCAGCAGCGCGTCGCCATCGCCCGGGCCCTGGTCAAACGGCCCAAGGTGCTCCTCGCGGACGAGCCCACCGGCAACCTGGACGAGTCCATGCGCGACGAGATCATGGAGGTCCTGGAGACCCTGTGGAAGGAGCACGGGCTCACCTTCGTCATGGTCACCCATGACAGCGCCATCGCCCGCCGCGCCCCGCGCCTGGCCACCATCCGCAAGGGCAAGGTCACCATCACGGAGAACGCCGCGGCCTGACCGCGTGACCTCACCTGACCGCATGACCTCAGGGGTAATCGACGCCCTCGGGCGCCCCCGGCAGCATGGAGTCCATCAGCCGAACGGACGACCGCACGGACCGGAGGGCCCACCATGACCGCCTACGCCATCGCGCACCTGTACCCCGAGGGCCGCCCCAACGCGGAGGTCATCGACTACATCGCGCGCATCCAGTCGACCCTGGACCCGTACGACGGCCGCTTCCTGGTCCACAACGCGCCGGTCGAGGTGATCGAGGGCACCTGGCCCGGCGCGGTGGTCGTCGTCGGGTTCCCCTCCATCGGGGAGGCGCGCGCCTGGTACGCCTCCCCGGCCTACCAGGAGCTGGTGCCGCTGCGGGCCCGGAACATGGCGGGGGACGTGGTGCTCGTGGAGGGGGTCGCACCGGACTACGACCCGGGGGCGACCGCGGCGGCGCTGCGGGCGGAGGCGCCCGCCACCCCGGTGGCGTAACGCCAGGGTTTCCGGAACCTCACCGCTAAGGCGGCGCGGCTGTGAGATTCACCACTTCGGCGGCGGCCCGGACGCGGCCCCGACCCGGCCATTCATGCCCGGAACCGGCCTCGTACAAGGCCGTTGGTCCAGGTCCGGGGCTTCCGGGCGCCCGATCACCATGTGGATGCCACGGGCCGAGGCGCCGGGCCACTGGGAGAATCGATACGCCACGACGGTCCTGTTACGCCGCGCTCGCGAGCGGTACGCGCGATGTTCCGGCGACACCCTCAATGGGGAGGGGGACCTGGCGCCCCTCGGGACGGGGGCGCCCCCGCGTATGAGCCGACCCATGGAAGGTCTTGATCAGATGCCGGTCACCCCTGACTCCGCCACCTCGCACGCCGCCGAGAACCGCATCATCGAGCCGTTGTACGCCGAGGTCCTGCGCCGCAACCAGGGCGAGAAGGAATTCCACCAGGCGGTCCGGGAGGTCCTGGAGACCCTCGGCCCGGTGCTGGCCAAGCGGCCGGAGTTCGTGGACGCCCGGGTCATCGAGCGCATATGCGAGCCGGAGCGCCAGCTCATCTTCCGGGTGCCGTGGTCGGACGACTCGGGCGACATCCACGTCAACCGCGGCTTCCGCGTCGAGTTCTCCAGCCTGCTCGGCCCGTACAAGGGCGGTCTGCGCTTCCACCCGTCCGTCAACCTCGGCATCGTGAAGTTCCTCGGCTTCGAGCAGATCTTCAAGAACGCCCTCACCGGCATGCCCATCGGCGGCGGCAAGGGCGGTGCGGACTTCGACCCGAAGGGCCGCTCCGACGCCGAGATCATGCGGTTCTGCCAGTCCTTCATGACCGAGCTGCACCGCCACGTGGGCGAATACACCGACGTGCCCGCCGGTGACATCGGCGTCGGCGGCCGGGAGATCGGCTACCTCTTCGGCCAGTACAAGCGGATCACCAACCGCCACGAGTCCGGCGTCCTCACCGGCAAGGGCCTCGGCTGGGGCGGCGCCCTGGTCCGCACCGAGGCGACCGGCTACGGCTGCGTCATGTTCACCGCCGAGATGCTGCGCAGCCGGGGCGAGTCCCTGGACGGCCAGCGCATCTCCGTCTCCGGCTCCGGCAACGTCGCGATCTACGCCATCGAGAAGGCCCAGCAGCTCGGCGCGACCGTCGTCACCGCCTCCGACTCCGGCGGCTACGTCGTGGACGACAAGGGCATCGACCTCGACCTGCTCAAGGAGATCAAGGAGCGCGGCCGCGGCCGCATCTCCGAGTACGCCGAGCGGCGCGGCGCGCACGTGAAGTACGTCGAGGGCACCGGCGTCTGGAACGTCCCCGTCGACGTGGCCCTGCCCTGCGCCACCCAGAACGAGCTGCACGAGGCCGACGCGCTCACCCTCGTCCGCAACGGCGTCAAGGCGGTCGCCGAGGGCGCCAACATGCCCACCACCCCGGAGGCCGTCCGCGTCTTCCAGGACGCCGGCGTGGCCTTCGCCCCCGGCAAGGCGGCCAACGCGGGCGGCGTGGCCACCAGCGCCCTGGAGATGCAGCAGAACGCCTCGCGCGACTCCTGGACCTTCGCCCACACCGAGCAGCGTCTCGCGGAGATCATGCGCCACATCCACGACTCCTGCTACACCACCGCCGAGAAGTACGGCAGCCCCGGCAACTACGTCGTCGGCGCCAACATCGCCGGCTTCGAACTGGTCGCCGACGCGATGCTGGCGCAGGGGCTCATCTGACCCCCGGCACGACGCACGGAACGGGCCCGGGGACGCTTCCCCGGGCCCGTTCCCGTATCGCTCAGCCCTCCGCCGGCGCCACGCCCACCGGGCAGGAGACGCCCGTGCCGCCGATGCCGCAGTAGCCGCCCGGGTTCTTGTCCAGGTACTGCTGGTGCGCCGGTTCGGCGGGCCAGAACGGGCGGCCCTCGGCCGGCAGGATCTCCGTGGTGATCTCGCCGTGGCCGGAGGCCGTCAGGACCTTCTGGTACGCCTCGCGGGAGGCCGCGGCGGCCTCCGCCTGCCCGGCGGAGTGGGTGTAGACCGCGGAGCGGTACTGCGTGCCCACGTCGTTGCCCTGGCGGAAGCCCTGGGTCGGGTCGTGGGACTCCCAGAACAGCTTCAGCAGCTCGGCGTAGCTGACCGTCTCCGGGTCGTACACGACGCGGACGGCCTCCGTGTGGCCGGTGAGGCCCGAGCAGACCTCCTCGTACGCGGGGTTCTCCGTGTAGCCGCCCTGGTAGCCGGCGAGCGTCGTCCAGACTCCGTCCGTCTGCCAGAACTTGCGCTCGGCGCCCCAGAAACAGCCCAGCGCGAAGTCCGCGGTCTCCAGGCCCTCCGGGTACGGGCCGAGCAGCGGGTTGCCCAGCACCGTGTGCCGGGACGGGACGGTGAACTCGGGGGCGGAACGGCCGCGCAGGGCCTCCTCCGGGGTGGGGAGCTGAGGGGTGCGGCGGTGCAGGAACATGCGGGGGCTCCTCCTGGGTCGGCGTGCTGTCCGTACAACGTTCCGGGAACCCCGCGGATTCCTCACAAGGGCTCAGCGCGGCAGCGACGCCGGGCTGCCGCCGTTCGCCTCGTACCCCGCGACCGCCAGCGCCCGGTACACCGCGTACTCGGCGGCCGGGTCCTCGCTCGCCGTCCACGGCAGCGCACCCACGTACCCGTCGATGTGCACCAGCTGGTGCACCGCCTCCGACCAGCGCTCCATCCGCACCAGGAACAGCACCAGCAGATGGCGCACGTGCGGCAGCATCGGGTCGTCGGCGCGCGCCGCGTGCACCGCGAACATCGCGCCCTCCACGGCCCGGGTCACCACCCGGCTCTCGTAGAAGCCGCGCACCAGATTGACCTCGGGCAGATGCTCGTACACCGCGAACAGCGGCAGCCCGGCCAGCAGCGAGCCCTGCGGGGCGCGGGCGGCGGCGGCCGTCGCGAAGTGCTCGGCCTCCTCCCGCGAGCCGTGCCACCGCTCGCTCCAGAAGTGCAGCGCCGCGATGTGCGCGCCCATGTGCGCCGGGGCCCGGTCGATGATCTTCGCCCACAGCCGGTCGAACTCCTCGCCGGAATAACCCAGTCCGCGCGCCACCGCCAGCTCCACGATGTACGGGACCGGGTCGCCCGGGGCCAGCAGGGCGGCCTCGCCGATCACCGTACGGGCCTCCTCCAGGATGATCCGGAAGTCGTCCGTGCCCGCCGTGGACGAGCGCCACGCCTGCTGCACCAGGAACTCCGCGTGCACCGCCGCCGCGCCCGCGTCCTTCGGCGCCTCCGCGCGCCACTTGCGCAGCCACGAACCGCCGGCGCCCGGCTGTCGCAGCAGCTCCAGCGAGGCCGCCCCGGCGAACGCCTGTACCCGCTGCCAGCGCAGCTCGCCCTCCTTCGGCGTCCCGGCCAGCAGCTGGGACGCGGCCCGCCACTCCTGCGTGTGCTGCACGACCTCCAGCACGTCCAGCAGGTCCTGGTCCGGCCCCGGCGTCCGGACGTCCAGCTCCTCCTGGCGTACGAAGCCGTAGTCCTGCGGGTCGGCCGCGTCGGGGGAGCCGGGCGCGGCCAGCCGGATTCCGCCACCGCGCCGGCGCAGCACGTACGGGCCGATCACGGCGGTCAGCAGGCACAGCGCGAGCAGGAACCACAGAATCTCCATGCCCCCATTGTCACCGGACGGCTCGGTGGACCGTGAGCGCCCTCGCGACGAACTACGCTCGGCCCCATGAGCGACCAGCACAGCTTCGAAACCCGCGCGATCCACGCGGGGAACACCGCCGACCCCCTCACCGGCGCCGTGGTTCCGCCCATCTACCAGGTGTCCACGTACAAGCAGGACGGCGTGGGCGGACTGCGCGGCGGTTACGAGTACAGCCGCAGCGCCAACCCGACCCGCACCGCCCTGGAGGAGAACCTCGCGGCCCTGGAGGGCGGCCGGCGCGGGCTCGCCTTCGCCTCCGGCCTCGCCGCCGAGGACTGCCTGCTCCGTACGCTGCTGACCCCCGGCGACCACGTGGTCATCCCGAACGACGCCTACGGCGGCACGTTCCGGCTGTTCGCGAAGGTCGCCACGCGCTGGGGCGTGGAGTTCTCCGTCGCCGACACCTCGGACGTGGCGGCGGTCCGCGCGGCGCTCACCCCGCGCACCAAGGCGGTCTGGGTGGAGACCCCGTCCAACCCGCTGCTCGGCATCACCGACATCGCCGCCGTCGCCCAGGTCGCCCGCACCGCCGGGGCCCGCCTCGTCGTGGACAACACCTTCGCCAGCCCGTACCTCCAGCAGCCGCTGGCACTCGGCGCGGACGTCGTGGTGCACTCCACCACCAAGTACATGGGCGGCCACTCGGACGTCGTCGGCGGCGCGCTGATCGTCAACGACCCGGAGCTGGCCGACGAGTTGGTCTTCCACCAGAACGCGATGGGCGGCGTGGCCGGCCCGTTCGACGCCTGGCTGGTGCTGCGCGGCATCAAGACGCTCGCCGTCCGCATGGACCGCCACAGCGAGAACGCCACCAAGGTCGCCGAGCTGCTGACCCGGCACCCCAAGGTCACCCAGGTCCTCTACCCGGGCCTGCCCGAGCACCCGGGCCACGAGGTCGCGGCCAAGCAGATGCGGGCCTTCGGCGGCATGGTGTCCTTCCGCGTCGAGGGCGGCGAGGAGGCGGCGGTGGAGGTCTGCGACCGGGCGAAGCTGTTCACCCTGGGCGAGTCCCTGGGCGGCGTCGAATCGCTGCTCGAACACCCCGGCCGCATGACCCACGCCTCGGCGGCCGGCTCCCCGCTGGAGGTCCCGGCCGACCTGGTCCGCCTCTCCGTGGGCATCGAGAACGCGGACGACCTGCTGGCGGACCTGACGCAGGCGCTGGGCTGAGACGTGCCGGGCGGCGGGACCGGTGCGCCGGTCCCGCCGCCCTCACCAGCTCTCCACCGGCGGCGCCTGTGCCGGAGGCCCCTCCCACGGCCGCGCCGTCAGCGCCCACACCGCGCACACCGCCACCGCAGCGACCAGCACCCAGAGCCGGCGCAGCGTCCGCCGTCGCCGCAGCAGCCGGGCGCCCCGCTCCGCCGCCGACGCCGCCAGCTCGGCGGGCACCTGCGGATGCGGGCCCTCCAGCATCCGGCGCACCTCGTCCTCACGCCGCCCGGTGCCGCTCACGGGGCGGCCCCGAGGAGACGGGCCGGGCCCCGGCGCGCGGTCGGGTTCCTGGTGCCCCGCATGGTGGCCACCGACCGGTTGCAGACCGCGCGCACCCGGTCCTCGGCCAGCCCGAGCAGGGCCGCCGTCTGCTCCTCCGGGACCCCTTCGTAGAGCCGCAGCACCAGGACGAGACGTTCCTGCGGGGTCAGCCGGTCCAGCAGGCCGCCGCGCGGCCGGTGGTGGCGCCACGCCTCGCGGGCGAACCGGGCCGCCAGCTCCTGCCGGGTGCGGTCGTACGGGTCCTCGCCCCGCAGCCGCTCCCAGTCGGCGAACGTCCGGGCCAGCGAGGCCGTGAGCAGCCGCCGCGCCTGCGGGACAGGTCCGTCCGCCGGTTCGGCGGTGAGCAGCGTGGCCGTGTGCAGCAGACGGCCCGCCGCGCCCGCGACGAAGGACTCGAAGTCCTGGGCGCGGCCCCGTCGCGGGCCCGCATGACGCTCTCGCACACGTCAATCCGAGCGCGCCGCGGCCCCCAGGTCAACCCCCCGGACTCCGGCGGGCGTTCAGTTCGCGGGAGCCGTCTGGTGCGCGGCCTGCCGGGCCGCCAGCGCCCCGTTGAACCGGGTGAGCAGCGCGCAGAAGGTGTCCCGCTCCTCCTCGGTCCACCCGTCCGTCACCTGAGACATCAACTCCCGCCGCGAGTCCCGGACCTCGTCCAGCCGGGCCTGGCCGCGCGGCGACAGCTGGAGCACGACCGCCCGGCCGTCCTCCGGGTGCGAGGTCCGCTTCACGAGTCCGGTGTCCACCAGCGGCGCGACCTGCCGGGTCACCGTCGACGAGTCGATGCCCATGCCGGCGGCCAGCGCCTTGACGCCCATCGGCCCTTCCAGGTCCAGCCGGTTCAGCAGCAGATAGGCCGCCCGGTCCATGGAGTTGCGCACCTGGCCCACCCCGCCGAGGCGGGTCTGCTCGGCCCGGCGGGCGAATACGGCCACCTGATGCTGGAGGGTGTCGAGAACGTGGTCGGGACCCGGGTTTTCCGGGGCAGCGCCCCCGGAAGGAGACGAGGCAGTCGTCATGTCCTGAGGGGGCATGGCCGGGGGCTCTCTTCGTGCGGTGTCGGATGGGTGGGGGACAGAGTACGCGGCCCCGGGGCAACGCGTACCAGCGCTGCACAAACCTGCGGACATCGGCGCAGGACGGCCCCGCAAGCGGCGGCCGGGACCGCTGCGAGCTGCAAGACTTGCGGTATGAACTTCCCGTCGCCCGGCAGCATTCCCCCCGTGATCCTCGACGACGTGCGGGGGGCGCAGAAGATGCTCTCCGGGGTCGCCAAGGTCACCCCGCTCGAAGGGAGCCGCCACCTCTCGGGCCTCGTGGGCGCGCCCGTCCTCTTCAAGTGCGAGAACCTCCAGCGCACCGGCTCGTTCAAACTGCGGGGCGCCTACGTACGGATCTCCGGACTCACCCCGGTCGAACGCGCCGCGGGGGTGGTGGCCGCGAGCGCCGGGAACCATGCGCAGGGTGTCGCCCTCGCGTCTGCGCTCCTCGGCGTACGCTCCACGGTCTTCATGCCCGTCGGGGCACCGCTGCCGAAGGTGGCCGCCACCCGCGAGTACGGGGCCCGGGTGCGGCTGCACGGCACCGTGGTGGACGAGACCCTGGCCGCCGCGCAGGAGTACGCGCGCGAGACCGGCGCGGTGTTCATCCACCCCTTCGACCACGCCGACATCATCGCCGGGCAGGGCACGGTCGGCCTGGAGATCCTGGACCAGTGCCCCGAGGTCCGGACGATCGTCGTCGGCATCGGCGGCGGCGGGCTCGCGGCCGGCGTCGCGGTGGCGGTCAAGGCCGTCCGGCCCGACGTGCGCATCGTCGGCGTGCAGGCGGCCGGTGCCGCCTGCTACCCGCCGTCCCTGGCGGCCGACCGCCCCGTCTCCATCGGCATGCTCCAGACCATGGCGGACGGCATCAAGGTCGGACGCCCGGGCGATGTGCCGTTCGCCCTGGTCAGGGACCTGGTGGACGAGGTGCGCACGGTCTCCGAGGACGAGCTGTCCAGCGCCCTGCTGCTCTGCCTGGAACGGGCCAAGATGGTCGTCGAACCCGCGGGGGCGAGCCCGGTCGCCGCGCTCCTCGGCGACCCGAAGGCGTTCCACGGCCCGGTGGTGGCGCTGCTCTCCGGCGGCAACGTGGACCCGCTCCTGATGCAGCGCATCCTCACCCACGGCATGGCGGCGGCCGGCCGCTACCTCAGCCTGCGGCTGCGGCTCACCGACCGGCCCGGCGCCCTGGCCGCGATGCTCGGCGTGCTCTCCGTCGCCGACGCCAACGTCCTGGACGTCAGCCACGCCCGTACCGACCCCCGGCTCGGCCTCACCGAGGCGGAGGTGGAGCTGCACCTGGAGACGAAGGGGCCCGAGCACTGCGACGACGTGAAGGCGGCGCTGCGGGACGCGGGGTATCTGGTGATGGGCTGACACGTATCCCCGCACTTGTGTGTTCATCGGGCATCGCGCCCCCGGCGTCCCTAGGATCTGGACCCTGAGAGGTAGCCATCCGAACGCACTGAGGGAATCCCATATGCCAGGCGCCATCTACGCCGAAGGGCTCGTCAAGACCTTCGGTGACGTCCGAGCACTCGGCGGCGTCGACCTCGACGTGCCGGAAGGGACCGTACTCGGACTCCTCGGCCCCAACGGGGCCGGCAAGACGACCGCCGTCCGGGTCCTGACGACGCTCCTCAGGCCGGACAGCGGCACCGCCTTCGTGGCGGGGATCGACGTCCTGAAGAACCCCAACGAGGTGCGGCGCTCGATCGGGCTCTCCGGTCAGTTCGCCGCCGTCGACGAATACCTGACCGGCCGCGAGAACCTCCGCATGGTCGGCCAGCTCTACCAGATGAGCGGACGCGCGGCGAAGGCCAGGGCGGGCGAACTCCTCGACCGCTTCAACCTGGCCGACGCGGCGGACCGCCCCGCCAAGACGTACTCCGGGGGCATGCGCCGCCGCCTCGACCTGGCGGCGGCGCTCGTCGTGTCGCCGCCGGTCATGTTCATGGACGAGCCGACGACCGGCCTCGACCCGCGCAACCGCCAGCAGCTCTGGGAGGTCATCGAGGAACTGGTCGCCGGCGGCACGACGCTGCTGCTGACCACGCAGTACCTGGAGGAGGCGGATCACCTCGCCCACGACATCTGCGTGATCGACCACGGACGCGTCATCGCGCGCGGCACCTCCGACCAGCTCAAGGCCCGCATCGGCGGCGAACGCGTCGAGGTCGTCGTACACGACCCCGGGCAGATCGAGCGGGCCCGCACCGTCCTCACCCGCCTCGGCAAGGGCGAGACCGCCGTCCTGCCGAACATGCGCAAGCTGACCGTCCCGGTCGACGGCGGCGCCAAGCTCCTCGCCGAGGTCATCCGCGACCTGGACGCCCAGGGCGTGGAGATCGACGACATCGGACTGCGCCGCCCCACCCTGGACGACGTGTTCATCTCGCTCACCGGCCACGCGGCCGAACAGGAGAAGAACGAGGCCCAGGCCCCCGGATCGGAGACGGAGAAATGAGCGCCCTCAGCGAAGCCCGTACGGACGCCCCGCGGCCGGGCGGCGGCATCGGCCAGTCGGTCCGCGACTCGCTGGTCATCGGCAAGCGCAACCTCATCCGCATGACCCGGATTCCCGAGATGATCCTGTTCGGGATCATCCAGCCGGTCATGTTCGTGGTGCTCTTCACGTACGTCTTCGGCGGCTCGATCGCCATCCCGGGCGCGGGTGTCAGCGCCGGCGCCTACAAGGAATTCCTGATGGCCGGCATCTTCGCGCAGACCGTGACCTTCGCCACCGCGGGCGCCGGCGCGGGCATCGCGGAGGACATGCACAAGGGCCTCATCGACCGGTTCCGGTCGCTGCCGATGGCCCGGGGCGCCGTGCTGACCGGGCGGACGCTGGCCGACCTGGTGCAGACCGCCGTCACGCTCGTCGTCCTCGCGGGCGTCGCGCTGCTCGTCGGCTGGCGCACCCACGAGAACATCGGCAAGGTCCTCGCGGGCTTCGCCCTGCTCCTGCTGCTCGGCTACGCGTTCACCTGGATCGGCGCGCTGATCGGCCTCTCCGTCCGCACCCCGGAGGCGGCCACCTCGGGCGGGCTGATCTGGCTCTTCCCGCTGACGTTCATCTCGAACGCCTTCGTGCCGGTCAACGGCATGCCGACGTTCCTCCAGTACGTCGCCGAGTGGAACCCGTTCAGCGCGACGGTGGCGGCGGCCCGCGAACTGTTCGGCAACACGATCGAGGGCGTCCCGAAGTCGGTGACCGGCGCCTGGCCGATGGAGCACCCCGTCTGGGCCTCGCTGATCTGGTCCGTGCTGATCATCGTGGTCTTCCGGACCCTGGCCGTGCGCAAGTACCGCTCGGTCTCCCACTGAGCGGCCCCGGACACGGAGGAGCCCCGGCCGCGCGATGCGGCCGGGGCTCCTCGCCGTGCTCGACCGGTCAGCCGGTGTACGGCTTGGCCGACAGGATCTTCACCGTGGCCGTCTTGCCGTTCGGCAGCTCGTAGTCGGCGTCGTCGCCGGTCTTCTTGCCGTTCACGCCCACGCCGAGCGGCGACTGCGGCGAGTACGTCTCGATGTCCGCGCTCGCGTACTCACGGGAGGCCAGAAGGAAGGTCATGGTGTCGTCCTCGTCGCCGTCGAAGGCGATCGTCACGACCATGCCGGGCTCGACCACACCGTCGTCGGCGGGCGCCTCGCCCACCTTCGCGTGCTCCAGGAGCTGGGTCAGCTGGCGCACCCGGAGCTCCATCTTGCCCTGCTCCTCCTTGGCCGCGTGGTACCCGCCGTTCTCGCGCAGGTCCCCCTCCTCACGGGCCGCCGCGATCTTGACGGCGATCTCCGTGCGCGCGGGACCAGACAGGTACTCCAGCTCGGCCTTGAGCTGGTTGTACGCCTCCTGCGTGAGCCAGGTGACGTTTTCGCTGGTCTGGGTCACAGGGTGCTCCTCGTCGGTACTGGGAATACAAAGCAACGCCCTACCCGCAAGCATGCGCTGCTCCGGGTGGGCGAAACCACGAGCCTAACAATTCGCCGGGAAAAGGGGGAGAAGGTAAAAGGCCCGACCGCGGAAACCGCAGGTCAGGGCCGGTTAAATGCGGTTACGACGGGCGTGCTGCGGTCAACTCGACGCCCCGCCGTCCTCCGTGCAGCCCAGCAGTTCGACGGCGGTGGCCCGGGAGGTCGTCCGCAGAGTCAGGATCTTGTCGATCCGGCCGCTGTCGTCGTCGAAACGGAAGTCCTTGCGGGCGACCTCCGTGCCGTTCTCGCTCAGCGAGCGCAGGGTGCAGTAGCCCTTGTCGTCCCGGCCCTTGCGGACCTCCAGGTGCACCTCGACGCGGTCGTCCGAGGTGACCTTGAACTTGATCATCTCGCCGCTGAGGCCCTTGCCCCCCACGTAGTCGAAGCCGATCCAGCCGACCACGCCCAGCAGCGCGGCGCCGAGCACCGCGCCGATGACCTTGAGCCTGCGGTCCGCGCGCTGGTCCGCGGAGCGGCCGTAGCGGTTCTCGGGAAGCGTCTCGCGCACCGCCGTCATGATCGTTCCTCCCGTGCCGGGGATCGAGGAATTTTCCACCCCCCGGTTCGGTCACTATAGAAGTTGCCCACCCGTCACCCGACCGCCGCCCCGAGATCGGCGTCCCTGCGGGACGGCACCATTGATGACGACCGATGACTGAGGATCGAGTCTTGACTGAGCAGCTTCGACTGATGGCCGTACACGCTCACCCCGACGACGAGTCGAGCAAGGGCGCGGCCACCATGGCCAAGTATGTGTCCGAGGGGGTGGACGTGCTGGTCGTGACCTGCACGGGAGGCGAGCGCGGCTCCATCCTCAACCCGAAACTACAGGGCGACGCGTACATCGAGGAGAACATCCACGAGGTGCGCCGCAAGGAGATGGACGAGGCCCGGGAGATCCTGGGCGTCAAGCAGGAGTGGCTCGGCTTCGTGGACTCGGGCCTGCCCGAGGGCGACCCGCTGCCGCCGCTCCCCGAGGGCTGCTTCGCCCTGGAGGACGAGACCGTCGCGGCCGGCCGCCTCGTCGCGAAGATCCGCGCGTTCCGGCCGCAGGTCATCACCACGTACGACGAGAACGGGGGCTACCCGCACCCCGACCACATCATGACCCACACCATCTCGATGATCGCCTTCGAGGGCGCGGCGGACACCGAGAAGTTCCCCGAGGCGGAGTTCGGCCCCGCCTGGACGCCGCAGAAGCTCTACTACAACCAGGGCTTCAACCGGCAGCGCACGGTCGCCCTGCACGAGGCGCTGCTGGCCCGCGGCATGGAGTCGCCGTACGGGGAGTGGCTGGAGCGCTGGAAGGAGTTCGGCCGCCCCGAGCGCACCCTGACCACGCACGTCCCGTGCGCGGACTTCTTCGAGATCCGCGACAAGGCGCTGATCGCGCACGCCACGCAGATCGACCCGGACGGCGGCTGGTTCCGCGTCCCGATGGACATCCAGCAGGAGGTCTGGCCGACCGAGGAGTACGAGCTGGCGAAGTCTCTGGTCGATACCTCCCTCCCCGAGAGCGACCTCTTCGCGGGCATCCGCGACAATGCCTGATATGTACGCGACTCAGGCACTGACGAACCTCGTCCCGCTCGCCGAGGAACTCGACAAGAACAAGGTGACCCCCGGGGTCCTCGGCTTCATCGTCTTCGCGGCGCTCGCCGTGGGCGTGTGGGCGCTCATGAAGTCGATGAACCGGCACATGGGGCGGGTGAACTTCGACGAGGGGCCGGCGGAGCCGGCGTCGGAGGAGCCGGCCGAGCCGGTGTCCGCGAAGCGGAAGTAGTACGGCGGGGCGCTTCGGCGCGCCCCGCCGGCGGCGTCAGACCCCGACGCCCATGATCTCCCGGGTCCGGCGCGACGGGACCAGGTCCAGGGCCCACGCCTGCCAGCCCGCCTCCAGGTCGGCGCCCCGGTCCAGGACCACCCGGTAGGTGTCCGCGCAGTGGTCCACCTCGGGGTCCCGGGCCGGGTGGCCGGCCGCGCGGAGCTCGGCCAGCTCCTGCTGGGCGACGACCGTGCCCACCTCGGCGCCGCCCGGCGAGGCGTACGGCAGCAGCGTGCAGCGCAGGAAGCGCGCCCAGTCCGCGCCGCGCGCGTCCCCGTACGACTCGAACAGGGCGACCGCCTCGTCGCACAGCCCGAGGGCCTGGGGCGTCCGCTGGTTGCCCGCGTCGATCAGCGCGAGGTCCAGGCAGGCCCACGCCTCGCCGTGGGCGACCCCGATGCGCCGGAAGTCCGCCCGCGCGTCCGCCAGCAGTTGGCGGGCGAACCCGGAATTGCGCAGGTTGCCCGTCTGCGCGGCCCGCTGGTCGCGGGTGACCCGCCCCGAGTGGTGCCGGGCGCACGCGAGGCCGTAGACATCGCGCATCCGCGAGAACATCGTCCGGGCCCGCTCCAGCTGCCGTACGGCCTCCACCGTGTCGCCGTGCTCCTCCAGCGCCTGGCCCAGGTGGTACAGGGTCCACGCCTCGCCGCGCGCGTCCTCGTTGTCGCGGTGGCGGCCCAGGGCCGCGGTCAGCTGCTCGACGGCCGCGCCCGGGTCGCCGGACAGCAGCCGGGCCCGGGCCAGCTGGGTCGTCGCCCACGCCACACCGCGCTCGTCCCGGGTCCGCCCGTACAGATCGAGGGCGGCGCGCAGCGCGGCCTCGGCCCCCTCCGCGTCGCCCAGGCGCAGCCGGACCTGGCCGAGCTGGAACCGGGTCCACGCCTCGCCGTGCAGCGACTCGCCCTCGCGGTGCAGGGCGAGCGCCGTGTCCAGGAGGGCGACCGCTTCGGCCAGGTCGCCCCGGTCGCGTTCCACGGCGGCCAGCGCGTGCAGCGACCAGGCCCGGTCCTCGTCCTGCCCGGCGGCGAGCTGGAGCTCCATCGCCTCGCGGAGCCGGGCCGCCGCCTCGGTCAGGTTGCCCTGGTGGTGCAGCGTGATGCCGAGGGAGCACAGCGCCAGCGCCGTACCGGCGTCGTTCTGCGCCTCCCGGTACAGGCCGACGACGGAGGACAGCGTGGTGCGCGCCTTGTCCAGCTCGCCGAGCTGCCGGGCGGCGATGCCCGTGCGCCACCGCACCGACCGGTCGAGCAGCCCCTGGTCGACCGCCTGGGTCAGCTCGCTTATCTCCCCCAGCCGGTAGAGGTCGCCGCGCAGCAGGCAGTAGTCGCACAGCGCGCCGAGCAGCGCGAGCACCGCGGCCTGGTCGACGCCCTCCGCGTGGCGCAGGGCCGACGTGATGAAGCTCGACTCGTCGTCCAGCCAGCGCAGGGCCGCGTCCAGCGAACCGAAGCCGTGCGAGCCGAACTGTCCGGCCCGGGTCGACATCTTGCCGTCCACCATCCGGATCACCGCACCGGCCAGCTCCGCGTAGTTCGCGATCAGCCGTTCCTGCGCGGCGGCGCGCTCGGCCGGCTCCTCCTCGTCCAGCAGCCGGGCCAGGGCGAAGCCGCGTACCAGGTCGTGCAGCCGGTAGCGGGAGCCGCGCACATGGTCGAGGAGACCGGCCCGGGAGAGCGCCGTCAGCAGCCGGCCGGCCTCCTGCTCGTCGGCGGAGAGCAGCGCCGCTGCCGCCGCCGCGCCCAGGCTCGCCCGGCCGGCCAGCGCGAGGCGCCGCAGCAGCCGCCTGGCCTGCTCGGACTGGTCGGTGTACCGCAGCCACAGGGCGCGCTCGACGGGCGGCACCGGGCCGTACGCGGCGAGGTCGGCCGCCAGCACGTCGGCGGTGCGCGCCCCGAGCGCGGAACCGGCGACGCGCAGGGCCAGTGGCAGCCCGCCGCACAGCTCGGTGATCGCCTCGCTCGACGGATAGTCGTACGGCCCCGGTTCGGCCTCCTGCGACACCCCGCGCAGCAGCTCCTCCGCGCTGCCCGGATCGAGGGCCCCGACCTCCAGCCGGTGCACCCAGGCGGGCAGGGAGTCCGGCAGGTCCAGCGGCTCGCGGGCGGTGACCAGGACCAGGCTGTCGGAGCGCTCCGGGATCAGCGCGGCGACCTGCGCGGCGTCCCGGGCGTCGTCCAGGACGATCGTCACGGCGGTGCCCGTCAGATGCTGGTGGTACAGCTCGCCGAGCCGGCGCACCTGCTGCTCGGCGGACGCGCTGTCCCGGAACAGCAGCTGCTCGCGGGGCGCGCCCAGCCGGTTCAGCAGGTGCAGCAGCGCGTCCCGGGTCGGCAGCGGCGCCTCGCCCTCGGCGTCGCCGCGCAGGTCCACCACGCACGCGCCCTTGAACTGGTCCCGCAACTCGTGCGCCGCCCGGACGGCGAGCGTGGTGCGTCCGGCGCCCGGCGGGCCGTGCAGCACGACGACGGTCGGCTTCGTCTCGGTCGACGCGCGGGCGGCGTGCACCCACTGGCCGATGCGGGCCAGCTCGCCCCGCCGCCCCGCGAACAGCCCGTCGGCCGCCGGGAGATGGCCGAACGACTGCTCCAGGAGCGACCGCATCCGCGCCGCCGCACTGCGGTCCCCACCGCGCAGCGGGGTGCGCGCCTTGGCGGCCGCCTTCTTCGCCGGGGCACGGGTGGTGGCGGCGAGCATCCGCTGCTGGTCGAGGAACGGGCGGATGCCCCGTACGTCGAGGGCGGCCAGCCACTGGAGCCGCAGCTGATCCGGCCGGGCGCCCGCCTGGTCGGCGGGCCGGTGCGAGGCGGTGGCCTTGGCGACCGTGGCGGTGGCCCCCGCCACGGCGACGACCGCCCCCGCGCCGAGCGCCAGACCGGACGCCGTGCCGAGCGCCACGTCGGCGCCGAACGCCGCGGCGGCGGCGACGCCGGTGACCAGTAACGGCGTCGCCATGCTCTCCCGGCTGAAGCGCTGCCCACCCGCCGAGGCGTCGAGCGCCCGCACATACGCCGCGTACTCCTCCGCCGCGCCCTCCGCGATGGTGTCGAAAGCGGCCCGCGCACGGGTCAGCAGCACGGACGCGTCCGTCCGCCCTCCGCTGCGCCGTGCCTCTTCCTCCACGGCCCGCACCAACAGCCGCTCCGCATCGGCCCGGTGGCCGTCCCGCATCCGCATCCGTGTCCCCCTCCGGCTCCGCTGGTAGCGGGGTCCAGTGTCCTTCGTACGGCGCGTCCGCGCGAGGGAGGGGAGCGTCCCACCGGCCGGGAACGCCGGTGGGACGCCGGGCGGCCGGGTCAGTGCATCAGGTTCGAGCAGCTGCTCACCCACTTGTGGGAGCGGATGTTGTTGTTGGCGTTCGCGCCGTTGGTGAGCGTGTTCCGGGACAGGTCGTCCACGAAGAACTCGCCCGCGTCGACGCAGCCGTAGCCACCGCCGTAGTTCGCCAGGTAGTAGAACTTCACGATGTCGTTGCCGCCGGTGTAGCCGGAGTTGAGAATCGACGACGCCTTGTCGCTCGCGTTCTCGAAGCCGCCGCCCGCCTTGTTCCAGTCGGAGTCGTTGCCGGCGGTGCCGCCGATCTTGTTGTAGCAGTACGTGGAGTCGTACGCGTACACATAGCCGTTGCGGCCCGGCCAGATGTCGTTGCAGTGGTTGGACGCCGTGCCCGTGGCGGACGCCTGGGCGGCGGTGGCGGGGACGACGAGTCCGGCGGCCGCCAGGCCGAGTGCGGCGATGGACATGCCCAGCTTTCGCATGGTTCGCTCCTTCTGTCTGCCTCGTCGGAGGCGTACTGGTCCACGGCACGGCGCCGTGGAGGTCTGTGGGCGGCCCGGGTCAGGCGCGCGGGCCGATGACCGCGGCGGCGCGTGCGTACGCCTGGCGTTCCAGCCGCCGGTGTACGTCGATCTGCTCGCGGTAGCGGTCGGGCAGGGCGGCGCGGTAGTGCCTCTCGCGCTCCCGGGTGACGGCCGCGAGTGCGCTCTCGCGGGCGCACCGGGCTTCGGCGACCGCGACGCGCTTCTCCGCCGCGAACGCCTCGTCCCCGGGCAGCTCCGCGGCCCGCCGCGCCACCGCCTCCTGGGCGGCGGGCGGATCGGGGTACGGGTGCCCGGCCCGGTCCATGCAGCGGGACCAGTCCGCGAGCGCGGCGGTGAACTTCTCGTCGCGGGTGATCCGGGGGACGTACAGCGAGGTGAGGTTGGAGACCGTCTTGTGCACCCGGAACCAGGTGGCCGGGTCCCCGTACAGCTTCTTCTCGGCCTGGGCCGAGCAGCCGCCGAGGCGTTTGCTGATCCTTCCGGTGCCGGTCGCCGTCGGGACCTCGGCGGTGAGCAGGGCGGCGTTCCGGCCGCCGTCGAGGGCCCGGTCGTACGCGTCGCGGCGCCGCGGGGAGAGGCCGGCGCGGTACGTCCCGTTCGGGTTCGCCCGGTGGGCCCGGTCCGTCCTCTCCTGGATGCGGCTGCCGTAGCCGTGCTCGGCGGCCCACTCGACGTCGTCGTTGACGTAGTCGAGCGGCCGGCTCTCCTCCAGGCCGGTCCGGGCACTGGTCCAGTACCGGAAACCCGCGCGGTCCATGCAGCGCTCGGTCAGCACCTCTGCGGCGTCGGAGATCCGCAGCCGCTCGGCCCACGTCAGGTCGCGCTCGGGGGCCCGCTCGGAAGTGCCGTCGTGCGTGCACCCGGTCGCGGCGACCGCCAAGGCCGCCGCGACCGCGCACGCGGCGATGAACCCCCGTTTCATGCCACCACCCCCGTTGGTGTGCCACCCCCCGGCGGCACACCCACACCATCCCGCCGGGGCGGCCGGTGCGGTACCTCGTAGGTCAGAGGGTGCAGCTCTTCGCCCAGGTGTGGGACCGCACGTGCGAGGTCAGGGCGAGGTTCCGCCGCTGCCCCCGCTGCACGCACCCGGCGCGCCCGCGCAGCTCCCGCTCCGTGAAGTACGTGACGTTCACGAAGCCGTCGGGATCGGCGCCGCCGTTGTTGTAGAGCGAGCGCGGCGGCCGGTCGGAGGCCCAGGCGCAGTCGTTCATCCCGTTCGACCAGTCGGGATCGTCGCCGTCCCAGGCGCACATCTCGCCCCGGCCGTCCGTCTCCGGGAAGAAACAGACGGACCGGGCCGGGCAGCGGTCGTACCCGGCGGGCTCCACGTCCCGCTCCGCCTCCGCGACCGGGCTCGCGCCCGGCCGTGCCTCCGGTCCCGCGCCCGGCCCGTCGTCCCACAGGGCCCGCACGCCCAGGCCCGTCGCCGTCAACGCGACGACGGCGGCCACCGCGACGAGCACGGGGCGCCGACGGCGGCGGGGGCGCGGCTCCCGGCCCGCCGCGGCGGACGCGACCCGTCGCAGCAGTGAGGGCGCGTCGTGCGGGGCCCGCTCCTCGTGGGTGCGGGCGAGGCAGTCCCGGACGATCTCCCGCCAGGCGTCGGGCAGTTCGTCCGCCAGACGCAGCTCCTCCTCGCCGCGCGCGTAGCGCACCGCCGCGTCCCGGCGGGCGGTCGGCGTGCCCCCGGGAAGCGGGAAGGAACCGGTCAGCAGCAGATGGGCCAGCACCCCGAACGCCCAGATGTCCGCGGTCTTCCGGATCTGCATGCCCCGCTCGCCGATCTCGGACCACAGCAGCTCGGGCGGGGTGTAGTCGGCGGTCCCGAACGCGGGCGTGTAGGCGTGGGTGCCCTCCAGCTCGGCGGCCATGTTGAAGTCGCCGAGCCGCGCGGTGCCGTCCCGCATGAGGAGTACGTTGCCGGGCTTGAGGTCCCCGTGAATCCAGCCCGCGTCGTGCAGCTGGCGCAGCCCCTCGCAGACCTGTACGAGCAGGGCGGGCCCGTCCTCGGACGCGTGGTCCGTCCCCGCCAACGCGTCGAGCGAGCAGCGCGCCTCCTCCAGCACGAGCACGGTGGCGCCGTCGAGTTCGGGGTGCTCCGGATCGTCCACGGTGAGCGCCTCGTACATCCGGATCAGCCGGGGCGACCTGAGCCGGCGGAGCAGGGCCACCTCGCGCTCGGCCAGTTCCCGCAGGTGGCGCAGTTGGCGGGGCGTGTGCGTACCGGTGGGCAGGAACTTCAGCGCCGCGCGTTCCGGCTGGGCGCCCGGGATCTCGTGGCGGGCCGCGTACACGTGCCCGAAGGCGCCCGCGCCGAGCGGCTTCTCGACGATCCACGGCCCGACGCGGTAGCCGGGCGGCACGGACGCGACGGCGTACGGCTGCCGCCCGCTCACCGGACGGCCCCCCTCGCGACGGGGCCCAGCGCCCCGAGGTCGTCCTCGCGCACCAGGTCGAACCGCAGCGCCAGCGCGACGAGCGCGTCCTTCTTGCCGTTCAGCCGGGGTCCGGTCCCGCAGGACTCCGGTCCGGGTTTGAGCCGCAGCTTCACCGCGAGGTAGTCGATGTTCCACTGCACCGCCGCCCGGTTCGCCGCCGGCCACAACGGGCGCAGCCGCTCCACGACCTGTTCCACGGTGGGCAGCGGCGCATACGGTGCACCGCGCAGCCGTGGCTCGCACAGGGCCGCCAGCACGGTGAAGTACCGCTTCGACCGGTCGAGCGGGAAGGCGAGCGCGGTCGCCTCCCCGTCCCGGCCCACCTCGGCCTCCGCCGCGTAGTCGTGCCGCGGCGCCCACACGTCGAAGCTCACCAGCTCGTGCCCGGCCGGCAGCACGACCCGCGCGAACTCGAACGCCACCGGCGCGCCCAGCCGCCCGGGCGCCACCTTGATGTGCTCCCCGGCACCCTCGGGGTTCTCGACGGCATAGGTCGCCGTACGGCTGAGATTGCTGAGCGCCCAGTACGTGTCCGTCGCGACGATCTCCCCCGCACGACGCGACACCCCGTCATGCGGAATCGCCAGCCCCCGCCCGGACACCCCCCGCCCGAACCGCAACGCCTCCCCGGGCGCCAACCGGACCTTCTCACCGGGCTCCATACCGGGCCCGGGTACCACGACGATGGTGTACACACCCAGATTCCTTCCCCCGAGACGACCATGCGGCGCAGGGTAGAGAACCCGGATAAATGTCCGCATGACGCGCGGGGGCGTACGGGGGCGTACTGAATCCGTGCGGATGCCGGGCGTCAGATGGCGCCCAAGTCCACAGTGACGACGAAGGGAACGCCGGTCCTCACCGTGCCGGTGAACATCTCGCCGTCCCGGTAGGTCTTGGCGTACTGATCCACCTTCACGATCCGGTCGGTGGTTTCCGACCCTGGGAACACGACCTCGACGACCAGGAGGACGTGCTCGGGGCGGGTGGGCGTGAGGTCGATGGTCTCCGCCCGGTAGACGGTGACATCAGGACGGCGGTTGGTGAGGGGGACGTCCTGGAGACGGACGTCGAAGTCCGTGTCCGCGTTCCAGTCGGGGCCCGCGGCGGCGTCCAGGGCGTTGGCCAGGATGCGGGCCAGCCGGTCGTGGCGCTTGGAGGCGCTCGGGCTCACGACGACCATCCCGTCCACGACCTCGATGCCGGCGCACTGCTCCTCGGACCACGAGTCGTACTGCTCCGCGCTGATCTGCGCGTGCATCCACTCGGGCGCCACCATCTCGGCAGTCATGGCGCACCTCCTTCGAGGAGCTTGAACAGTCCGGGACCGTCGAGGCTCAGCCTAGTGTCTCGCGGCGGTCCCCGTGCCCGGGTCCGGCGCTGTGAGAGGCTGGCTCGCATGAACCGGTTGGCTGGTGTGACCTCGCCGTATCTGCTTCAGCATGCTGACAATCCGGTCGACTGGTGGCCCTGGTCGCCCGAGGCCTTCGAGGAGGCGCGGCGGCGCGATGTCCCCGTGCTGCTGAGTGTCGGGTACTCCTCGTGCCACTGGTGCCACGTCATGGCGCACGAGTCGTTCGAGGACGAGGCGACCGCCGCGTACATGAACGAGCACTTCGTGTCCGTGAAGGTGGACCGCGAGGAGCGGCCCGACGTGGATGCGGTGTACATGGAGGCGGTGCAGGCGGCGACCGGGCAGGGCGGGTGGCCGATGACCGTGTTCCTCACCGCGGACGCCGAGCCGTTCTACTTCGGGACCTACTTCCCGCCCGAGGCGCGGCACGGGATGCCGTCGTTCCGGCAGGTGCTCGAAGGCGTCGCCGCCGCCTGGACCGACCGGCGCGACGAGGTCGGGGAGGTGGCCGGGCGGATCGTGCGGGACCTGTCCGAGCGCAGCCTCGCCCATGGCGGGGACGGGCCGCCCGGGGAGGCGGAGCTCGCGCAGGCGCTGCTCGGGCTGACCCGGGACTACGACGAGAAGCGGGGCGGGTTCGGCGGGGCGCCCAAGTTCCCGCCGTCCATGGTGCTGGAGTTCCTGCTGCGCCACCACGCCCGCACCGGGGCCGGCGGCGCCCTCCAGATGGCCGCCGACACCTGCGCGGCGATGGCCCGGGGCGGGATCTACGACCAGATCGGCGGCGGGTTCGCCCGGTACGCCGTGGACCGGGAATGGGTCGTCCCGCACTTCGAGAAGATGCTGTACGACAACGCGCTGCTCTGCCGGGTGTACGCCCACCTCTGGCGGTCCACCGGGTCCGAGCTCGCCCGGCGGGTGGCCCTGGAGACGGCCGACTTCATGGTGCGCGAGCTGCGGACGCCCGAGGGCGGGTTCGCCTCCGCGCTCGACGCCGACAGCGAGGACGCGCACGGCAAGCACGTCGAGGGCGCGTACTACGTGTGGACGCCGGATCAGCTGCGCGAGGTGCTGGGCGAGGAGGACGCCGCGTTCGCCGCCGAGTACTACGGGGTGACCGAGGAGGGCACCTTCGAGGAGGGCTTCTCGGTGCTCCAGCTGCCCGGCGACCCCGACGACCCCCGCGCCGCCGGCGTACGGGAGCGGCTGCTCGCCGCCCGGGAGGAGCGCCCGCGTCCGGGGCGCGACGACAAGGTCGTCGCCGCCTGGAACGGACTCGCCATCGCCGCGCTCGCCGAGGCGGGCGCCTTCTTCGACCGGCCCGACCTGGTCGAGCGGGCCACCGAGGCGGCCGACCTGCTGGTGCGGGTGCACATGGGCCCCGTCGCCCGGCTCGTACGGACGTCGAAGGACGGACGCACCGGTGACCACGCCGGGGTCCTCGAGGACTACGGAGACGTCGCGGAGGGCTTCCTCGCGCTGGCCGGGGTCACCGGCGAGGGGGTCTGGCTGGAGTTCGCCGGGTTCCTGCTGGACATCGTGCTCCAGCACTTCCGGGGCGAGGGCGGCCAGTTGTACGACACGGCGGACGACGCCGAGCGGCTGATCCGGCGGCCCCAGGACCCCACCGACAGCGCGACCCCGGCCGGCTGGACGGCCGCCGCCGGCGCGCTCCTCTCGTACGCCGCGCACACAGGGTCCGAGCCGCACCGCACCGCCGCCGAGGAGGCGCTGGGTGTCGTGAAGGCGCTGGGCCCGCGCGCCCCGCGCTTCATCGGCTGGGGGCTCGCGGTGGCCGAGGCGCTGCTCGACGGACCGCGCGAGGTGGCGGTCGCCGGGCCGGTGGGCGGGGAGCTGCACCGTACGGCGCTGCTCGGGCGGGCGCCCGGCGCGGTCGTCGCGGCGGGGGAGCCGGGCGGGGCGGAGTTCCCGCTGCTGGCGGAGCGGGAGAGGGTGGGCGGTGCGCCGACCGCGTACGTCTGCCGGCACTTCGTCTGCGACGCCCCGACGACGGACGCGGAGGCGCTGGCCCGCGCGCTCGGCGGGGCCTGAGCGGGCGCGGGGGCGCCTCGGGTGCCCCCGCGAAAGCCCTGGCGGGGGCGTCAGCTGTGGGTGTACGCCACCAGCGAGATGCCGACGTAGTGCACCACGAACGCGGCCAGGGTCAGCGAGTGGAAGACCTCGTGGAAGCCGAACCAGCGCGGTGACGGGTTCGGCCGCTTGATGCCGTAGATGACGCCGCCCGCGCTGTAGAGCACGCCGCCGACGACCACCAGCACCAGCACCGCGATCCCGCCGGTCCGCATGAAGTCGGGCAGGAAGAAGACGGCCGCCCAGCCCATGGCGATGTAGCACGGCGTGTACAGCCAGCGCGGCGCGCCGACCCAGAAGACCCGGAACGCGATGCCCGCGAGCGCCGCCGCCCACACCGCCCACAGCAGGGGCGTCCCGGTGGACTCGGGGAGCAGGAGCAGGGTGAGTGGGGTGTACGTCCCCGCGATGATCAGGAAGATGTTGGCGTGGTCGAGCCGGCGCAGCACGGCCTCGCCGCGCGGCCCCCACGTACCCCGGTGGTAGAGCGCGCTCACCCCGAAGAGCAGGCACGCCGTCAGCACGTAGATCGCACAGGCGATCCGGCCCCGGGTGCTGTCGGAGAGGGCGACGAGGACCAGACCCGCTATGACGACGGCGGGAAACATCCCCGCGTGCAGCCAGCCGCGCATCCGTGGCTTCAGCGGAGCGTCGGCGAGCGTGGCCGGGCGGGGACCGGCGGTGTCGGGCGCGGCGGCAGCAGTCATTCCCGCATCGTACCTACGCCCCCGTAGGGACCGGATATGGGCGGTGACCGAGTGCTGATGCTCACATGGGCGGCCCTCTGGACATATGGGCGCGAGGGCCGGATGATCAAATGAGTGCGGTCGGCACCGGATGAGCGCCAAGGGGAATTCGAAGGGGTACACGCATCCGGGTCGCAGCCCCCACGGGGCACAGGCACCAACCGAATACACCCTCACCAAGGAGCGATCGTGGCGCGCGACATCGCGGCTCCCCTCACTGTTCCCACCAACCACCAGGAGCTCATCTCCTGGGTGGACGAGATCGCAGCACTCACCGAGCCGGACCGGGTGGTCTGGTGCGACGGTTCCGAGGCCGAGTACGAGCGCCTGTGCGGGGAGCTCGTCGCCAAGGGCACGTTCACCAAGCTGGACGAGATCAAGCGCCCGAACTCCTACTACGCGGCCTCCGACCCCAGCGACGTCGCCCGCGTCGAGACCCGTACGTTCATCTGCTCCGCGAAGGAGGAGGACGCCGGTCCGACGAACCACTGGAAGGACCCCGCCGAGATGCGGGAGATCTTCACGGGGGAGCAGGGCGTCTTCCGCGGTTCGATGCGCGGCCGGACCATGTACGTCGTGCCGTTCTGCATGGGCCCGCTCGGGTCCCCGCTGTCCGCGATCGGCGTCGAGATCACCGACTCCGCGTACGTCGCCGTCTCGATGCGCACCATGACGCGTATGGGGCAGCCCGTGCTCGACGAGCTGGGCTCCGACGGCTTCTTCGTGAAGGCCGTCCACACGCTGGGCGCACCGCTGGCGGAGGGCCAGGAGGACGTCCCCTGGCCCTGCAACGAGACCAAGTACATCTCGCACTTCCCGGAGGACCGCGAGATCTGGTCGTACGGCTCCGGCTACGGCGGCAACGCGCTGCTCGGCAAGAAGTGCTACGCGCTGCGCATCGCCTCCGTGATGGCGCGCGACGAGGGCTGGCTCGCGGAGCACATGCTGATCCTGAAGCTCACCCCGCCGCGCGGCGAGTCGAAGTATGTCGCCGCCGCGTTCCCGAGCGCCTGCGGCAAGACGAACCTCGCGATGCTGGAGCCCACGATCTCCGGCTGGACCGTGGAGACCATCGGCGACGACATCGCCTGGATGCGGTTCGGCGAGGACGGCCGGCTGTACGCGATCAACCCGGAGGCGGGCTTCTTCGGCGTCGCGCCCGGCACCGGTGAGCACACCAACGCCAACGCGATGAAGACGATGTGGGGCAACTCCGTCTTCACCAACGTCGCGCTCACCGACGACGGTGACGTCTGGTGGGAGGGCATGACCGAGGAGCCGCCCGCGCACCTCACGGACTGGAAGGGCAACGACTGGGCCCCCGAGTCCGGGACGCCCGCCGCCCACCCCAACGCCCGGTTCACCGTGCCGGCCGGGCAGTGCCCGATCATCGCGCCCGAGTGGGAGGACCCGAAGGGCGTGCCGATCTCGGCCATCCTCTTCGGCGGCCGCCGCGCCTCGGCGGTCCCGCTGGTCACCGAGTCCTTCAACTGGCAGCACGGTGTCTTCCTCGGCGCCAACGTCGCCTCCGAGAAGACCGCCGCCGCCGAGGGCAAGGTCGGTGAGCTGCGCCGCGACCCGTTCGCCATGCTGCCGTTCTGCGGCTACAACATGGGCGACTACATGGGCCACTGGCTCAAGGTCGGCGCCGACAAGCCGGACCAGTCGAAGCTGCCGAAGATCTACTACGTGAACTGGTTCCGCAAGAACGACGCGGGCAAGTTCGTCTGGCCCGGCTTCGGCGAGAACAGCCGCGTCCTGAAGTGGATCGTCGAGCGCCTGGAGGGGAAGGCCGAGGGCGTCGAGTCGCCGATCGGCATCCTTCCCGCGAAGGGTTCGATCGACACCGAGGGCCTGGACCTCTCCGAGGCCGACCTCGACTTCCTGCTGAAGGTCGACAAGGAGGTCTGGCGCGAGGAGGCGGCACTGGTCCCCGAGCACCTCAACACCTTCGGCGACCACACGCCGAAGGAGCTGTGGGACGAGTACCGCGCGCTGGTCGAGCGCCTGGGCTGAGCCCGCGTACGTGGGACGACGGCCTCCGAAGCGGCTTCGGGGGCCGTTGTCCCGTTCAACCCGTCCTGTTCGTAGTGGTGTTGTGACCCTGCGGAGCCGCAAGGGTGATGCCCGCGACCGTACAGTCGGCCCGGTCGCGCCGCCGGTGCGCGGAGGCGGAGGGGGTCGTCGGCATGCGGTATCCGCCGTACCCGAACACGTCGGAGGGCGGCCCGCCGCTCTTACCCGGGTATCGGATGGGCGGCTGGACGGTGGCCATGATCGCCGTCGGCGCGCTGGTCGGCCTGGTGCTGTTGGGTCTGTTCGGCACCGTGGTCGCGTACATCTGGGCGTCCGGGAAGGTCCACGCGAACATGCGGTTCCCGGGCGAGGACGTCACCGTCACCTTTTGCGGCCGGGACGAGGTGACGGGCCGCCCGGTGGCGGGCGTACGGGTCACGAGCGGGGCGGCGCGGCCCGGGACGTACACCGTGCACGTGGTGTTCCGGGACCTGCGGAGCGGCAAGGGGCGTGGGCTGGACGCGGGGGAGGGCCGTGCGACCGTGGCCGGCCTGGCGGTGGGCGCCACGGCGTCCCGGCGGGTCACCGGTCCGGTTCCGGTGTGGGGCGGCGCGAGGTGCGAGCTCGGGGACGTGACCTTCGAGTCCACGCGCACGGCCCGGCAAGGGGCCTCGCCCGGTCCGTGAGGGTCTGGGTGGCGCCCGGTCCACGTACCTCTGCGGTGCGTGGACCGGGGCCGTCAGTGGGCGCCGACCGGCGTCCGCGCGTCGGCGGCGAGCGCCTCGGTGTGGGCGTCCATGCGCTCGGCGGACAGGATCGCCGCCGCCGTGTCGGCGCGGGACGCCGCCACCACCAGGGCCCGGCCCGCGAGGGCGTGGGCGCGGCGGTGGAGGGCGGCCGCGGGGGCGTCGCTCAGTCCGGCGTGGCGGGCGGGCGGGGCGCCGCGCAGCCTGGCCACCTGCCCGGCGATGCGGTCGCCCGCCTCGCCGAGACCCAGCTCGTCGGTGACCGCGAGCAGGGCGGCCAGGTGTCCGGCGAGCTGGATGTCCAGCTCCTCCTCGCGGGTGCGGTGCGGGAAGTCGCCGGCGTGGTCGGCCGGTGTGTGGACCGATTTGGTGCGGATCGGTTCGTACATGGATGGCCTCCTGGTGGTGTTGCGAGAACCATCCTAGCTTGGATTCAGTCTAAAGTTGTCCATCTTCGAGAAGAGCTGGGGCGGTGGTACGGCTACACCTGGCTGTAGCCGTCCAGGAAGTGCGCGATCCGGCCGATCGCGTCCGTCAGGTCCTCCGTCGAGGGCAGCGTCACCACGCGGAAGTGATCGGGGTCGGGCCAGTTGAACCCGGTGCCCTGCACCACCATGATCTTCTCGGCCCGCAGCAGGTCCAGGACCATCTGCCGGTCGTCCTTGATCTTGTAGACCTTGGGGTCGAGCCGGGGGAAGAGGTACAGCGCGCCCTTCGGCTTCACGCAGGTCACGCCCGGGATCTGCGTCAGCAGGTCGTACGCCGCATCGCGCTGCTCCAGGATGCGGCCGCCCGGGAGCACCAGGTCGTTGATCGACTGCCGGCCGCCGAGCGCGGTGGCGACGGCGTGCTGCGAGGGCATGTTGGCGCACAGCCGCATGTTGGCCAGGATCGTCAGCCCCTCGATGTACGAGGAGGCGTGCGCCTTGGGGCCGCAGACGGCCATCCAGCCCGAGCGGTACCCGGCGACCCGGTAGTTCTTCGACAGCCCGTTGAAGGTCAGGACCATCAGGTCCGGGGCGATCGTCGCGGTGGGGGTGTGCGTGGCGCCGTCGTAGAGGATGCGGTCGTAGATCTCGTCGGAGCAGACGACCAGGTTGTGCCGGCGGGCGATCTCCGTCAGCCCGCGCAGCATCTCGTCGTCGTAGACGGCACCCGTCGGGTTGTTCGGGTTGATGATCACCATCGCCTTGGTGCGGTCGGTGATCTTCCGCTCGATGTCGGCGAGGTCGGGCATCCAGTCCGACTGCTCGTCGCAGCGGTAGTGCACGGCCGTGCCGCCCGCCAGCGAGACCGAGGCCGTCCACAGCGGGTAGTCCGGAGCCGGGACCAGCACCTCGTCGCCGTCGTCCAGCAGCGCCTGCATCGACATCTGGATCAGCTCGGAGACGCCGTTGCCGAGGTAGACGTCCTCGACGTCCAGGTCGATGCCCTTGGTCTGGTAGTGCTGCATCACCGCCCGGCGCGCGGACAGCAGCCCCTTCGCGTCGCCGTAGCCGTGCGCCCCGGCGAGGTTGCGCAGGATGTCCTCAAGGATCTCGGGCGGGCACTCGAAGCCGAACGCGGCGGGGTTGCCGGTGTTCAGCTTGAGGATGCGATGCCCGGCCGCCTCCAGCCGCATCGCCTCCTCGAGCACGGGGCCGCGGATCTCGTAGCAGACGTTGGCGAGCTTCGTGGACTGGATGACCTGCATGTCAGCGAGCTTACGACTGTGTTTCACGGGCCGCCCGGGCTTTGCCCGCCGGTTGGCCCGCCCGGGCGTGGGCGCACCTCGGCGCGGGCTTTCATCGCCATGCGCCCGCCTCCCGTGAACCGTGGGAACGCCGGTCACGGGAGGCCCGGGGCTTGGAATGGGGTGGCGCGGTGGTGTGACGGACCGGAACGGGTGACATACGCCACGGAGTGGCGTGCGCCGGGGCTCACGCGGTGAGCCGCGCGCCCTCCGGCGGGCGCGGCGCGAAGCCGGCCGCCCGTACGCGGTCCCGGTCCGTCCCGGGCCCGTCCGTACCTCTGAAGTAGCTCAACAGCCGTATGCGCCCGGGTGCTCAGGGGGAGGGTCGGTACATGATCGGAAACGGGAAGAAGGACATGGCCGTGATCGTGGTGCGGGACGCGGACGCCGTGGTCGCCGCGCTGCGCGAGGGGCTGGCCCGGGCGACGGACGCGGACCGCCCCGGCCTGGAGCGGGCCCTCGCGCTGGCCGAGGCGCAGACGGGGGTCCCGGACGCGGACCTGCGCGGGCGCTGGGCCGCGCGGCGGATCACGGCGGGCGGATACGACGGACCCCTCGACGCGGTGGCGGCGGTCAAGGCACTGCGGGAGGCCGAGCCGGGGCTGAGCCTGCGGCAGGCCGTACAGCTGTCGCGGGAGGCGGCGGCGGTGGCGGCGAAACCCTGATCCGGCCCGCGTCGTCCCCCGTGCGAGCTACACGCGGGTGTCCACCCAGCGGTGACGCTTTCGGCGCCGGACCTCCATAGCGTTCAGGGGCAGCCGGGGCGACCCGCCGCGGCGCGTCGAAGGGGGTCTCATGAGAGTGGTCTGGCAGCTTCTCGCCGTCGTGGCGGTCTGGGCGGTCGGCGGGCAGTGCGTCAGCGCGGTGGACGGGAATCCGTGGCTCACGCTCGTGATCGGCCTCGTGACGGCGGTGCTCGCCGTCCTGGTCTACCGGTGGGTGGTGGGGCGCACCGAGCGCCGCCCGGTCTCCGAGCTGGCCCGGGACGGTGCGGTGCCGGCGCTGGGGCGCGGCGCGCTGATCGGGCTGGGGCTGTTCGTGGCCGTCATCGCGAACATCGCCTTCCTCGGGGACTACGAGGTGGACGGTCTGGGGTCGGTCACGGGCGCGGTCGGGTTCGTCGGCTTCATGGCCGCTGCCGCCGTCACCGAGGAAGTGGTGTTCCGGGGCGTGCTGTTCCGGCTCGTCGAGGAGCGCGCCGGGACCCTGATCGCGCTGACGTCGACCGGGTTGCTGTTCGGGCTGATGCACCTGGCCAACCCGGACGCGAACCTGTGGGGCGCGCTCGCCATCGCGATCGAGGCGGGCGGCATGCTCGGCGCCGCGTATGCCGCCACCCGCAGCCTGTGGCTGCCCATCGGCCTGCACTTCGCCTGGAACTTCGCCGCGGCCGGGATCTTCAGCTCGGAGGTCTCGGGCAACGGCGCCTCGCAGGGCCTCCTGGACTCGACGGCCACCGGCTCCGAGCTGGTCACCGGCGGCGACTTCGGGCCGGAGGCGAGTGTGTACTCCGTGGTCTTCGGGATGCTCGTGACGCTCGCGTTCCTGTGGCTGGCCCGCCGGCGCGGCCATCTGGCGCCGCGGAGTGGCCGGCGCGCCGCCCCGGCCCCGGCCGCCACTACAGTGCCCCGGTGATCAGTCTTCGCGAAGTACCGGCGACGTGGCGGCGGTTGGACACCACCGTCCGGCGGTCGGAGCGGTGGCAGCGGCTCGACCCCGTCGTCCGCGACCTGCCGTTCGGGCTGCTGCTCCTGGCCATGTCGCTCGTTCCCGCCCTGCACCGGCACGGGACGGCGCTCGGCGCCGTGGCGGAGCGCCCGTTCGACGCACTGGGCGCGGTGGCCGCCGTGCTGGAGAGCCTGTCGCTCGCCCTGCGGCGGCGGTGGCCGGTGCTCTGCCTGGTCCTGGTCTCGCTGGGCTTCGCCGTCGACCAGCTCGGCGGCTACCACCTGGTCGCCGGGACCGCGCTGCCCATCGCCGTGCTGAGCGCGGGGGCCCACCTGGACCGCCACCGGCGCGTCGCCGCGGTCGCGTTCACCGCCGCGTACGTGCCGCTGGCGCTCGCCCTGCACCGGTACGGCACCGAGCCGGCGGAGGAGTTCCTGACGTTCTATCTGGTGCTGATCCTCGTCTGGGGCGTCGGGGCGTGGCTGCGCGCCACCCGGGCCGCCGAGGCCGACCGCCGACTGCGGGTCGCCGAGGAGAGCCGCACCGCCGAACGGGCCCGGATCGCGAGCGAGTTGCATGACGTGGTGACCCACCACGTGACAGCGATGATCGTCCAGGCCGAGGCGGCCCGCTATCTGACCGCCGCGCCCGACCGGCTCGACCGCGCCCTGAGCAGCGTCACCGACACCGGACGGCGGGCCGTCAACGACCTGCGCCACCTGCTCGACCTGCTCGACCCGGGCCACGGCGCCGGGGAGCGGGAGCCGTCGGCCGGCCGCATCCCGGTCCTGGTCGAGCAGGCGCGGCGGGCCGGGCAGAGCGTGGACTTCAGCGAGGAGGGGGTCCCCGCCGAGTCCACCGGGAGCGCCGAGCTGGTGGCCTACCGGGTGGTCCAGGAGGCGCTGACGAACGCCCTCAAGTACGCCCACGGCAGCCGGACCTCGGTGAGCGTGCGGCACGGCGGAAGAGAGATCACCGTGGAGGTCGGCACGGACGGCACCGGGAAGCGCGCCGAGGTGCCCCCGGGCAGCGGGCGCGGGCTGGCCGGGCTGCGCGAGCGGGTCGGCGTGCTCGGCGGCGAGTTCCGTGCGGAGCCCGATCCGGGCGGCGGCTTCGTCGTACGGGCCCGGATACCCTCGGGGAGCGCGTCGTGACCGGCCCGGTCCGCGTCCTCGTCTGCGACGACCAGGTCCTCGTCCGCACCGGCCTCGCCACGATCATCGACGCCCAGCCGGACCTGGAGGTGGCGGGCGAGTGCGGGGACGGGCGGACCGCCGTCGAGATGGCCGGGCGGCTGCGCCCGGACGTCGTGGTGATGGACATCCGCATGCCCGAGCTCGACGGCATCGAGGCGACCCGGCTGCTGGCCGGGGCGGGCGTGGAGCGGCCCGCGAAGGTGCTCGTGGTGACCACGTTCAACCTGGACGAGTACGTGTACGAGGCGCTGCGGGCGGGGGCGAGCGGGTTCCTGCTGAAGGACGCCCCGCCCGACCGGCTGCTGCACGGCATCCGGACCGTGCACACGGGCCAGGCGCTGATCGACCCGGAGGTGACGCGCCGGCTGGTCGGCCGCTACGCCGCCCGTATCCGCCCTGTCGGGGACACCTCCTCCGGCATCCCGCTGACCCCGCGCGAACTGGAGGTCCTGCGCCTCATCGCGGACGGTTTCTCCAACAGCGAGATCGCGGCCGCGCTCGTGATCAGCCAGGAGACGGTGAAGACGTTCGTCTCGCGCATCCTGGCCAAGCTCGGACTGCGCGACCGCGTCCAGGCGGTCGTCTATGCCTACCGGCAGGGTCTGGTGACCTGAACACGCGGCCGGAATCCGCCCCTTGTGCGCCCCCTCTCCATACGTCAACATGCGCATGTCAAACCGAAGGACCTTCGGTCGCAGAGGCCAGTAGCGCTCTGTTCATTCGCAAGAGGGGACCCCCACATGAAAAAGCCTCTCATCGGTGCATTCTTCGCGGTGCTGCTCCTGGGAGCGGGCATCGCACCCGCGACCGCGGCCACGAGCCACGGCGCGGCACCGTCCGGCACGGCCGCGGCCTCGGCACCGTCCGGCCGCACCGCGGTCGAGGCCGACAAGCCGGTACGCGCCCAGGCGGTCACCTTCGCCGGGACCGTGGCGCTCAGCAACTGCTCCGGCTCGGTCGTCCGCACACCCTCCTCGCAGCCGGGCGACCCCGCCCTCGTACTGTCCAACGGGCACTGCCTGGAGACCGGTTTCCCGGCCCCCGGCACGGTCGTGTTCAACCGCTCGTCCAGCCGCAGCTTCACCCTGCTCAACGCCTCGGGCAGAGGCGTCGGCACGCTCCGGGCGAGCAAGATCGCGTACGGGACGATGACGGACACCGACATCTCGGTGTACCAGCTCACCTCCACATACGCGCAGATCGAGAGCCGCTACGGCATCAAGGCGCTGGAGCTCAGCACCACGCATCCCGTCGCGGGCACCGCGATCACCGTCGCGTCCGGGTACTGGAAGCGCACCTACAGCTGTGACATCGACGGGTTCGTCTACCGCCTCAAGGAGGGCGGCTGGACCTGGAAGGACTCGGTCCGCTACACCTCCGCCTGCCAGACCATCGGCGGCACCTCCGGCTCGCCGGTGATCGACGACGCCACCGGCAAGGTCGTCGCCGTCAACAACACCGGTAACGAGGACGGCGGGCGCTGCACGGACAACAACCCCTGCGAGGTCGACGAGAACGGCCAGGTCACGGTCCGCCAGGGGATCAACTACGCCCAGGAGACCTACGGCATCGCCGCCTGCATCGGCACCGGCAACGTCTTCGACCTGAACCGTGCGGGGTGTGCGCTGCCCAAGCCGTGACCCGTCGTACGTGAGAAGGGGCGGGGCCTCCGCGGCCCCGCCCCTTCGTCGCGCGTCACGCGCGTCAGATCCTGCGCCACCGCGCGTTGGCGAGGGAGAAGAGGCCGAAGGCGACCAGGCCGACCGCGATGAGGCCCAGCAGCCACGGGCCGGCCGGGGTGGCGCTGAAGGACCGCAGGGTGTCGTCCATGCCCTTGGCCTCACCGGAGCGCGCCTTCACCGCCGCCGACACCGCGAAACCTCCGGCGACGGCGAAGACCAGGCCCCGGCTGACCCCGCCGAAGATCCCGGTGACGTCGACGGCCCGCCGCATGGCCGGGGACATGTCGCCCATGCGCAGGTGCTTGTGGAACTTCCGCAGCGCCGCGCGGCCCGCGATCCACAGGCCCGCACAGGCGATGCCCACACCGGCCGCGCCCACCAGCCAGCGCCCGCCCGGCAGGTCCAGCGCGCGGGCCGTGACGTCCTGCGAGCGGGCGTCGCCCTTGCCGCTGCCGCTGCCCTTGTCACCGGCCGCGAACGACAGGACCGAGTAGGCCACGAAGCCGTAGAAGACGGCCCGCCCGCCGGAGGCCAGCCGCTTGGTCGCCTTGTGCCCGTCCGGGCCCGCCGCACCGAACGCCGCCTCGGACAGCCGCCACAGGGCCATGCCCACGAGCGCGATGCCCAGGACCCACAGCAGCACGTGGCCGAAGGGCTTCTGCGCGATCTCCGCGAGAGCCCCGCCCCGGTCCGCCTGCTTTCCGCCGCCGCCCTTGCCGTCACCGTCGCCGCCGTTGAACGCGATGCGCAGGGCGAGGAGCCCGACGAGGAAGTAGATGACCCCGCGTGCCACGAACCCCGCACGGCCGGCCGCTTCCACGGCTGTGCTGTTTCCCGCCCGCCGGGCCTTTCCCCGGCCCTTCGAGGCTGTCGCAGAGATATTCATGACAGCCGGTTGCCCTGGCGGGGGGCGGAGAAACTACACTGCGCCCCCCGCCGAGCGCACCGACCGCCCCGCCAGCACCTGCGTACGCCTGCCGTCCTCGATCACGAAGCGGCCGTCGATCAGCACGTGCGGGATGCCCACCGGGAGGGTGCGGGGGGCCTCGAACGTCGAACCCGCCGCCACCGTCGCCGGGTCGAAGAGGACCAGGTCGGCGCGGTAGCCCTCGCGCACGAGGCCCCGGTCGGGGAGCCGCAGCCGGGCCGCCGGGCGGGCCGTGAGGTGGGCGACGCACTCCTCCAGGGAGAGGATGCCCAGCTCGCGCGCGTACCGGCCCAGGTAGTGGGGGAAAGTGCCGTACGCGCGGGGGTGCGGCTTGTCGCCCTGGAGGATGCCGTCGCTGCCGCCGGTGTGCACCCGGTGGCGCATGATCTGCCGGACGTTCTCCTCGTGGCCCACGTGCTGGAGGATCGTCGTCCCGAGCCGGTCCTCCACCAGCAGCCGCCGGGCGGTCACCCAGGGCTCCTCGCCCCGCAGGGCCGCCGACTCGGCCACCGTACGCCCGACGTATGCGGCGAGCGCGGGCTCGCCGGTGCCGGAGATCTCGATGGTGTCCCACTCGATCGGCACCCCGTGGCAGCCGTCCGACCCCACGATCTCCAGGTCGTGGCGGATGCGGGCGGCCGTCCCCGCGTCGGCCAGCCGGGCCAGCACCGCCTCCGGGCCGCCCTCGCTCGCCCAGCTGGGCAGCATCGCGACGAGCGTCGTGCAGCCGGGGGTGTACGGGTAGGTGTCGAGGGAGATGTCGGCGCCGGCGGCGAGCGCGTCGTCCAGGAGGGCGAGCAGGTCGGGGGCGCGGCCCTCGTTCACCCCGAAGTTCATGGTCGCGTGGGCCAGGTGCAGGGCGCAGCCCGCGCTGCGGGTGAGCCGCACCATCTCCTCGTACGCCTCCAGGGCGCCCGCTCCGTACGAGCGGTGGTGCGGGCAGTAGTAGCCGCCGTGCGCGGCCACCACCCGGCAGAGCTCGGTGAGTTCGGCGTCGTCCGCGTACATGCCGGGGGTGTAGGTGAGGCCCGAGGACATGCCGACCGCGCCCTCGCGCATCCCCTGGTCCACCAGCTGCCGCATCCGGTCCAGTTCGGCCTCGGTGGCGGGGCGGTCGTCCCAGCCCACCGCGTACATCCGGACCGTGCCCTGCGGGATGAGGTAGGCGGCGTTGACCGCGATGCCCTGGCGGTCGAGGCGGTCCAGGTAGCCGCCGACGGTCCGCCAGTCGAAGTCGATGTCCTCGCCGTCGCCGTTCCAGCCGGAGATGGAGCGGCGGACCTGGGCGAGCGTGCGGTCGTCCACGGGCGCGTACGACAGGCCGTCCTGGCCCAGCACCTCCAGCGTGACGCCCTGCGCGGCCTTCGCGCTGTGGTCCGGGTCGCGGAGCAGCGCCAAATCGCTGTGGGCGTGCATGTCGATGAAGCCGGGGGAGAGGGCGAGGCCGCCCGCGTCCAGGGCGCGGTGCCCCGTGGGGCGGGGGCCGGGGGAGTCCTCGCGGTGGATCTCCGTGATGCGGCCGTCGGTGACGGCCACGTCGGCGCGGTACGAGGGGGTGGCGGTGCCGTCGACGACGGTCGCATCGCGGATGACGAGGTCCATGGGTGCCTTTCGGGTCCGGGGGCGGGGGCTCCGCCCCCGGAC